>JBFYZU010000371.1:0-27158 GCA_041309365.1 Myxococcota bacterium
CCGAGTTCGAGTCCCCCACGTCGAAGCAGAGCCTCACGTCGGAGTCCAGGCCCGACGTGTCCACCGGGTGTGACATCGTCCAGGTGCCGTTGTCCGCGCGCGCGCCGCCCGGGGTACCTCCCGAGCAGAAATTCCCACACGAAGGTCCGCTGCCGGAGGCCGTGACCACCGTCCAGCCGTTCCACCCGCTCGGGATGGGGTTGGTCGCCGGGCAGGGCTCGAAGTCCTCGGAGAAGGCCACCGCCCTCGCGGGCGCGCACGAGGCGGTCATGCCCTTCACCACGACGTCGTCCAGGTACACTGCCTGGTTGTTGTCGTTGGAGTGTGCGATGAAGGTGAGCAGCACCTCCGGGTTGTCCTCCGCCCAGGAAGGAAGGCTCGCACAGTAAGGCCATTCCTGGTTGTCCACGCCCGTGTCGCCCGTGACGGGCGGGCCGTTGAGGCAGAACACCTGGGTCGGCGCATGACCCCCGTCGACGACGTAGACGAGCACCCCCTCGTTGCTCGTGGCGGCGTTCTCCGAGAGGTTGAAGCAGACCGAGAGGTTGTCCAGGCCCCGGGTGTCGAAACCATGCACGATCTGCCACTCGTCGTGGCTGCCGCCGCAGTTCTCGTCGCGCTCGCTGCGCAGCCTGCAGTCACCGTTGACAGTGGCCTGGATGGTGCCTGCCGTGGCGCAGCAGGCCACGACGTTGCGCGGGTTGCAGGAGTCCACGTCATCGACGCAGAAGTTGCCGCTCACGAGGGACCAGGATCCCATGGTGCAGCCCGCGCCGATCGAGAACGTGTCTGCGGACAGCGTGACGGTTCCCACCTCCGTGGTGCAGGACAGACAGGGCGTCTGACCCGCCAGGGTGTCGAGGTGGATGCTGCAGGTCGCATCGGCCGGGTTGGTGACCGAGGCCGGGCAGTCCACCACCAGGGAGCCGGGCGGTGTGCCGCACCCGGTTGAAGGGAAGCACGCGGGCCTGCAGATCTGGCCGGGCGTGCACCTCGAATCGTCCGGCGTCCCGGCGCAGTGCCCCGCCCCGTCGCACCTGTCGGGGGTGGTGCATGCGAAGCCATCGTCGCAGGCCGTGCCCGTGCCGGCCGGAGTCCTCGTGCAGCCGCCCGTGCCGTCGCAGGTGCTCGTGAGCTCGCACTGGCCGGGGGTACACGAATAGGGAGTCCCGGCGCAGGTGCCTCCGCCGCTGCACACGTCCGTGTGCGTGCACGGCACCGAATCGTTGCATGGGGTTCCCGGCCCGGAGTACGTGACGATGCAGCCGCCCGCCCCGTTGCACTCGCTGTTGGCCTGGCATGTTCCCGGCACGCAGGAGTAGGGCGTACCGGCGCAGGTGCCCGACCCGTTGCACACATCCGTGTGCGTGCACGCGACCGAGTCGTTGCAGGGGGTGCCGCTCCCGGCGTAGGTGACCGTGCACGTCCCGCTGCCGTTGCAGACGCTGGTGAGCTGGCACATGCCCGGGACGCAGGAGTACGGCGTTCCGGCGCACGTACCCGTGCTGGAGCAACGATCCGTGTGCGTGCAGGGGTTGGTGTCGTTGCACGCCGTGCCCACGGGCGCCTGGCTCGTGCTGCAGCCGCCCGAGCCGTCGCAGGTGGCCACCTGGCACGTACCCGCCGGGCATGTGTAGGGTGTGCCCGTGCACATGCCCGAGCCGTTGCACAGGTCCGGGTAGGTGCACGAATCCTCGTCGTCGCAGCCCTCACCCGGCAGATCGTAGGTCACGTTGCAGCCACCCGCACCGTCGCAGGCGCTGGTGAGCTGGCACGTGCCCGGAATGCATGAGTACGGCGTTCCGGCGCACGCGCCCGCAGCGCTGCACAGGTCCGTGTGGGTGCAGGCGTTCGAATCGTTGCACGGCGTGCCCGGTGGCCAAAGCGTCATGGTGCAGCCTCCGGACCCATCGCAGGCCGCATTCTGGCAAGGACCGGCCGTGCAGGTGTACGGCGTCCCGGCGCACATTCCTGCCCCGTTGCACTCGTCGTCGCTCGTGCAGGGCGCTGCGTCGTCGCAGCCCGCACCGGGCAGGGCGTAGGTGACCGTGCAGCCGCCGTCGCCGTCGCATGCGCTCGTGAGCTCGCACTGGCCTGCCGTGCACGCGTAGGACGTGCCGGCGCACATTCCTGCCCCGTTGCACTCGTCGTCGCTCGTGCAGGGCGCCGCGTCGTCGCAGCCCGCGCCGGGCAGGGCGTAGGTGACCGTGCAGCCGCCATCGCCGTCGCACGCGCTCGTGAGCTCGCACTGGCCTGCCGTGCACGCGTAGGGGATCCCGGCACAGGTCCCGGCGCCGTTGCACGTGTCGTCGCGGGTGCACGGATCCAGGTCGTCACAGGTGGCCTCGGTGAATGTGCTCACGCATATCCGGCCATTGCCGCCCGTCTCGCAGCTCTCGTCCGTGCAGGGATCCGCATCCATGCAATCTGCGTCGTCGTGGCACGTGTACGTGCAGTTGGCCTCGCAGCCGTCGCCGTTGATGAAGTTCTCGTCGTCGCACTCCTCGCCCGAGCCCAGGACGCCGTCGCCGCAGCCCAGGGGCCTGCACATGTCCGAGGCGCACACGCCGTCGTTCCCTGCGGCCGTGACGCAGGCCTCGCCGTCTCCCAGGGGCATGCCGTCGTGACAGGCGCCGTCCTCCTGGCAGGTCTCCTCCCCGTTGCAGGGCTCGTGGTCCGAGCAGGCCTCGTCGGACAGACACCCCGGATCCATGTCCACGTCCGCATCCGGCGGCAGCGTATCGGACGGATCGGGCCCGTCCACGTCGCCGGCCGTGTCCGCCTGCTCGGGCACATCGAGGCCGTCGGCCGACAGGGTGCCGCTCACGTCCAGGATCCCGCATCCGGACAAAACGAGGATCTGCAATGACAAGAAGGTGGTGGACAGGCATCGCAACATCGAGCTTCTCCCGTGGATGCCAGGACCCCACCCAGCGCCCCGGCACCCATTCGGAATTGTACGATCTTGTCGTGGCGGGATCAAACGCTCGCGAGGCCGGATCAGCGCCTGGTCGCGAACCCTCTCTCCAAGATGTAATCGATGATCCTGCCGGCGCAGGCGTGGACGTCGAGCGCCGACGTGTCGATCGCGAGCTCTGGCGCGAGGGGAGGCTCGTAGGGCGCGGAGATCCCGGTGAACTCCGGGATCTCGCCGGCCCTTGCACGCCTGTAGAGGCCCTTGGGGTCACGGGTCTCGCAGACCTCGAGCGGGCAATCCACGAAGATCTCGACGAAGTTGCCCTCGGGATGCATCCGGCGCACCCTGTCCCTGTCGGACCTGTAGGGCGAGATGAAGGCGGTCAGCACGAGGACGCCGGCCTCGGAGAACAGGTGGGACACCTCCCCGATGCGACGGATGTTCTCTGCCCTGTCCTCGGGGGAGAACCCCAGGTTGGAGTTGAGACCGTGCCTCACGTTGTCGCCATCGAGGATGAAGGTCAGATACCCCATCTCGAACATGATGCGCTCGGTGGCGATGGAGAGGGTCGATTTGCCCGACGCGCTCAGCCCGGTGAACCAGAGGGTCGCCCCTTTCTGGCCGAGGAGCCCCTCCCTCTCGGCCCTTCCGACCTGCCCGGCCTGCCAGACCACGTTGCTGCTCTTGTCTTGCTCCATGATGGGCCAATAACACCAGCGGGGGGGCGTCGTCCAGCCGGTGGCCGGAAGCTCAGGCTCCCTTGCCGGACGTGGGCCACGGGCCGTCGACGGGGTGGATGAAACCGAGGTCCGTGACGAAGCCGGTGACCAGCCCGGGCGGGATCCTCTCGAAGTAGACGTTCGTGACCTTCACCGGAGCCGGGCCATCCCCCCACACCTCCGCAGGATCCATGACCTCCAGGGGGATCCTGGCCGAGCCCGAGATCTTGAAAGACTCGCAGCACACGAGCACGGGGGCACCGAGACGGCCCGCGGCCAGGGCCACGGCCCGGGTCCCCGTCTTGTTCACGAGCCAGCCGTCCGCTTGCACCCCGTCGGCACCCACGAGCACGAGGTCCGTCTCGCGCAAGAGCCCGGGCAAAGCCGCGTCCACGCACAGCTCCACGGGCACTCCTCGCACGGCGTAGCGCCTGGCCAGGTTCCTTCCTTCTAGCCCGGGCCTGCCCTCGCCCACGAGCAGGGCGGGCGGTGGGCGGCGGTCGAGGACGGCCATGACCGTGCTCGAGCACGACACGGTCACGACCCTCCCGTGAGGCCTCCGGGCCATGGCCTCTATCGTGCCCGTGACCACCTTCTCCCGGATCCCGTCCAGGGTCAGCATGCTGTCGGCCAGGGCCGTTGCTGCTGCCCGGATCAGGGGCATGCCCGCTTCCAGGGCTTTCTCGAGCTCGCCCACGAAGATGCCGAGAGCCCCATCGATGGCCACCATGCTGGGCCTGAGCGCACCGATGGCCTCCTTCTCGGACCGCACCGCATCGAGGCTGCCCAGCTCGGCCACGCGGCCCGCGAGCAGTGTGACGGCGCGACGGGCCAGCTCGGAGGCGCCTGCCAAGCGGTCGTCCGCGATGGTGTTGTTCAACGTCACGCGGCCATTACTATAGATGATGTCGTGGAGGCGAGAAAGGCGGCGATCAGAACACCCGGGTGAGAGACTCGCCGAGCATGGGCACCGTTTCGAACAGCTCCAGCTCTCGAGGCAGGATCCACTTGTGCTCGGAGTGCTCCCAGTCCAGCTCGAAATGATCCAGGTTGACCGCGTCGAAGAGGAAGGGGTGCACCACCCACGTGGTCCCGATGGAGCCGTCGGGCACCTCGAACTCCCGACCCGCCTTGACGAAGCGCACGTCCGCTCCCTTGAGCCCGGTCTCCTCTTCGAGCTCCTTCATGGCCTGCATGAGCGGCGATCCGCCGTTCACCGATCCCGAGACGCCTGCCCACTTGCCGCGGTAGGAGCCGACCTTGTCGCTTCGCCTGAGGATCAGGACCTTCTCGTCCCTGCGCACGAAAACTGTCACCACGTGACGCTTGCTCATCGGGTCCTCCTCGTCCACCAGAGGCCCCCCTGGCTGCGGGGCAGAATATAAACTCGTCGTCGACAAAAGCAAATTTTCCTGCGAGGCGTCCTCGATGCCGGAGAGGTTGTTCGTTGCCGGGAGGCCTGGCATGGTGATATGAACCTCGAGAGCCATGGAAACGAATCGAGAAATCAAGGATGGGCCGGCGATCGCCAAGGAAACGAGGGTCGGCCTCTGGCACAAGGCCGCCTACGCCGGGATCCCCCTGACGATACTGGTCGCGATGTGCTTTCTCGGCGCCATGCTGCACTACACGCAGGGCGGCATGAGCATGCCGCTCGACGACACGTTCATCTACTTCAACTTCGCCCGCAACATCGCATCCGGCCACATCATGGAGTGGACCCCGGGAGGCGGATTCTCGTCGGCGGCCACCTGCCCGCTCTACCCGTTCGTGCTCGCCGTCGGCTACGGCCTGGGGTTCGCCGACGACATGCTCGTGCTCTGGGCGTTCCTTCTGGGAGTGGGCGCCGCAGTGGCATCGTTCTTCCTCATGGTCGACCTCGTCCGTCGTGTCACGGGGGGCGACGTGCCCTGGGCCGGGGTCTTCGGTGGGGCCCTGTTCCTTTCGAGCGGCTTTCTCTTCTGGGGATACCTGAGCGGCATGGAGATCCCGCTCTTCGGCGTGGTCATCATGGCCTCCCTGGTCTCTGCGCACGCCTACTTCGACGAGAAAGAGGCGGCGCGTCCCAGGTGGCGCACGCACCTCATCGTGTGGGCGTCCATCATGAGCGTGCTCAGGCCCGAGGGCCTGTTCCTCTCGCTCATGCTGGCCGGCCTCATCGTGGCCCGTCCCCTGGTGGCGCACGACCGCCGGGCCGGCCGCAGGCTCTTGCCGTGGTTCGGCGTGGCCGCGCCCGGCCTCGCCTGGCTCGTGATCACCTGGGCCAGCACCGGGCATTTCGGCTCGGCGGGCATGATGCAGAAGTCCTACTTCTACGAGCCTTCCATGACCCTGTACATGCTCGTGAACCTGACCACCCAGAACATCGCCAAGGTGGCCACGGGCCTGTACTCGGGGTTCTACTTCTACGACGGCTCGCCGCTGTTCCTCACACCGCTGTTCTTCGTCGGCCTGGTGCCCGCGCTCGTGCGCGAGGCGAGGGATCGCAGGCCGGGCTTCGCCTGGCTGAGCGCGCTGTGGTTCTTCGTGGGCAGCCTGTCCACCATGCTGAGCCTGAGCAGCGACGATCACCACTTCCGCTACCAGATGCCCTTCTACCACATCTACCTTCTCTGGGCCGCAGCGGGCGTGGTCTTCATCGTGCGCACGGCGACCGACAGGTGGCGCTTCGCCGCCGTCGCCATGATCCCGTGGTTCTTGCTCGTGTCGCTTCTCAGCCTCCCTCGCTGGATGGACTCCTACGGCATGAACGCCAAGAACATCTACGAGCAGCAGATCCGCATGGCCCGCATCGTGCACGACATCCTCCCCGACGACGCCCTGGTGGGAATCAACGACGCGGGGGCCATACCCTACTTCGGGGGGAGGCGGACCTTCGACGTGCTCGGCCTCGCCACGGAGGGACAGAGCATCTGGTTCCGCTCGGGCCCGGGCAGCCTCTACGAGAGGTTCGAGAACATGCAGCCCCACGAGAGGCCCGATTTCTTCGCGATCTACCCCGACTGGTTCTTCTACGAGGAGATCTTCACCCAGAAGATCGTGTCCATCACCCTGCGCGACAACACCATCTGCGGCGCGGACGAGAAGAGCCTCTACAAGGCCGACTGGTCCATCCTGGGCCGCGGCCACACTCCCACGCTCCCGCACGCGGCGGGCCTGACCCTCGCGGACCGCATGGACGTGGCCGACCTGGACAGCGAAAGAGCCCATCTCTACCTCGGCCCGCCCACCACGACCTACGGCGCCTACCCCTACCCGGAGCCGGGCCAGGAACCGCCCAGGACCATGGAGGAGGCCAAGAAGCTGCGATGGGGGCCGGTCGTGGCCGACGGCGGCCGCCGCTCCTCCTTCAGCCTGCCCGAGCAGTCGTTCACCGTGACGTTGCCGGCCAAGAAGGACACGACCATCGCGGGACGCATCGAGGTCACGGATCTTCCCGGCCGCCTCTACATCTCGGTCAACGGCGAGAAGGTGGGCGAGTGGAGGCTCTCGCCATCGCAGATCTACGCCGAGCCCGAGAGCCTGCTGCCCGCCCGTCACATCGTCGAGGGCGAGAACACCATCACTTTCGAGTACGAGGGCGACGGCTCCGTGGTGCTCTACCAGCTCTGGTTCTTCCAGTAGGGCGGTGGCGAGGCCCCATCGCCCGCGATCATGGCTTGTTGACAGGTCCCCGGAAGGCGCTTATGGATGTCATGCCATGGAAGACAAGGTCAAGGAAGTCATCAACGAGATCCGGCCCAGGCTGCAGATGGACGGCGGCGACATAGAGTTCGTCGGGATCGAGGGCGACAAGGTGCTCGTCAGGCTCAAGGGAGCCTGCTCGGGTTGCCCCTCGGCAGCGTTCACGCTGGCGGCCGTGGTGGAGCGCGTCATCCGGTCCAAGGTCCCGGAGATCAAGCAGGTCGTCGCCGTCTGAAGCGACCTGCGCTTCGACCACCCCCCACGGGAGGCCGCATGAACGGCCCTGCGATCACGGGATTGCTGCTGTCGCTCTGCATGGCCACGGCAACGTGCAACGGCAAGCACCGCCTCACCGGCGAGGGCACGGCCGAAACGGCCGACGCGAGGATCGACGCCTTGCCGGCCCTCCCCCCACCCGTGTCATCTCCCCCCGTGCCGGCGGCCGTACAGCCCTGTCCTGCTGCCCTGGGCTTTGCGCCACCTTTGGGTCCCCAGGTGGGACCGGTCTGCACGAGCAGCTCTCTCGTCCCGGGTGGATCGCTCGACGCTGCCATCGAGGATATCGCCTCGGCGCAGGCGGGGGGAATGGTCCCGCTGGGGCCTGCCATGGGTGGCAAGGCGGGCACCGAGCCGGTCACCCTGGGCAGCGTCGTCCTGCAGGGACCGCCTCACTGCTATCTGATCATCGGCGCATGCGAGGAGGAGGCGACCGTGGTTCTGACCCTGGCGAGTGCGGGATCCGGGGCCACGTTCGAGGCCGAGGGCGAGACGCTTCTGGCCTGCCCATCCAGCACCTCGGTGTTCACGCTCTCGCTGTCGTCGAACGAGCAAGGCGCCTCCTGCGCCGGACGCGTCTACGGGGACTAGAGGGACGAGAGCGGCTAGAAGGCCACGTCGAGCACCGACACGCGGTACTCCACACCCTGGCTCCGGGCCAAAAACATGAGCTCCTCGTCGGAGTACAGGCCTGACACCTGGAGGGCGGGCACGGTCACTGCCACGCCAGAGGGGCCCAGCTCGAGCATGGCGGACGTGCCCTCCTCGGGGGGTGGCGGCGTCGGGGTGGCCTCCTCGTCCTTGACCGTGACGGAGACGTCCTCGGCCAGGTCCTTCTCCGAGACGTACCTGGTCTTGGCCACGGCGATGATGATGGACGGGAAGAACAGGGCCATGCCGCCGGCCAGCAGGCCCACGGACGCGCCGGAGTTCTTGACCTTGGCATCGATGAAGTAGCCTCCCACGGCGCCTCCGGCAGCGGCCACGACGGTAGGGACTGCCAGCGCCCAGGGGTTTCGCACACCGGCCAGGGCCTCGATGCTCAGCACCAGCTCTCCGGAGAGCATCATGAGCCCCACGAGCCCCTTGCCCATGGGATCGACGTTCTTGACCGCGTGGGCGCGCGGAGACGCCATGATGAGCGCCATGGCCACGAGGGCGGCAAAGGCGATGACCGATGAACAACGGATCCTGGACATGGGAATCCTCCCTTCGTGCAGCTGAATAGATAGAGGAGGACCTGCCCGGAGTCAAGGATGGGTTCTGGCATGGTCCTGGCTCGTTGACAGGGCACCGGCCGCTCGTGCTATGGGTCCTGTCCGGATGGACACACACCCGAAGCGCCCCGTGCGCATCGAGATCCGCGGCCTGGCGGGCTACCTCGTCCTTGACCGCCACGAGCGCCGCAACGCGCTCGACGGGCCCACCGTGGAAGGCCTCGTGCAGGGGCTGGCACGGCACGCGGCAGACCCCGCCCTGCGCTGCATCGTGCTCGCGGCCGAGGGCAGCACGTTCTGCGGCGGGGCAGACATCAGGGAGTGCGACCGAGGGTCGGGACGTACGGGACTGCGCACATACGCCATGGCCATCAGGGCCATCATCACGTCGCCTCTACCCGTGGTGGCCAGGGTGCAGGGGCCGGCCGTGGCCGGCGGCGTGGGCCTGGTGGCGGCATGCCACCTGGCCGTGGCGAGCCCGCGAGCCAGGTTCTTCACGCCCGAGATGCGCTCCGGGCTCTACCCGCTCATGGTCCATGCCCTCGTCGAGGGATGCATAGGGAGAAAGCACGCCTTCGGGCTCGGGCTCACCGGGGTCGAGCTGGACGCAGCGCGGGCGCTGGAGCTGGGGCTCGTGAACTCGGTGGTCGAGGAGAGCCAGATGGACGCCGTCATCGAGGGGTGGACATCGGTCATGGGCACGCTCTCCCACGAGAGGCTCTCGCGAGCCATCTCGGCTTTGGGGCGAACGGCGGGCATGGACGTGCTCGAGCGGGTCACGGCGCTGCAGAAGGACCTGGACGACCTGTCTTCGAGCGGGTGACGTTCAGGGTCGGCTGGCCACGATCACCGTGAACAGCATGCCGTCGGGTGTCTCGACCTTGCCCACTCCCATGGCCGTCATCCCTGGAGATCGGAGAACGGCCGCGTGCACCGGAGAGGACACGAGGTTTTTGAACGCCCTGGCCGGCGAGATGGCCAGGGCCATGGCCTCGGCCACGCTGGCGATGCCCGGTATCGAGGAGGTTCGCTGCTGCACGTCTCCCATCGTGGGCGAGACGTGCCCGAAGTAGCCCGCGTCCCGCATGTCGCGACAGTGCGAGAGCGCGGCCCCGGAGAGGTCCGGATCCGGGGACAGGGCCAGAAGGCCGTGCTCCACGCGGTGGGCGTTGACGAGGTCGAACAGCATCCACGCGTTGCGAGACGGCCCGTCCCGCCAGGGCACGGAGAGCACGACCTTGGCCACCCCGCCGGCCTTGCCCACCACCACGGGAAACAGGTTCATGATCTCCGAGCCGGCGCCCTCGTCACCGACGAGCTCGATCATGTAGACGCCCTGGCCTCCGGTCATGTCCAAGGTCACCGAGAAGCCCGACGGCGCGAGCGCCATGTCGACCACGTCGCCGTCCGGCGACGCCACGAGCACGTTCATCGACGACACCGACGGCGAGCTTATGCCCTCGAGGACGGCGGATCCGGGCAGATCCAGGGAGCGGGGGAACGGTTCCAGCTCGACCCCCCTCTCGACAGCGATGGCGCAGAGCATGTGCCGGCCCTCGTGCTCGCTGGTCCCGATCCCCACGATCCGGCCCGAGTAGCGGGCAGGATCGCCGCTCACGTGGGAGCTAAACACCTCGACCACCGCGCCGGGGCTGGTGGCACCTGCCGCGAACGGCTCGGCGCGGCTGTCCGTGACGCCCCTCGCGAGCAGCGCCTGCTCCACCATGCGTCCGTCCAGCTCGTGGTCCGAGCCGTCGCCGCCGGCCTTCCCGACGAGCCCGCACAGGTCCCGGGCGGCCCACACCATGGCGCCTTCCGAGGTGAAGAAGCCCTCTCCCACTTCGGACTCGAGGACCTCCCAGGCCAGAGCCTCGAGGTCGGATACCTTGGCCGGGCTCGGCTCGTGGTAGTGGCCAGGATGGCCGAAACCCGCAGCCATCCCGAATGCGGCAAGGAGCACTGCGATGGTCAAGGCGAGATGCGTTCTCACGGAAGGCGCGATCACGCCTTGGCGGGCCGGGCCTTGACCTTGGCCTTGCGCAGGGCCACGCGGTACATGTCGTAGACCCTGCCCAGGGTGTAGGTCATGAGCTTCTGGCGGTAGGGATCGTCCTTGGAGCGCCCCCTGAGCTCCAGGTAGGCGTCCACGAGCGCACCGCGACCCGCGAACTTGCCCTGCACCTCGGTGATCAGGCGGTGGAGCCTGAGCAGCTTCTCGTTGCTCACCCTCTCGAGGCCCTTGTCCGACAACCTGTCCGAGAGAAGGTCCTTCTTTGCTGTGAGCTTCTCGATCTCCTTGACGAGCGCCTCCTTGGAGCCGAACTGCTTGGTCACCACCGAGAGAGGGGTCTTGATCTGCCTCTTCTTGGCCTTGGGGTTCTTCTTGGGGGTCGCCATGATCTCTCCTTGGGCGCAGCTACACGCAGGACCGCTTCTGTTATCACAATCGTGCTGTGTTCGCAACAGGGTGGCCGGGCAGGATCAGCTGTCCTTTCCGTCCTTGTCGACGGCTTCCCGGGCGACCTGGGACCACTCCCCGGTACGGGAGGCCTCGTCGTCCTCCTCGTCGGTATCGTCGTCCTTGAGGTCCTTGATGCCCTTGCGGAAGATGGACGAGAGGAAGCTCTGCTCGCTGCCCGAGACGTCCGAGAACTCCACGCCGATGCCTCCCCTGGACTGCGGGAAGTTCTCCAGGTCGTACTCCACCACCCTGACGACCCGGCCCTTGATGGGCTCCATCTTCTGATCGGGCGACTGGTTGGGGAAGATGGGCGTGAGGCGGATCTCCGTGCCGGCCTCGGGAGGCTTCTCCATCTCGAGGAACACGCCGCCCAGGCTGATGTCCACGACCCTGGTCTTTATCGAGGTCCGCCCGTCCTCGAAGACCATGTGCAGCTTGGCCTTGACCCGCGCGTGCTTGCGCCTATCGGCACCGTCCTCGTCGTCCACCACGGCCGGAGGCTTGGGCTCGTCCTTGTCTTCACTCATTTTGCCACCCATGGAGAAGTGGATGGTAGCTTTCATCGATACCCCGTGTCAAATCCGCGCCGCGTTGCATCCCGGTGCCCCTGTCGTGCATACTCGCGACATGTCCGACGACACCCGCAAGCTCGATCACCTCAGGCTGTGCACGGCCCTCGACCCATCGCCAGTGCTCTACCCTCCGGACCGGACCACCCTGCTCGAGTGCGTGGAGCCCCTGCCCGACCGGTTCCCTCTGGTGGCTCCCGAGGACGTGGACACGAGCGCTGTCTTTCTGGGCACCCGCGTCGCGGCGCCCGTTTTCGTATCGGCCATGACGGGTGGGCCGGTACGCTCGGGTGAGATCAACAGGGCCCTTGCCAGGGTGTGCCAGCGCATGGGCCTTGCCCTGGCGCTGGGCAGCGGCCGGCCCATGCTCGAAGACGAGGCCAGGGCCGACTCCTTCGACGTGCGCGACGAGGCCCCGGACATCCCCATCATGGCCAACATAGGCCTCGCCCAGGTGGGCCTCACGCCCGTCGAGAGGCTGGCCTGGATGGTGCAACGCTGCCGGGCCGACGCCCTGGTGGTGCACGTGAACTTCGCCATGGAGGCCCTGCAGCCCGAGGGTGACCGCCAGCCCGTGGACGTCACGTCCGCCATCACGAGGCTGCGCAGGGAGCTGGGCCACCCCGTCATCGTCAAGGAGGTGGGCAACGGCTTCACCCGAAAGCAGCTCGGCATCCTGGCGGGCACGGGCATCGAGCACATCGACGTGGCAGGAGCAGGGGGCACGAGCTGGGTCAGGCTGGAAGGCCTGCGATCGGACAAGGACGGTCACGCGCTGGCCGAGACGTTCTCCCGCTGGGGCATGCCCACGGCGGCCTGCCTGGGCTGGGCGCGCCAGGAGGGGATCGAGGGCGTGCTGGCCAGCGGCGGCATCCGCACGGGCCTGGACGTGGCCAGGGCGATGATGCTGGGCGCCCGCATGGCCGGCATGGCGCTGCCGCTCGTGAGGGCACTGGACGCACAGGGCGAGGAGGGGCTGGAGCGCCACCTGAGCCAGGTCCTGCGCGAGCTCAGGCTGGCCGCGCACCTGACAGGCTGCACCCGCACAGCGGATCTCGCCTCGGTCCCGCACGCGATCACGGAGCCCTTGCGCACGTGGCTGGCCAGCGCCTGACCTCACGGAAAAGACCGGGGGCAGGTGCGAAAGAGAGGTGGTTCAGGGAGCCGGTGTGATGATCTCGCCAGTGAAATCGACGCTCACGCCGGTGAACTGGATGGCGAGGCTGATGGCGTCCATCCTGTCGGGCGGCTCGACGCACACGCCACCCGAGCCGCAGGTGCGCCACGGCACGGGGCAATCGGAGTCCTCGGTGCAGGCATCGTCCGTGGGGCCCGGCTGCACGTGGTCGATGTCCGCCTGGTTGACCACGATGTTCATGACCGTGGCCGGGTCGATGTCGCCGAGCTCGGAAGCGAACTCCTGCAGGGCGTCCGCCAGATCCTCGACGAGGACGTAGCCGCCGAGCAACCCGTTGATCAGCCCGCCGTTGAGCTGATCGCCTCCCACGTCGGCCGGCTCGGGATCGAAGTCGAACCGGACCCGGGTCTCCTGCACGGCCAGGTGCAGGGTGGAGTCCGAGATGGGCACGTCGAGGTTGAACACCGAAGGCCCTGCGTTGAACTGGCCGCGGTCGATGGACCCGTCGGGGAAGGAGATGAGGGGCGAGCCGAGGTCCGTGCCGCTCCCGGTCAGGCTCCTGGAGTCCACGTCGAGGGGCTCGGTGCCAGAGAAGTTGTCCGTCGGGTCCTCGGGATCGTCCGTGTCCAGGCCGATGTAGCCCAGAAGGTCCACTCCGCCGTCGCGGTTGAAGTTGCACACGTCGGTGAGGCGGAACATGATGAGCAGCCCGCCCTCCTCGATCTGCGCGGCCAGCTCGTCGTTGGCGTTGAAGTCCTCGCCCATGCTGTCCGAGATGCCGTCGAGCACGGCGCCGAGGCGGTTGTCCACGCCGTTCTCGCCGTCGTTGATGCAGCCGGAGTCGCACTGGGTGTTCTCGTCGTCCAGATCGAAGCCCACGTCCTCGTCCGGGATCATCAGCGAGTCCATGACGAAGGTAGCCTCGACAACGGGCGTGTCGCACTCGGTCGGCAGCGGATCCGTGCCGTCTTTCTCGCCGCAACCCACGACCAGAGCCGGGCCCATGGCGAGAAGTGCCAGTGTCATGATGACCATTCTCTTCATGTTTTCATCTCTCCTTGCTCTTGCTTGAAATCGAGCCTCAATAAAACGGGATACGAGATAGTAGTCCACGGCCGGGTACGGGTCAAGCGAGCGACCACCCCGAACCCTCAGTGACTTCTGGTAAATCCCCGTGATCATGGGGCTTGATGTCCGCGAGCCGTTGAACCAGAATGCCTCTCATGGCACGGGCCCGCATGCGAATCCTCGTGCTCTCGCGGGTGACGACCCACGACCAGCTCGCTGGCGAGATGGGAGAAGACGGGCTCTCGAGGCTCGCCCTGAGGGGCGACGGCTGGTACGAGCGCATCGTGGAGGCCCACGAAGAGCACCACGTGACGCTCGGGATCCTGCGGGCGGCCGTGCGTGACCTCGGGATCGTTGCACGCTTCGTCGAGTCCATGGACGGGGTCCGCACGGCCCGCTACGACGCCGTGGTGACTGCGGGCGGCGACGGGACCGTGCTCCACGCCTCCCACCACGTCGACGACACGCCCATGCTGGGGGTCAGATCGTCGAGACACAGCGCCGGCTACCTCACGGGCGCCGACGCCGCGGACGTCCACGAGAAGCTCGCCGCGCTCGTGCAAGGGACCCTGGCCAGCACCGTGCTCTGGCGCATGAGCGTGTACATCGGCGAGAGGCTGGCCCACGACAAGGTCCTCAACGAGGCCCTGTTCTCCCACCCGAATCCGGCCGTGACCACCCGCTACGTGCTTCGCGTGAACGGCCGGCGCGAGGACCAGATGTCGAGCGGCGTCTGGGTGGGGCCGGCCGCGGGATCCACCGCGGCCATGCGGGCGGCCGGTGGTCGCGTCCTGGCTTCCTCGTCGCGCAACCTGCAGTGGGTGGTGCGCGAGCCCATCCACCGTCCCAAGACACGCCTGGAGCTCGTCTCGGGGCTGGTTCGCCCCACCCAGCAGATCGTCATCGTCAACAGGTGGCAGCCTGCCAGGCTGTACCTGGACGGCCCGCACCTGACCATCGCCGTGCGTCCGTCGCAGCGCATCTCCATGAGGATCTCCGACCGTCCCCTCACCCTCCTGGGCTGGTCCAAGAGAAAGGCCCGCCGCCGGGGTTGACGCTGTATCTGTTGCTGGCCACTGACCCTTCTGGTAAAAAACAGATCCCATGGGATCCCACACAGACAGCTTTGGCGGTCTCGAGCCAGGCGGCAAGTACCTGCAGAAGGGCACCCTCGTCGCCGATCGATTCACCATCGAGGGGTTCCTGGGCCCCGCCATCGTGGGCGAGTACTACCTGGCCACGGACGCCCGGGGAGAGCGGCCCGTGTGCATCCACGCCATCGGGGCCACCTCCCTTCCCACGCCCGCACTCATCGAGCGCTTCAAGGCCGAGATGCGCTCCGCCTCCCAGCTGACGCACCGCAACATCACCACGGTGTTCGGCATGGGGCAGCTCTCGCCAGATGCCTACTACATCGCCGGCGAGCACGTGCAGGGCCGCACCCTGAGGGCGGTCATGATCGAGCACGCGTCCGAGGGGCAGCCGTTCTCGCTCAGGGGCGCCTACAGCCTCGTGGCGCACGTGTGCAACGCGCTGCAGTTCGCCCACGCCACGCGGATCCACGGATCTCTCAGCCCGGAGACGATCATGGTCTCCGATGCCGGCCGCGTGAAGGTGGGCGAGTTCCCGCTCTCCAGGCTCTTCTACGGCGTGCCCCAGCTGCGCGCTGCAGTGCCCGAGAGGTCGCATGCCTACTGGGCGCCGGAGATCCGCGCGGGCTCCACGGTCGTCACGGGCCGTGCGGACGTGTTCAGTGTGGGCGTGCTTCTCAACGAGCTGCTCACGGGCCAGATCCCTGCCGGGCCACCGTCGCGCGTCGGCGCTCTCAGGCCGGATCTGCCTGCCGAGATGGACTCCATCGTGACGCGCTGCATCGATCCCGAGCCTGCGAACCGTTACAAGAACGTCTCGGAGCTCAAGGAGGACCTGGCATCGCTCGTGGAGCGGACCGCATCCCTCGCGACCCCTGATGGGGATGCGGCGGCCGCGCCGGCCGAGCCGGCGGGGCTGGACATCGAGATCGACGTGGACCGTCCCCTGACAATGCCCCCCTTGCCGGGGCCCGGGTTCAAGCACGCCCCACCGCCTCCACCCGTGGGGCATCAGCCACCACCACCACCACGGCCGGCGCCTGGCCCTGGCCTGCCCGATCTCGAGACGGCCAGGCCGGTCAACGACGACCACCGCCCCAGCCTGGGCCCGTTGAACCTGGACGCCATCATGTCCAGCGTCCACGACAGGGACACCGAGAAGTGGATGGTCACCAAGGACAAGATGGACCACGGGCCGTTCCGCACCCGCGAGGTGGTCCAGATGATCGTCCGCTGGGAGGTAGAGGGCCACCACCTCATCCAGGACATCGAGACGGGCATCCGCTGCAAGCTGCGCGAGAGCGACCAGTTCAAGGACATGGTGGAGCGGGCACGCGTGGAGAAGGTCAAGCAGGAGGAGCAGGCCGCGCTGGAGCAGTCGGACAAGGCGGAGAAGCGAGGCGGTGTGGCCAAGGCTCTCGTGGTGCTCATCGTGATAGGCGCCATCGGCCTCATCGTGGGGTCCATCTTCGCCGTGCGCGCCATCACCCGCTCGGTCGACGAGGACGAGGCGGACATCGACGAGCTCATCGCCTCCGGCGATCTCAAGATCGACATGGGACAGGGAGGCATCCTCCAGGACAAGGAGAGCAAGAGGGGCGGCAAGCGCAAGGGAGGAGGAGCAGGTGGTGGTGGTGGTGGTACCGGCAGCTACGACGACTACATGAACCAGGCGGTGAACCTGGGGGACGTCGCAGGCGACGGCGGGCAGACACAGCTCTCCCAGGGCCAGGTCAACTCCGTCATGAGCAGCCAGGGCAAGGTCATCTACCCGTGCATCTACGCCGAGCTCAAGAAGGATCCCGGCCTGAAGAAGGTATCGCTCAAGTTCGCGATAGAGGGCAGCTCCGGCGCCGTGCAGGGCGTCACGGTGACGAGCGGAGGATCGAGCGAGCTCCAGAGCTGCGTGGCCAGCAAGATGAAGAAGATCAAGTTCCCCAAGTTCGGCGCGCCGCGCATGGGCGCCACGTTCTTCTTCAACGTCGGCTAGAACCCGTGCGGGGGTCTTTCACGTGAACAGGCACCGAACAAGGATCCTCGCCTGCGCGCTGGCCCTCGTCCTTTCGTCCTGCACGACGCGGCTGGTGGGCGATCTCGACGAGGCCGAGGCGAACCGCATCGTGTCCGCGCTGGAGCGCTCCGGCATCCCGGCCGCCAAGAAGTCCACGACCAGCGGCCGTGACAGGACATGGGCGGTGCACGTGCCCGCGCCCGAGGCCCAGCGCGCCAGGGAGATCACGGAGAGCCTGGCACTTCCCAGGGCCAAGCCCGGAGGCTTCGCGGCCCTGCTCGAGGAGGCCTCCATCGTGCCTTCAGCGAGCCGCGAGAAGCTGCGCGAGGACGTGGCCAGGGGAGAGGAGATAGCGGCCGCCATCTCGCGCCTCGACGGCGTCGTCCATGCCAGCGTCATCATCGCCCCTGCCCCTGTCCGGCCGGGCATCCTCGCCCACGATCCCGCGCCTGCAGGAGCGACCGCCTCTGTCCTCGTCCGCCACACCGGCAAGCCATCCGTGACCGAGGAGCAGGTGAAGGAGCTCGTCGCCGGCGCCGTGGCCGGGGTCGAGCCCGAGGCCGTGGCCGTGGTGTTCTCTCCCACCCGCCCGGCCCCTTCGTCCGAGCCCCGATGGGAGCGCATCGGCCCGTTCGCCGTGGCGCGCGGGTCGCGCACGCCTCTCATCCTCGTCATGGCCGTCATGGCCATCCTCAACATCGCGCTCGGCTGCTGGGTGGTGCTGGGCGCGATCCGTGCGCGCCGGCCACGCCCGGCAGGGCCGGCCCCGGAGATCCCGAACGAGCCCGTCGGGTGACCATGAGATCCCCCCTGGCGAGGCTCAACCGCATCAAGTACAAGCTCACCGCATCGCTGGTCCTGACGGTGGCGGTCACCATGAGCGCTTCGTGGTTCGTGTTCGACCGGCTCGTGAGCCGCGCGCTCGCCATCGCCCTGAACGACGACGTGGAAAACGGGCTCACGCTCGGGCTGCAGTCCCGTCGCGACCTGTTCGACGCCAAGAAGCGGTGCTTCCGCGCAGCGGCCGAGGGCCACGGACGCGACCACCGGCTCGTGAGGGCCCTCGGGACGGGCGATGCCGCCTCGGTCGCCGGGGTGCTCGAGAAGATGCTCGAGGAGCAGCCCGAGGCCCTTTCCTTCACCGTGGTCGCCGAGGCGCCGACGGGGCCCGTGCACGTCGGAAGGCCAGAGGACATGTACCCAGAGGATCGATGGCGCCGCTTCGAGGTGCAGGTCGAGGTCGACGGGACGGCCGCACGGATAGAGGAGATCTACGCCGTGCCGTGGTCGCTGTTCGATGAGTTCGAGGAGGCCGGCCGGGTGCTCGAGACGTTCCAGACCTTCCAGCGCAACACGGACGACTTCCGCCTGGGGTTCGTCTGGTTCTACCTGATCACCGTGGGGGCCGTCTCCTTTCTGGTGGGCACGGCCGTTTTCCTCTACTCCCTCAGGTTCGGCCGCAGGATCGGCCTTCTGGGTCGGGCCACCGAGCAGGTGGGACGAGGCGATCTCGAGGTCACTGTACAGGATCCGGTGGGTGACGAGCTCACGGACCTCGCCTCGGCGTTCAACCGGATGGTGAGCGAGATCCGTCAGGGTCGCGAGCGCATCGAGTACCTGCAGAGGGTGAGCGCCTGGCAGGAGTTCGCGCGCAGGCTCGCCCACGAGATCAAGAACCCGCTCACGCCCATCCAACTCGCCATCCAGGAGATCCGGTCCACCTACAAGGGCGACGACCCGCGATTCAAGGCCGTGATCGAGGAATCCTACGAGATCGTGGAGGAGGAGATCGCGGTGCTGCGCAGGCTCACCGGAGAGTTCTCGAGCTTCGCGAGGCTGCCGCGCGTCACGCCTCGTCCCATGGACCTGGGGGAGTTCATCTCGGACGTGACCCCCTCGCTCACGTCCTACGCGCGGAGCAAGGGCATCGAGCTCGAGGTGCAGACGGCCGGTGCCCCCGTCGTCGTGGACATCGACGCCACCATGCTGCGCCGGGTCGTGGACAACCTGGTCCACAACGCCGTGGAGGCCATCGAGCGCAAGGCCGGCAGGGACCAGCGGGTGAGCGTGCGCACAGCGACGGACGGGCCGGGCGTGGTGCACATCCGCGTGAGCGACACGGGCCCCGGCATCGCGCCCGAACACGTGAGCGACGTGTTCGCGCCCTACTACACCACGCGATCCGAGGGCACCGGCCTGGGCCTGGCCATCACCAAGAAGATCGTGCTGGAGCACGGAGGGTCCATCCGCGTCGAGGAGTCAACCCCGGACGGCACCACGTTCCTCATCGAGCTTCCCACCCGCTGAGCCTCGCGCGCCAGGGACCCTGCCGATTCTCCGTATGGGCTTCATGCCTCGCAGTTGATGCGTGCCGTGACCGTGTCCACGCCGCCCTCGACGATGAGATCGCACGCCGGGCCGTGGAAGTCCACGGTCCAGGGGTTGAACCAGTCCCATCCGTTCGTGTGCGTGGGATCCCACTCCACCGGGACGCCGTCCACGTAGAAGGTCGTGTCCGCGGGGTCCACGACCTCTCCCGGGATGAGCTCGAAGCGGCACGGAGCCACGTCGCCGGCGATGCTCTCCATGGCCTCGTGCACGACCCCCGGCTCCTCGGCCAGCACGGCCCTCCCGGTGCCTCCGGCGCTGGCCAGGTCGTCCATGACCCAGGACCAGTACAGCGCGGCCTCCGAGATCCCGAGCACGTGGAGCGGGATGCCGGCGGCGAAGAGCCCCGACGCGGCGTCCACGGCACGCAGGTCGTCGAGGCAGTTGAGCGAGTTGGTGTCGTAGGTGGAGCAGGTGTCGCCGGTGCACGTGCAGGTCGAGCGGTCGAGGTCGGGGTTGCAGTTGGGCGCCCCGTCCGTCACGAGCAGCACGTGGTGCGGCCGGCCATCGTGCAGGCTGCCCAGGTAGCGGCCCACGAACTCCAGGCTCTCGGCCAGGGGCGTGCCCCCGCAGCAGCAGGCGTCCGAGAGCGCCATGGAGATATCGCCGGAGGTCCCCAGGGTGGGCGGCACGTCCACCGACGTCGTGGGGATGCACATGAAGGCACCGTAGGAGCACAGGGTGGAAGGGAACACGGCAAAGCCGAAGGCGATCTGGCCGTCCCAGATACCCGTGATGTCCTCGACCGCCGCGCTGGCCGGTCTCCAGAACTCGCTTGCCATGCTGTTGCTGCGATCCATGAGGATGAGCACGTCAGGGTGGCCCTGGCTCACATCGAAGGTCCGGTCGTGGCACTCCTCGAGGCCGTCGACACCCGGGTCGATGGCGAAGTCCAGGACCGTGTCCGTGGCCGCGTCGTCCACGGCCTGCCTGGCATAGCTCCGGTAGCAACCCGCGACCGTCACGAGCGCGAGAGCGAGGGAGGCTGTCTTGACCTGCGTCACGCCATCGATCATAACACGATTCGCCAGGGAGGCCACCGCCTCCAAAAAGCCCGTTCGACAGGCGAGCGGTCAGGATAGCGCCCCGTCGATGACGGTGCCTCTGGGCATGGGAGCGAGACCGAACAGGGCGAGGACCGTGCAGGCCACGTCGGCGAAGGTGGCGCGCAGGCCCACGTCCTTGCCGGTCAGGCCCGGGCCGAACACCAGGACGGGCACGTACTCTCGTGTGTGATCCGTGCCCGGCCAGGTGGGGTCGCACCCGTGGTCCGCGGTGACGATGACCCGGTCTTCGGGGCCGAGGATCGCCTCGAGAAAAGGGAAGAAAGCGTCCACGGCCTCGAGCGCCCGTGCGTACCCCGCGACGTCGTTGCGGTGCCCGTAGAGCATGTCGAAGTCCACGAGGTTGACGAACACGAGGCCGGGTGCGCCGGCGCTGACGATCCCGAGGGTCTTTCGCATGCCGTCGTCGTTACCCTCGGTGTGCACCGAGCGGGCGATGCCCTGGCCCGCGAAGATGTCCTCTATCTTGCCCACGGCGGTGACGTCCACGCCGGCCGCCAGGAGCATGTCGAGCATGGTGGGCGCGGGCGGCTTCATGGAGAAGTCCCGGCGGTTGTAGGTGCGCCTGAAGGCGCCGGGGTCGCCCACGAAGGGCCGGGCGATGACCCGCGCCACGTCGAGTCCGTCGCACAGGCCGCGTGCCGCGACGCAGGCCGCATACAGCTCGCCGACAGGCACGATCCGCTCGTGAGCGGCGATCTGGAGAACCGAGTCGGCGCTCGTGTAGACGATGAGCTTGCCCGTGGCCATGTGCTCGGGCCCCAGCTCCTCGATGATCTCGGTGCCCGAGGCTGCCCTGTTGCCCAGGATGCCGCGTCCGGTGAGCCTCTCGAGCTCGTCCGTGATCTCCCTCGCGAACCCGTGGGGGAACAGGGCAAAAGGCTTTTCGAGCACGAGCCCAGCGAGCTCCCAGTGGCCCGTCGTGGTGTCCTTTCCGATCGAGGCCTCGGACATGCGTCCGAAAAGGGCGCGGGGCGAGGCGGCCGGTGGAACGCCCTCTATCGAGTGCAGGTTGCCCAGCCCCAGGGCCTGCATGAAAGGCAGGTGAAGCCCACCCGACACCCTGGCCACGTGGCCCAGGGTGTCGGCTCCCTCGTCGCCGTAGATCGCCGCGTCGGGCAATGCTCCGCACCCGACGGAGTCGAGCACGATGAGGATGACGGTCCGATCACCGGCGGTCGTCACGGACGCCGGCGCTCCTGCGCATCCAGGATCCTCGCCTCGGGCCTGCACTCGCCGAAGCTCATGTCGGAGAGGATCCTCACGACCTCGTCCGCGCGTTCGCGCGGGACGGTGACGACGGTCGAGTCGTCCTGCACGTCGATGGGACCGAGCTCGGACACGCGCATGGCGAGGCGCGACTGCAGCCACTGGGCGACGTAGTCGGCCTTGACGCCCGCGTCCCTGCCGCACCCCAGGGCAATCTCCACCATGGGCACCCCACCTCGCCTTCCCGCACCGCGCTCCGGCAGGGCCGGCACGAAGCTGCGGATCAGCGGCTCGTCCTCGACAGGGTCCTTCTGCGACGTCCTGGGCCCGGAACCGGCATCGACGGTCTCGTGCGAGCGCTCCCGGCGACGGCGACGCTCGTCCCGCGGCGGCTGGGCAGGGCCTCGCGGGGTTTGCGCAGGCTCCGGCCTCATCGTGAGATCGAGCAGCCTTCGCAGCGCAGTGGCCAGGATGCGATCCCCGTCGTCGAGGGTCCCCACCCGGGCCAGGAGATCGAGGTCCTTCTGCACGACGCCCGTGGCCATCTGGCGCAGGCTCTTCACCTCGTCCGACGCGTCGCTCGTGAGGATCTCGTCGTCCGTGGGCAGACGGCGCTCGAGGAGGCGGATCCCCGTGCCGAGCCTGAGCTGGTACTGGCTTCCCACGTCGCGCGGGGTCACGAACGACAGGATGCGATCGCCCGGATCGCAGCGCATCATGGGGATGAGAGAGAGGTATCCGTCGGCGCCGCCCGGGAAACGCTCCAGGACGAGCACGTTGGCGGTGAGCCGGCGGTCCTTGCAGGCCACCACGTGAGCCACGGTCACGGAGTCGTTCTCGTCCTCGCCTATCTCGTCGCCCTCGTGCAGCAGCCTCACCGGCCGGTCGCCCATGAGGTCGGCGATGGCGGTGGCCACCTCGGGAGCGTGGTCCTCTCTCGATACGAGGACGACCGTGTGGCCGGCCGCTTCCACGCGCACGAGCCGCGCGATGGTCTCGGCCGTCACAGGCCCGGGTGACGTGACTCCGATGTGGGCGATGGGCCAGCTCTCGGGGCGATCCGTGGGGGCTGCCCTCCTGGTGCGACGCGTCCGCGCCGAGCCTCCACGGGCCGCTGGCCTGGGCTCCTCCTGCACCTGCGCCCGAGCCGGCCTCGGCTCCGCCAGCGGCTCGAGGGCCAGAGGCTCGCCCGAGGGCGCCGTGCCGAACACCATGGCCGGCCCTCGCAGAAACCCGGTTTCGAGGAGCGCCTGCAGCACGTCCGCATCCTCGGTGACCGCGATGCGCTGGCACGATGCCGAGAGCCTGCGCGACAGGTCGTCGAACGCTTCCCGATCGTCCGGGTGCAGCGGCTTGGTGAGGCTGACCACGAACACCGCGAGGCGATCCATGCGAAAGCGCGTGCCGTCCACGAAGTGGCGCAAGGACGGGGCACGGCCGACGAGGATGTTGGGCCAGGACCCGTCGCCCTCGAACATGTCGTAGCTCGCTCCCGTGCTCTCCACGCCGGCCGCGGGCATGAGCATCCTGAGGTTCGAGTGCCTCGTGAGCCTGCTGACCTCGCGCTCCACGCTCAGGGCGGCCTCGTTGTCGGGCACGACGACCACCGACCTGGCTTCCTGGCCCACACCGATGAGGCGCTGGATCATGGGCAGACACCAGGCCATGGTGCGCCCCGTGCCCGAGCTGGCCTGCAAAGCGAGATCGCGGCCCTCGAGCAGCGGTGCGAAGGCCGCTCGCTGCAGCGAGGTCGGGGTGAGCATCCCGACCTCGCGGATGGAGAGCATCAGGCTGGGATCGAGAGTGTAGGAATCGAAATCGGTCTGCACGTGCATCAGTTCACACTCTTTCCACGCAATAGACTCCATTAACTTTTTCGAGTGTACGGATCAAGGCCTCGAGCTCCTTGATGTGGGTCACGTTGAACGAGAAGAAGCACTCGCTTCGCCCCTCCCCGAGGCCCTGCACCCTGGCAGAGCTGATGTTCATCCCGTTCTGGGTGAAGGGCTGGCTGAGCCGCGTCAGGAGGCCCGGCCGATCCTCGCACAATACCTTGAGCTTGACGGGGTGGGCCATGCCTTTCTCGAGCTCCCAGTGGGCTTCGATCCTGCGCTCGGGATCCATCTCCATGGTCCTCGGGCAGCTCTTGCGGTGGACCGTCACGCCCCTTCCCCTGGTGATGAACCCGACGATGGGATCGCCCGGCACGGGGCTGCAGCAGCCGGCCAGCCTGATCAGGATGTTGTCCAGGTCGCCCACCGTGATCCCGCCGTCGCTGGCCGGTGGGGCCTTGCGCGCGGGCGCAGGCAAGGGCGCCGAGAACGGTGCCTTCTCCTCGGGCGGGAAGAGATGGTCGACCACCTGCCGTGCCGAGAGCTTGCCGATGCCGATCCTCGAGTAGAGCTCCTCGCGGCTGGCGAGCTTGAAATGCTCGAAGAGCTTCTGCAGATCGCCCTTCTTCTCGAACTTCGAGAGGGAGTGGCCCCGCTCGCGGAAGCGCTTCTCGAGCACGTCGCGGCCCATGGCGATGGACCGCTTGCGCTCCTCGGCACGGATGAAGGACCGGATCTTGGCCCGGGCCCTGGGGGTGCGCACGAACCGCAACCAGTCGCTGGAAGGGTGCTGGTTGGGCCGGGTGAGGATCTCCAGCTTGTCGCCGCTGCGCAGCTTGTAGCTGAGCGGCATCATCACGCCGTTGACCTTGGCCCCGATGCAACGGTGCCCCACATTCGTGTGGATGGCGTAGGCGAAGTCCACGGGCGTGGACCCGCGCGGGAAGGCGAGCACCGCTCCCGCAGGCGTGAACACGTACACCTCGCCGCCGAACAGCTCGCCCACGGCCGTCTCCATGAACTCGGCGCTGTCCGTGACCTCCTTGCCGTACTCCAGGATGGAGCGCAGCCAGCTGAAGGCCTCCATGTCCTCGGGCCGCGGCCTCAGGCCACCTTCCTTGTAGCGCCAGTGGGCCGCCACACCATCCTCGGCGATGCGCTGCATCTCGTGGGTGCGCACCTGCACCTCCATGCGCTCGCCCTTGGGCCCCAGGACGGTGGTGTGAAGCGACCTGTAGCCGTTGCTCTTGGGCAAAGAGAGGTAGTCGCGGAACCGGTTGGGGACCGGCGTCCAGTTGCCGTGCACGATGCCCAGCACCTCCCAGCAGCGTGCCTCGCTGTCCACGAGCACGCGGAACGCGGTCACGTCGAAGATGCCCTCGAAGGGCACCTTCTGGCGCTGCATCTTCTGGAAGATGGAGAAGGCGTGCTTGGGCCGGCCGAACACCGTGGCATCGATGCTCCTCTCGACCAGGGTATTGCGGAGGATGGCGCAGACCTCCTCGATGTAGCGCTCGCGGGCCCGTCTGGACTTGTTCAGCTCGCCGACGATGGTCCGGTACTCCTCCGGGTTCAGGTAGCGGAAGGCGAGATCCTCGAGCTCGCTCTTGAGCGGCTGGATGCCGAGCCTGTTGGCGAGGGGCGCGTAGACCTCCATGGTCTCGTGGGCCATGCGGGCCTGCTTCTCCTCCGAGAGGTGCTGCAGGGTCCGCATGTTGTGGAGCCGGTCGGCGAGCTTGAGCAAGAGGACCCTCACGTCACGGGCCGTGGCCACCATCATCTTGCGTATGTTCTCGGCCAGCTCGATCTGCTTGCTCTCGAAGTCGTAGGAATCGAGCTTGGTCACACCCTCCACGAGCAGGGCCACGTCGTCGCCGAACCCTGCCCGGATCTCCTTGATGGTGGTGTCCGTGTCCTCCACGCAGTCGTGGAGCAGCGCTGCGCACAGGGTGGGCACGTCCTGCTCCATCTGCGCCAGTATCCAGGCCACCTCCAGAGGGTGCACGATGTAGGGCTGCCCCGACGCCCGGAGCTGATCCGCGTGACGTTCGCGGCCGAGCCTGTAGGCCCGCCTCATGGGCGCCAGCGCATCGGGCGGGGCGTAGGAGCCCACCGCGACGACGAGCGTCTCGAAGTCGGCGTCGCACTCCGCGAGGTTATTGAGGACGGCGCGGCTGACCCCGAACTTCGGCATGCCCTCGAATCTATATCGTCCGCAGGCCGGATCAAGGCCACCCGGGGGAGGCCGGATCGCTTGCCTCGAGCCCGGGAGATGGTGCAGTGTCATGGCATGGGGTCCGAAACGAGCGACGGTCGAGAGGACGAGACGACCCGGGGGGGGTTCAGGACACGACCCTGGGCTCGCCGGCTGGCCGCCACAGTTCTCGTGGCGGGCCTCGGAGCCGTGGCGTGGTACGTCATGGGCAGCACGCCCGTCGAGTCGCAGGTCGAGGTGCAGCTCACCGGAGGCTGGCCCAAGGTGGGTTATGTCGATCTCGTGTACTTCCCCGACGAGGGGTGGGATCCGCAGAGGAAGGTCCGGGCGTTCCCTTCGCCGGGCGCCTTCACGGTCACGGACGCCCCGACCCTGGTCGCCGGCCCCTACAGGCTCGAGATCACGGTCGAGCACGCCGGCGGAGTGAAGCGGTTCACGCGCGACGTGAAGCTCGAGCGCAGCGCCACGACGACCCTCGATCTCCGGTTCGGGGGCGACTGATGCCGGCCTGGCTCAGGGAGTGGTTCAGGGATCTGATCGTCTGGATCCGCAAGCTCGTCTACTCGATCTTCGCCCTGTTTCTCGACCAGGTGCACGTCGACGCGTCCTGGCACTCGGCCGTCAGGGAGGCCGAGACGACCGGGGTGGTCGTGCACGTGCTGCGCTCCGTGCACCTCGTGGACTCGCTGTGCATCCACAGGCTGAGCGTCCGAAACGGGCTGCGCGACATCGGATACGTCTACGGGCTGGAGGGGTTCCTCTACAGGCCGCTCAGGTGGATCTACCGGTTCATGGTGCAGCACAGCTGGGACGTGGAGGACATCAAGCACCTCGAGACCGTGCTCGACGAGGGACGCTCCGCCATCCTGTGCCTGCGCAGGACCCCGAGGACGCTTCACGCCCGCGGCACGGAGATGGGCGGCGAGGTGATCGGCTGGCTGCGCGAGTACGAGGCGAGGACGGGCAAGAAGGTCGTCCTCGTCCCCCACTGCTTCGCCTGGGGGTTCAGCCCTGCCAGGGACCGGGCAGGGGTGATCGATCGGATATTCGGCGCCCAGGAGTCACCCGGCATCTTTCGCGCCCTGGTGCAGTTCGTCAAGGCCCGCCGCTCGGTCCGCATCTCGGTGAGCACCACGGTGGTGCTGGGCGCACGCACGGAGACCGACGCCGCCCTTCGCGATGCGCTGGCCGAGGACCTGGACGCTGCCAGGAGGGCGTTGACCGGCCCCGACATTCGCAACCACTACAGGACCGTCGATCTCGTGCTCTCGGATCCGCTGATCTGCGGCGAGATATCGA
>JBFYZU010000372.1:0-32750 GCA_041309365.1 Myxococcota bacterium
CCAAGAAGAGCAAGTAGACCCGACCCTGGGTCCAACCCGCCCGTGCCCGACAGAAAGCTCCATCGGCTGGTCGTCCGCCTGGGAGGCAGCCTCGCAGGCGAGGCTCCCGACGTGGACGTTCTCGGGGTATCCACCCTCGCGGACGCCGGCCCTGCGCACGTGGCCCCGTACACGGACGGGCGCTACCGCGAGGAGCTTCTGACCACCGGTGCGCTGGCTGTCCTCACGGACGCCAGGCACGCACCCCAGGTCGTCCGGGCGGGCAAGCTGGCCTGGGAGCACGAGGATCCTCCCCTGGCTCTGGCCATGCTGGTGGATCTCCTCCACCCGCGGCCTCGCGTGCCGCAGCCCGGGTTCGACGCCGAGCTCGGGGCATGGGTCGCTGCAGGGGCCGTGATCGGCGAAGGGGTGGAGCTCGGATCGGGGTGCGTCGTCCACGAGGGTTCACACCTGGGGCCTGGCTCCGTCGTGGGGGAGCATGCCATCCTGGATCCGCTGGCCCGGACAGGGGAGGGATGCAGGCTCGGCGCAGGTTGCCACGTGGGGCCAGGCACGGTCCTCGGCCACCGCGTGGTCATCGGAGAAGGGGCGGTCGTGGGCAGCGAGGGGTTCGGTCTGAGGGTCGAGAGCGGGAGGCACGTACCCGTGCGGCACGTCGGCATCGTCCTGGTGGGCGACGACGTGTCCATCGGAGCGCGCAGCGTCGTTGCCAGAGGCACGCTGGGAGCCACCGTCATAGGGCAGGGGACGCGCATCGACGCCCAGGTGCAGGTGGGGCACAACGTGCGCATCGGCCGCGATTGCGTGCTCGCAGCGCAGGTGGGCATAGCGGGAAGCTCCACGCTGGGCGATCGGGTGATGGTGGGAGGCCAGGCGGGCATCGCCGACCACGTCAAGGTGGGAGCCGATGCACGCATCGGTGCAGGCTCGGGGGTCATCGGCGACGTGGCGGCCGGGGCGACGGTCCTCGGCTACCCTGCCATGGACCGCTGGCGCTACCTCAGGATGATCGCGCGGCTCGACCGCCGGGAGCGATGATCCCGATCCTGGTAGTCGCCATGAAGTCGAGGATGGCGCGCACCTCCGGCACCTGACCGTGCGTGCGTTCGATCTCGGCCACGGCCTGGGCGAATGTCATGTCCCGCCGTGCGAGCAGGGCATAGGCCGCCGTCACCGCGGCCCTCGCCTCAAAGAGCACGCCGAGCCGTCTGAGCCCCACCAGGTTGGGGCCGCGCAGCCATGCCCTGTCACCTGCCGCGATGGAGAAGGGGGGCACGTCGCGCTCGACCATGGCGCCCGCCGCCACGAACGCTCCCTCTCCCACGCGCACGTGCTGGCCCACGGCGGCCCTCCCGCCGAGGACCGCGTGGTGCCCGACCTGCACGTGGCCGGCCAGCGTGCTGTCGTTGGCGATCACCACGCCCTTGCCCAGCCTGCAGTCGTGTGCCACGTGCACGTGAGCCATGAGATAGCAGCCGCTGCCCACGACGGTCTCCGCACCCCCGAGGCCCGTTCCCCTGTTCACGGTGACGAACTCCCTGATGGTCGCCCCAGAGCCCACGCGGACCGTCGTACGCTCTCCACGGTACTTCTGGTCCTGCGGGTCCGTACCCACCACAGCGTAGGAGTAGATCCTGCACCCGTCCTCGATCTCCGCCGGGCCGTGGATCACGGCGTGTCCCTCTATGCGCGTACCGCAGCCGATCCGGACCTCTCCCTGCACGAGGGCATAGGGCCCCACGTAGGAGTCCCGGCCGGCGCAGAAGGCACCCTCCGTCACGGCCAGAGGATGGATCTCCGGATCCCTGCCCGATCCGGACACGGGGGCCACCGCCCTCACTGACACGTGTACCCTCCTGGCAGTGGCGCCAGGCTGCAGGTCTCCAGCACGGATCCGTCCTTGAGCACGACACGGAACGTGACGCCACCCGGACCGATCGAGAACAGCACGTGGTGGTGAACGATCGCGCGCACCTGGACATCGCCGCGATCCACCTTCTTCTTGTACAGCGGGGCACCGCCGCCCGCGCTTATCATGTAGCGCAGGCCGCCCGTCACTCCGCGCTCGTAGCTGTGATCGTGTCCGGCGATGACGAGGTCCACGCCGTGATCGCGCATCACGTCGTCGAGGCCCGCCGCGATCAGGCTCTTGCTCGGACCGTGGGGGCCATTGGACTGCACTCCCTGGTGCACGAACACGATGACGTGCGCGATGGCTGGCAGCGCATCCGCCTCGTCGAGCACTCTCTCGAGCCACTCGCGCTGCGTCTCGGGGTTCTTGGCGGTCACCGCGTTGTCCAGCACCACGAAGCGCGCCGGCCCCACGTCGACGGTGAAGTCCAGCTCGGGCGCATGCGACCCCGGCGGGTAGACGAACAGGCTCTTGTAGATGTCCACCCCGTCGCCCACCTGCTCGTGATTTCCTATGGCGGAGAACGAGACGGTGCTCGCCAGAAGCGGCCTCTCGACCGCGAAGAAGCACTTCCACATGTCGAGATCGTCGCCGCGTTCCACGAGATCGCCCGTGTTGAAGGTGACGTGGGCCTCGTGCACCAGGGCCGACTCCACCACGGCCAGGTGGTTTCGGTGCATTGTCCGGGTGTCGCCGAGCACGACGACCTTCACCTCGTGGTCCGGCCCTGGCGGGGCGAAGAAGGAGTACACGCCCGTGTGCGTGGTCCCCGCGAACACGCGGTAGCTCACGGCGTTTCCAGGGGCCAGCTCGCCGAGCGTCACCTCGTGACGCGTGCCGGCGGCCGGGGAGGAGGCCGACCGGTCGAACGTCCCCTCCTGGCCGTAGATCACGCGGCCCTGCGTGGGTACGTCCGTCTCCCACGCGATGATCACTTCGCCCGGGGCCGGCATCTGCACGAGCGGTCCCACGACGATCTCGGCCGCAGCGGACAAACGAGCGCAGGCCAGGCAGGCCACGAAAAGGAGCGGCGCGGCCGGGTGGATGGAACGCATCATGGCAGCCATCACATTAGCGACATTCCCCGCCCGGGATCAACCGACCCATCGAGCATTTTTGCAGGAATTTGACTTGCCGGGCACGCATGAGGTTGAGTCGAGGCTGTCAGGAGGACGATCATGAACAGGGCGTGGTTGTGCGTCGTGGTGTTGGCGTGCGCCGTGACGGGTTGCATGGCCGAAAATCCGAGCGGTGATCTGAGGGCGGTGTGGAGCATCGGGCTCGACGAGCCGACATCGGCCAGCTGCGACGAGGCGGGCATCGCATCGGTGGAGCTGGCCGTCCGGTCGGGCCAGCACGATGTGACGGAGATCTCTTCGTGCCAGTCGGGTCAGAGGACGTTCAGGCAGCTTCCCGTGGCCAGCTACACGGTCACCATCTCCGGCCTCGACGGCAACGACTGCCCCATCTACGAGGGCTCGGCGACGAACGTGACGCCCGGCGATCCGGGCCTGCCCGAGGACGTGACCATCGCGCTGGAGCGGCTGCCCACGGAGGGTACCGTGTCCGTGGAGTGGATGTTCGAGGACGGCAGGTTGTGCGGGACCCACGGCGTGGACCAGGTGACCGTCACGCTCATGTCCGACGATGTGGAGATCCTGACCACTTTTCTGGACTGCGAGCAGGGCACATTCGAGACCCTGGCCGTCCCCTCGGGCGCCGTGGACGTGAGCATCACGGCCACGCAGAACGGCACTCCCCTGTGCCACGTCGAGACCGGCCTCGATCTGGTTCCGTGCGGCGACCTTTCCGTGCTGGCGATCCTCGAGCCCTGCGGGTGATTCAGTACTTCTCGAGGAGCTGGACGTTCGACAGCATCACGTCCCTGAGAGCCCTCGACACGATGTCGAACGTGGCGTCGTAGCCGTCGCGTATGGCCTCGTAGTAGTTCTGCCTGTCCGTGGAGTGGACGATGGCGGGCGGATACCCGCCGCGCAGCAGGATGAGGTTCATGATCAGGCGGGACAGCTTTCCCGTGTGGTGTGTGAACGGGAAGATCCTCATCAGCCGGTAATGGGCGGCCGACCCGAAATACAGAGGGTGCAGCTTGCGAAGGTTGGGATCCCTTGCCCAGCCGAAGAACCGCTTCATCTGGCCGGCCAGCTTCGCCGGAGGCACGATCTCGTGGAAGTAGGTGCGGTGGATCGGGATGTCCTTGCGATAGACGAGCGCCCCGGTGCACTGCTCGTCCTCGCTGGCCAGCGTGTTGTAGAGCCTGCGCAAGAGCTCGGGTCCGACCGTCACCTTCTTCTTGTCGACGAGGGATCTGGCGTACTCGATGGCTGTCCTGTGGGCCCGGACATCCGTGATGGCAGGCTGGAACGCCGTATCGGAACGCACCTGCGTGTTCAGGGCGGTCCATATCTCCTGCGGCGAGAGGACCTGACCCTCGATGGCACCATCGTGGTGGATCCACGACATGTCGAGCCTCAGCTCGTACTCGTGCCGCTGGTCATCGTCGAGCTTGCGCAGGAGTGCGTCGAGAGAGATCTTGAGATCCTCCAGCTCCGTGTAATACGATCTCTCTTCGAAAGACCGTCCGAGGATTTCGGTCGCGCCTGCCATTCGAGGTCCGCTCCCCGTGAAAATCCGCTAAATTATACAGAAAAACACGTTCCTGTCAATTGCCCGGAGTTGCAGGTGAACATCCAGCTCGATGAATATATCAATAATATCAAATAGTTAGACATATTCCACCCGGATTTGACGGACGGCGAGGTTTGCTTCTGACTTCGGGGGCGTCATGATGCATGTCGGCGAGGTTGAACCCAGGGCGTCTCTGGGCTAGAAATACCCTTCGGAATTGCCAATGAAGGACATTCGCCTGAGAAACACCCTCACCCGGGAACGCGACGTGTTTTGTCCCCGCCAGCAGGGGAAAGTGGGGCTCTACGTGTGCGGGCCCACGGTGTACGACCATGCCCATCTCGGGCACGCCAGGGTCTACGTGGTCTTCGACACGCTCGTGAGGTTCTTGCGCTCGCGCGGCCTCGAGGTGACCTACGTCCGGAACATCACCGACCTCGACGACAAGATCATCGCCCGCGCGAAGCAGAACGCCCAGGACTGGTCCGAGCTCGCCGGCCGCTACACGGAGAGCTTTCACGAGGACATGGCCTCGCTGGGTGTCCTCGCGCCCACGCACGAGCCCAGGGCGACGGACAACATCCCGGAGATGATCGAGATCATCGAGCGCCTCATCGTGAAGAACCTCGCCTACGTGGTGGAAGGCGACGTGTACTACGAGGTGCAGGCATTCGAACGGTACGGCAGGCTCTCGGGACGCAACCTGGACCAGATGAGGGCGGGAGCGCGGGTCAACATCGACACGCGCCTGCGCCACCCGGCCGACTTCGCCCTGTGGAAGAGCGCGAGACCACACGAGCCCTCCTGGCCCAGCCCATGGGGGCCGGGACGCCCGGGGTGGCACATCGAGTGCTCCGCCATGAGCCTCAAGTACCTCGGCATGGACTTCGACATCCACGGCGGCGGCATGGACCTGATCTTCCCCCACCACGAGAACGAGATCGCCCAGTCGGAAGGGGCCAGCGGTCAGCCCTTCTGCCGCGTGTTCGTGCACAACGGATTCGTCAACGTCAACCGCGAGAAGATGTCCAAGAGCCTGGGCAACTTCTTCCTCGTCCGCCAGGTGTTCGAGCACGGCCACCCGGAGGCGGTGAGGCTGTTCTTGCTGGGAACGCACTACCACGCGCCCATCGATCTGAAGGTGGACCTGGACGAAGAAGGACACGTGCTGGGGTTCCCGCAGATCGCGGAAGCCCAGAAGCGCATCGCCTACTACCAGGAAACCGTGGAGAAGCTCGAGGAGTCGGCCAGGGGGCAAAAGGGCGATCCCCCGGATGCGGCGAGCGAGCTGTGCAGGAGCTTCGACGATGACTTCGACGCGGCCCTGGCGGACGACCTGAACACGGCCATGGCCATAGGCCGTCTCAACGACTTCCTGCGCGCCGCCAACGATCTGCTGGGAAAGGGCGGAGGCCTGGGCAAAAAGCAGAGAGGCCCGGCCGCCGCTCTGGCGCTGCGCTCGATCCGGCTCGCGGCCGGCACGCTGGGGATCCTCTCGATCGCACCCGAGGAGTTCTTCTCATCTCAAAGGACTCGCGCCATGGCGAAGCTCGGGATCACGGAGAAGGACGTGGAGGACAGGCTCGAGGCCCGCAGGGCTGCCAGGGCGAGCAAGGACTGGGCCGCGGCGGACGCCATCCGGGACGAGCTTCTGGCCATGGGCATCGACATCAGGGACGCGGGAGACAAGACCAGCTGGCGGGCGAGATGACGGCGATCCAGTCCAGCGACTTCGCGCGCACCCCCCTGCCCCAGCTGCTCGCGTTCATGCTCAAGAAGGCGATGAGCGGAACGCTCGTCGTGCGAGGCATCGACGGGTCCACGACACACAAGCTCTACTTCGACGCAGGCCGTCCGGCTCACGCCGAGGGAGGCAGGTCCGTGAGCCGTCTCGGCGAGCTGCTCGTCGTCCGGGGCATCATCAACGCCAAGACCCTGGCCTCATCGCTCAGGGGGACGAAGGAGCGCGGCGTGCTCCTGGGCCGCTACCTTCTGGACGAGGGGCACGTCACCCGGGAGGCCCTGACAGCGGTGATGCGGTTCCAGCTCGAGCAGAAGATCGTGGAGATGTACGAGCTCATGGCCGAGCCGTTCGAGGTCCACGAGGGCGAGAACCTGACCAGGGTGCCAGCATCCGAGATGTTCCCGCTGGATCCCGTGCACTCGATGCCAAGGGCCCTGAGGGAGAAGTGGGCCTCCCAGCGCATCGAAGGCCAGCTGGCCAGGCTCGAGGGACACGGCCTGCGCTTCTCGGGCCGCGGCCTCGGCGATCCGGCGTGGTCCGAGGAGGAGAGGCAAGCTTTGACCATCTTCCGCACGCGGGTGCACACTCTCTCCTCGTCCATGCAGGCGGAGCCCAACCTGGCCGCGAGCATGCGCATCGTGCTCTACGTGCTCATGCTCACCTCGGGGATCGACGTGGTGGAGCCGCCACGACCGGCCGACGTCGGGCCTCCGGCACCCCGGATCGCGGCTTCATCTGCGCCCACGCAGGAGCCCCCAGGACCCACCGAGAAGATCGAGTCGATGCGCACCGAGGCGCAGGACATGATCGCCATCATCAACGAGGGGGATCTGTTCCGCATCCTGGGCGTGGCCGAGGACGTGCCCCTGGAGAAGGTCAGGTCGAGCTACCTGGCGCTCGTCAAGCGGTTCCACCCGGACAGGGGGGCCAGCGTCGGCGACGCCCAGCTGCGCGAGAACCTCGTGTTCATCTCGTCCAAGCTGCGCGAGGCCGTGGACACCCTCTCGGACCCCGAGAGGCGGGCCGAGTACTCGAAGCAGAGGGCGGGAGGACGGTCGAAGAGCGAGGAGGATGCCATCGTACACGAGGCCCTGGCATCGGAGATGGCGTTCCAGAAGGCCTCCATCCTGGTCAGAAGACGAAAGTGGAACGGGGCGCTGTCCCTGATGAAGCCCGTGGTGAAGGCCCACTCCGACAACGGGGAGTACCTGGCCACCCTGACCTGGTGCAGGTTCAACATGGCAGGCCCCGGCGACGATCTGAGCGAGATGGAGGCGAGCCTGCGCCAGGCAGTGTCCCTGGCACCGCGCAGCGAGAAGGCGAACCACTACCTGGCGCAGGTGCTCAAGCGCACGGGCAAGGAGACGGAGGCCAGGAAGTTTCTCGAGGTCGTGGCCGGCATCAACCCGCACAACATCGAGGTCAAGCGAGAGCTGCACATCCTCGAGCGCCGCCATACGGGCTCTCTCAGACCCCAGCCCGGGATCACCCAGGGGATGTCCAGGGAGCAGCAGAAGGAGGATCGCGGGAGCGATCCACCCGCGGGCCAGGAGACCACGATGGGCAAGCTCAAGAAGCTGCTGACGAAGAAGCTTTGAATCCGGAGCGGACGGCGGCCGTCTTTCATACAGCGGATGCACGAGGCAGAAACAGGCCTCGCCGAGGAGGTTGCAGACCATGACCCGACCCGATATGCTCGCTCATCCACGGAGGTGGACGATGCGTACCATCGGTCCTGTCCTGCTCCTCGCCGCCATGGCCCTCTCGACCACCGCCCCGCGGATGGCACGGGCCGAAGGGCTCTCCCCGAAGCAGGTGAAGGAGCTCGAGTCCGGCAACGTCGTCATGGTGAAGCTGGACGAGAGCGGCGGCAAGGGATACATCGGCGGCAGCTCCTACGCCCTGTTCCCCGACGATATCGGCAAGGCATGGAACGCCATCAAGGACGTCAAGCTCTTCCCCAAGATCTACCCCACGACCATGGAGTCCAAGCTCATCTACCAGAAGGGCAACAAGAGCCTCGTCAAGATGGTCCAGGGCAACAAGGTCGTCTCGGCCACCTACTATCTCGATTACACGGCCGAGGAGGACGCTTACAAGCTCAGCTGGAAGATGAACAAGAAGAAGCCCCACGACATCAACGACAGCAGGGGTTACATCCAGTTCACCGAGTACAAGGATGGCCGGACCTTCATGAAGATGACCTGCGTCGTGGATCTCGGCAACGAGGTCATCGAGCAGATGTTCGGCGACAAGATCGCCATGGGCCTCTTGCGCCTGCCCATGAAGTTCCGCAAGTTCCTCCAGAAGCCCGCCGCCAACAAGTACGCCGAGAAGGGCGGCACGCCCGCTTTGGTTGGCGACGCGGATGCCCCGGACGACGGCGAGTGATCAGATCCCCAGCCTCTTCATCTTCTTGATGAGCCCGAATCGCGAGATCCCCAGCAGGCGCGCGGCCGCGCTCTGGTTGCCGCCCACCCGAGAGAGGGCCCGGCGGATGAGGGACCTCTCGAGCATGTCCACGTGCTCGTGCATCATGAGCGAGCCGCCCGTCTCCGTCGACCCCGCGGGCTCGTCCAGATCCTTGCCGGGCAGGACGACCTGCTCGTCGATCTCGTCGCCTCCCAGGACGAGGGCGCGCATGATCTCGTTCTCGAGCTCGCGCACGTTGCCGGGCCAGCGGTGGGCCATGAGCCTCGACATGGCCCCCGAGGTCACCCGCACCGACCGGCCCTGGGCGTGCTTGGCCAGGAAATGGGCGACCAGGGCCGGGATGTCGCCACTGCGCTCCCTCAGCGGAGGCAGAGTGACGCTCACGACGTTGAGGCGGTAGAAGAGATCCTCCCTGAAGCCCCCCTCCCGAACGAGGGTCTCCAGGTCGCGGTTCACCGCGGCGATGATCCGCACGTCGACCTTCTTCTCCGCGCTCCCGCCCAGGGGCCGGATCACGCCCTCCTGCAGCGCCCTGAGAAGCTTGGTCTGCATGGACTGGCTCATGGCCGCTATCTCGTCGAGAAAGAGCGTGCCCGAGCTGGCCACCTCGAACAGCCCCGGCCTGTCTTTGTCCGCGCCGGTGAAAGCGCCCTTGACGTGCCCGAACAGCACGGACTCGAGGAGCGTGTCCGGGATGGCGGCGCAGCTCTCGGACACGAAGGGGCCCCGCCTCCGCGGCCCGTTGAAGTGGATGGCCCGGGCCACGAGCTCCTTTCCCGTGCCGCTCTCGCCGGTGACGACCACCGGCAGGTCCGAGTCGGAGATCCGGTCGAGCATCCGGAAGAGCCTGGTGAGAGGCTCGGACTCTCCCACGATCTCCTGGTAGCGACGCGCGCCGCCGCCCGTCGCCGGGAGGCTGCGGTCGATGGTCTCCCTGAGGCCCCGAAGCTCTATCTGCTGGCGCCTGAGCGCCTTCTCGAGCTTGCGGTTGAGCCTCTCGATGCTAAGCTCCCGCCGGCGGTTCTCCACCATCAGCCGGGCGTTGGTGAGCGCGATGGAAGCCTGGTCGGAGAAGTCCATGACCAGCTCCACGTCCTCTCCGCCGAACATGGCCGAGCTGTAGGGGTTGTCCACGTACACGGCGCCCGCCACCTCTCCGCGCAGGCTCAGGGGCACGCACAGGACGCTCTTGAGCGCCAGGTCGTGCACGCTGCGCAAAGCGTCGAACCGCATGTCCGAGGCCGCATCCACGGTGATGAGGGGACGTCCCGTCTCCATGACCTCCTTGACGATGGACGAGGAGAAATCGCCCTTGCCGCCGGGGAGGCCGGCGCTGTCGATGTTGCGTGCCGCCTTGACCCGCAGGTCGCCTCCCGTGCCCTTGATGAGGATGAAGCCTCGAGTGGCGCCCGTGAGATCGAGCAGGGTGTCCAGGATCGTCTCGAGCAGAGGCCTGAGCCTGAGCTCCGAGTTGAGCCGCTTGTTGATCCGCACGAGCCTCTTCCACTTGTTCTCCGCGCCCGGAGGCTGCACGGATGGAGACGAGGTCACGCTGTCCGGTTCGCGATTCTGCATGTGCATCCTCTCGATGGCCCGAAGCTCGGGGTCAGACCTGAGCGGGTTGTATCCGAGGCCGGCCGCCGCGCGCCTGAGCGTCGTGGCGAGCTTCCCCGCCTCGCCCAGAAGGACCGTCGTGCGCGGATCCCGTGACCCCAGGAGCCCCGCCATCACCCACGAGGACCGGAGCGCATTCTCCGTGTCCCCCCTCTCGAGAAACCTCTGCCTCGCTCGTTCGAGACGCTCGAGGGCCTTTTCACGCGCGGGCCCCTGGCGCGGCGACACCCGCGCCGAGGCCAGGGAGAGCCGGTCGTCGATGAGCCCCTCGCCCGTTGCCACTTTCTCGCGTTTCGCTGCCTCGAGCCTCGGCAAGGCGCTGCCGGCGTCATTGGACATGGATGCGACCTCCGCGGCCGAGACGAGAGCCGCGATCCGGCCGTCCCTGTCGCCCGTCCGCTCGAAGGCCTCGAAGGCACTGTCGTGAAGCCCGAGCGCTCCTTCCATGTCCCCCCTGGAGCGGGCCGCGTCGCCTTCCACCATGAGAAAGTAGCCCACCATGTGGTCCTGTCCCCTGCGCCTGGCCAGCGCGGCGCCCTTGCGGGCCATGTCCTGCGCTCCCTCGGAATCGCCGATGCGGGACCGCAGCACGGCGATGTTGAACATGGCCAGCGGCAGCTCGCGCACCTCGCCCAGCTCTCGCAAGAGCTGGTGGGCCGAGTTGAGCTTGCCGGCCGCGTCGCCGTAGCGGCCCAGCTCGGTGAGCACGGCGCCCGCATTGAGCGAGTACACGGCCTGGGCGTGGGCGTCTCCTCCGGCGCGCGCCAGGGCGAGCGCCCTGTCGTAGGCGTCGTGCGCCCCCCCGTAATCGCCCGAGGCCTGCAGTGCCCGGCCCTGCAGGCTCCAGAACCGGGCCGCCAGGAGGGCGCGGCCGGTCCTCTGTGCGATCCCGGCGCCCTCGGAGAACGCCGCGAGCGCCTCCTGCTCGCGACCCTCGGAGGCCAGCGCCATGCCCAGAGGCTCGAGCACCGAGGTGCGCGCGTCATCGGGCACCCCGTCGAGATCCGCGAGCAGGTCGATGGCCTGGCGCGCACGACCCTCGTCCACGTGCATCCGTGCCAGAAGCGCCCTGGCCCCCAGCCCGTGCTCCCCGCCCGCCGCGGTCAGGGCCTCGAGAAGAGGCAGCGCCGCGCCGGGATCCCCGGAGAGCCTCAGGCACCGCGCCAGCTCCAGGTCTCTCTCTTGTCCCTCGGGCAAGGTGCGAAGGAGGGCCAGGGCTTCGTCGTACATGCCGGTCTCGCGGTACAGCCGCGCGAGATCCAGGCTCGCGCGATGCAGGGGCTCATCGTCCAGGTGCCTGATGGCCTCGCGCACCAGGGGGATGGCCCTGGCAGGCTCACCCAGCTCGGACAGCCTCGCCGCGCCGAGGAGCACCGCGGCCGCGTGCTTTGCGCCCATGCCGCCGCGCAGGCGCGCGAGAGCGATCTCCCACTCCATGAATCGCCCCGCCTCCTGCATGGCGGCCGCGATGCGACGGTGCATGGCCCTGGCCTGGCCGTCCGGCAGGGACGACGTCATCACCTGCGCCACGAGCGGCGCGGGCCGCAGCCACTCGCCCGCGGCCTCGACCCAGCCCCGCTCGAGGAGCGGCTCGAGCCTGCCGTAGGCGGCCTCGCGAGGCTCCTCGAGCACGGCAGCGACGAAGCCCACGTCCGTCTGGGCCGGCCCCAGCACGAGCACCCGGAGCGCATCCACCTGCGGCCCGGGCAGCTCGGACAGGGCCTGGCCCACGAGCCCGAGGAGGGTGGACGGAAGCTTCCTGTCTGCGCGGCGCAGCTCGCCCATGGCCAGACGGGCCGACATCTCGATGGCGTACAGGGGATTGCCGGCGCTGCGCTGTACCACGAGATGCACGGCATCGTCGCCGGCCTGGGGCCCCATGACGAATCGTGCGATGTCGGCCACGTGGCCGGCATCCAGGGGGCCGGGCCTCACGACCCTGATGCCATCCATCCCCTCGAGCGATCCGGCAAAGCCACCTCCCTGGTCCGTGTCCCTCTCCACCACGACGGCCAGCTGGAGAGCGGGCGCATCCGCGTCCGAGAGCCGTCCGGCGAGCCCAGCGATCACCTTTTTCGACAGCTCGTCCGGATCCCGCAGCACGAGCACCGCGCCATGGCCCACGACGGAGCCGTGGGTCAGGGCCTGCACGATGCCTTCCACCGGGGCACGCCCGCGAGGCTGGGTTCCATCGAGCCAGCCGGACACGGATCCCAGCTCCCGCGCGTGCAGGTCCGCCTGGTGGAGCAGCTCGCGCAGGTCCCCTTCCACGAATCGCGGCAACGACCGTCCGGCCGTGGCGCGCTCCACGAGGAGCCTGCGCTTGAGCTCGGCCACGATGGCGCTCTTGCCGATGCCCCGCGGCCCCTCGACGAGGAACACCGGCTCTCCCGGCCCGGATGGATCGTCGAGCCGCCGCGCCACGGCGTCCACGAGCATGTCGACCGCCTGCCGACGGCCGCGCAGCGGGGGCCGCGCAGCGCCGCGCCCCAAAACCGCTCCCTGGCCGCGACGCTTCCTGGCCTTTCCCATGTGCCTTTCGAGGTGCTCGAGCAAAGCCCGGGCCGAGGGGGGCCGATCCGCAGGATCCACGGACATGAGGCCGTCCACGGTGGAGGCGAGCCAAAGCGGCAAGTCGGGGCACAGCTCTCCCACGGGCCTGGGCCTGACCCTGAGCATGGCCTCGATCACGCTCCGGGCGCTACCTGCCTGCACGCGCACCGGACGCACGCCCGTGGCGAGCCTGTAGGCCGTGGCCCCCAGCGCGTACAGGTCCGAGGCGGGCCCGTACATTCCGGCCACGCACTCGGGAGCGATGTACCCGGGCGTCCCGGTCAACCCGGATCCGTGATCTCCCACAGGAAGGCTCAGGCCGAAATCGATGAGCACGCTTCGCGGAAGCTTGCGACGGCGCCGCACGATCACGTGCCCCGGCTTCAGATCCCTGTGCAGCAGCCTTCGCTCGTGCAGGTAGGCGAGGCTCTCGGCCATCTCGGCGAAGAGCTCGCCGAGCAGCCGCACCCATCCGCCGGAGCGGCTCCTGGCGTCGTCCATCAGCCTCGCGCTGGACACGCCGTCGATCCAGTCCTGCACCACGAAACCCTGGCCCGGCTCGACGGTGGGCAGCGCGCCGGTCAGGCTGCCGACGACGCCGAGCTCGTGCACGGCCACGATGCCGTCATGATCGAGCCTTGCGAGCTGCCCGAACTCCCACGCGGCCCTGTCGGACACGCGGGCCGTCCAGTACACCTTGACGACCACGGCCGAGCCCTTCCTGGCAAGGTCTTTGGCCAGCAGGGTCACTCCCTGGCCACCGCGGCCTATCTCCTCCACGACCGAGTAGCGATCGTTGATGACGGTGCCACCCATATGTCAACGATCGTGCCATCGCCGCACGAATCCGTCAACCGAAGTGACACATGGCCGCTCCAGCCCAGCCGTGCGATACTGGAGCCGTGGTCACGCGACACGACCCCTCCCTCATCGCCACGGGAGACTTCCAGACGCCGCAGGCGCTGGCGGATCGGGTCTGCGAAACCCTGAGCTCCATGGGCATCTCTCCACGCTCGCTCATCGAGCCCACCTGCGGCACGGGAGCGTTCCTGCGCGCCGGCCTCCGAGCCTTCGGCACCGTCGAGAAGGCCGTGGGCATCGACATCGACGCGAGTCACCTGCGCAAGGCGCGAGAGGCCGCACCTCGGGCCATGGTGGAGCTCGTGCATCGCAGCGTCTTCGAGACGGACATCGCGGCCCTCGTTGGCACACTCCCCGCGCCCGTGCTCGCCCTGGGAAACCCGCCCTGGGTCACCATCGCCACCCTGGGACGGCTGGGCAAGGAGGGACCCGCGCGCATTCGTCGAGCTTCACTGCGAGGCATCGAGTCCATCACGGGCAAGAGCAACTTCGACGTGTCCGAGTGGCTCGTCACGAGGATCGTCATCGCCATGCAGGGCGTGCCCGGCACTGCGGCGTTCCTCCTCAAGACGTCGGTGGCCCGCAGGGTCCTGGAGCAGGCATGGATGGCAGGCATCGCCTTCTCGAGCGCCACCATGCACGGCATCGATGCGCGCGCCCACTTCGGCGCCAGCGTGGACGCGTGCCTGCTGACGCTCGCCATGGCCCCGGGTCCTGGCGGGGGCACGTGCGACCTGCACGACACCCTGGGATCGGACCGGCCTCGCGGCACCATCGGCCTCGTCCGGCGCCGCATCGTCAAGGACCCGGCCAGGTTCTCTCGTCTGGCCCACCTCTTCTCCGACCACCCCGGGCCCTGGCGCTCGGGCATCAAGCACGACTGTGCCAGGGTGATGGAGCTCACCTTCGTGGATGGCACCCTCGTGAACGGCCTGGGCGAGCAGGTGGACATCGAGCCGGGCCTCACCCTGCCGCTGCTCAAGGGAACGGACCTCGCCAGGGGCCGGCTCGTGCCGACCCGCAGGCTGATCGTGACCCAGCGCCACCCGTCCGACGACACTTGCGAGCTCGAGCGCAAGGCCCCGCGCGCCTGGCGCTACCTTTCGAGCCATGCCTCCCTTCTCGGCGCCCGCAGGTCGCGCATCCACGCCAACCGGCCTCCCTTCGCCATCTTCGGGGTGGGCCCCTACAGCTTCGCGCCCGTGAAGGTGGCCGTGTCCTGCCTGCACGCGAGCATGGCTTTCGCCCTGGTCCCCCCCCACGAGGGCGAGCCCGTGGTGTTCGACGACACCGTGGCCTTCGCGGCCTGCGAGTCCATGGCAGAGGCCCGTCGCATCCACGGCCTCGTGACGAGCGAGCCGGCCAGGGAGTTTCTGGCCGGCCAGATGTTCGAGGGTAAAAAGCGCCCCGTGACCGTGTCCCTGCTCGACGGGCTGGACCTCGAGGCCCTCTCCCGACATCTGGTGCGGTAGGTGTCGACGCGAGGCTTTTCTTGGGATAAACTAGCGCATCATGAAGCTCGTCGGATACATCGCCTGCCTCGCGGCTCTCGCACTCACGGCCGCGACCGCGGGCTGCGGCAACACCCCCTGCAAGATGGACACCGAGTGCCCCCTGCCCCAGGTCTGCGTGGCCGGCTCCTGCGTCGCCCGCTCCATGGACGGCACGGTGTTCGACACCACCATGGACTCCGTCATCACGGACACGCCCACCGAGGGCGACGTGCCCGTGGAAACCGACGTGGTGGAGGATCCCATCGAGGAGGAAGTCGTTGGACCCTGCGCACCGACGTTCCTCACCAACGCCAGGACGATCTTCGGGACCATGAGCACCAGCGCCGGAGCGATGAACGATCCGGACAGGCCCATAATCCTCAGCGTTCCGACGGCATCGACGAACGAGCTCTGGGCCCTGAGCAGGATAATGAGCGAGGCGGACTCGCCGAAGTTCGCGTTGAGGAAGATCAACCCAGCATCTGCATCGCTGGCGGCGAGCGCCATATCGAGCCCCCTGGGAAACCTCTCTCCCATGTCCCGGGAGCATGCGCTGACCCCCGTTGGACAGAACCTCGCGCTCGTGTTCCAGGACAAGGCCGGCTACAACGGCTATCAGATGATGTACATGATCCTGGCCAACCCGTACACGACCCCCATCCTCCACCAGGGGTTCACCGGGTCGGAAACGCTCTCCTCGGAGCCGGCAGCGGCCTCCAACGGAACCGATCTCATGGCCGTGTGGCGCATGGACAACGGCGCAGGGTTTTCCACCCTGCAGTTCGGACGGATCGACGGCACGGGAGCACAGGTAGGAACCGGTGCGGTGGCGGGCGACAACACCACCAACATGGGACAGCCTGCGCTCATCTTCAATGGGACGGGATATGGCCTCGCCTACGTCGTGCACATCGGCGCGGGAGCCGATCAGGTCCACTTCCTGGAGTTGAACGCCGACGGCTCGCAGGTCGCCGGTTCGGGCCTGTCATGGACGGTCACCGAGGCAACGAGCATCATCTCGCTCAACAGCAACAATACTCCACCCGACCCATCCTGCCCGGCCCTGGCCTGGAGCGGCTCGGAGTACCTCCTGGCTTTCGAGGAAGTGAGCGTGACAGAAGCCGTGTCAGATCCCAGTCACCTGCACACGAAGGTCATCGCGCCGGGAGGTGCGGTCGTGCTCCACGAGCAGATCATCGGAGACGACGTGGCCGACGCCCTCTCGTTGACCGTGACGGGCCGGCAGGACGGGATGATGGACGCGGCCTTCGACGGTGATCGCTTCGGCCTCGTGTGGGTCCACGAGGACTCGGTGGAGGGGGCCCGGGTGATCTTCATGCAGATCGCCACCGACGGCACCCTCGTCAGATCCGCGAACTCCCCGCACATCCTCAACCCTTCGTCGCAGCACTCGTTCAACCCATCCATCGCGTGGCTGGAGACGGCGACCCAGCGTTACTACGGGTTCATCTGGAACGAGTTTTCATCGGCCACGGCCGTTCACGTGACCTACGGCCTGTCCTTCGGGTGCGTGATAGAGTAGGAAGCTCACGCGCAGCATCGCGCGCCTTGACGCTCGCCGGCATCCCTGCTAGACAGGAAAATTCTGAACCGCTGTTCAGCGGCGCGGACGGCATCCATGACGCAGGACAAGGCCAAGGCGAGCGAGAAGAGGGAGCGGATCCTGCAGTCCGCCATCAAGGTGTTCGCCCGCAAGGGTTTCTACAACACCCGCGTGAGCGAGATCGCCCGGCAGGCCGGCGTCGCGGACGGCACCATCTACCTCTACTTCAAGAACAAGGACGACATCCTCATCTCCATCTTCACCGACAGGATCGGGAGGCTCAACGACGAGATGGAGCGCCAGCTCGCCGAGCTTCCCACCATCACGGAGAAGATCGAGAGGATCGTGTCCATCCAGCTGGGGCTTCTCAGGGGGCACAAGGACCTGGCAGAGGTCATCACCATCAACCTCAGGCAGTCCAACAGGTTCTTGAAGCAGTACGCGGCCCCGGGCTTCAACCGCTACCTGGACATCATCGCCGCCGTGATCCAGGAGGGGCAGGACAGGGGGGAGCTCTCGAAGGAGGTCTCCCCGAGGGTGGCGGCCTGCGCGCTGTTCGGGGCGCTGGACGGGGTGACGCTGACCTGGGTGCTGGGCACCAGGGACGACGAGCGGCTCTCCAGGGCCGGCAAGCAGGTCTGCACGTTGTTCGTGGAAGGGCTTCGCCAGAAACCCTTGTGAAAAAGGGCGAGAGCGCCCGATAGCCTAGGAGGACGGCCGACATGAAGATCCTTGTACCAATCAAACGGGTCTCCGATCCCGACAACGCGAACAAGGTGAAGATCACCCCCGGCGGAAAGGGAGTGAGCACCGAGGGCCTGAGCTGGGATGTCAATCCGTTCGACATCTACGCCGTGGAGGCCGCCATCCGCCTGACCGAGGACGCGGTGAAGAAGGAGCGGCTCGGCGAGGTGGTGGTGATGACCCTCGGCCCCAAGGACACCTCGATCCAGCTCAGGCGCTGCCTGGCCATGGGCGCGGAGAGAGCCATCCTCGTGGAGGCCGAGGACGAGAAGCTCGACAGCTGGGTGGTGGCGCGGGCCATCGCCAAGGTGTACGAGCAGGAGAAGCCCGACCTGGTGCTGCTCGGCAAGCAGGAGGTGGACGGCGACTCGAACCAGACTGCCCAGATCCTGGCCCACATCCTCGGCCTGCCCCAGGCCACGTTCGCGGCGCACCTGAGGACCGAGCCGGGCGCTGGATGGATCGGCGCCGACCGCGAGGTCGACGGAGGCATCAGCAGGGCCAAGCTCAAGCTGCCTGCCGTGGTGAGCGTGGATTTGCGCATCATCGGCTCGCACGCGGTGCAGAACGGCGTGTCGCCGGCGGACTTCGAGTACCCCAGCGAGAACGTGCGCTACACGCCGCTGCCCATGATCAACAAGGCGAAGAAGAAGCCCCTGGACGAGAAGACGCTGGGATCGATGGGCATCGACACCGAGACGCGCGTCGAGTACCTCGGCTTCGTCTCACCGCCGGAGCGCAAGGCCGGCGTGAAGGTCGAGACCGTGGACGATCTCATGAACAAGCTCAGAAACGAAGCCAGGGTTCTCTAGAGGAGGCGACGATCATGGCAAAGACACTCGTAGTCGGAGAGATGTTCGAGGGCAGCGTACGCAAGCCCACCCTGTCCGCCGTCGCCTTCGCGGTCAAGCTCCAGGAGCTTTCCGGGGGCACGTTCGACGTGCTCCTGCCCGGGGCGGGCGCGGCCGGCGCGGCCGGCTCCGTCAAGGGCTGCGGCGCGCAGAAGGTGATCACGGTGGAGGACGACGAGCTCGTCACGTACCGTGCCGAGGCCTACGCGCCCGTGGTGGCAGCCGTGGCGAAGGACGGTGGGTACGACGTGGTGGTGGCCTGCTCGGACGCCTACGGCAAGGACCTCATGCCGCGCGCGGCCGCCATCCTCGAGGCGGGCATGGCCAGCGAGGTGGTGGGTCTCGACAAGGACGGCGATACCCTCGTCTACACGCGGCCCATGTTCGCGGGCAACGTGCTCGCACGGATGACCGTCAAGACGGACGTGCACGTGGTCACCATCCGCCAGAGCGAGTGGGGCGCGGCCGCGGCCGAGGGCAAGGCAGAGGCCACCATCGAGAGCGCGGGCGCCGCGGATCCCGAGGACGCCATCGACAACCTCGAGATCGAGGGGTTCGACAAGGTGGAGAGCGCCCGCCCGCCGCTCACCGAGGCACGCGTGGTCGTGTCCGGCGGACGTGGCCTCAAGAGCGCCGAGAACTTCAAGATGCTCGAGGAGCTCGCCGACCTGCTGGGCGGGGCCGTGGGCGCGACCCGCGCCGTGGTGGACGCGGGGTTCGTGCCCAACGACCTGCAGGTGGGGCAGACCGGCAAGATCGTGGCGCCGGACCTGTACTTCGCCATCGGCCTGTCGGGCGCCATCCAGCACATCGCCGGCATGAAGTCGTCCAAGGTCATCGTGGCCGTCAACAAGGACGAGGAGGCCCCCATCTTCTCGGTGGCGGACTACGGCATCGTGGCCGACCTTTTCACCGCGGTCCCCGAGATCATCGCGCAGGTCAAGAAGCTCAAGAGCGCCTGACGACCTCGCTCGCCGGCGTCAATCGAGAACCTCCCCATCTCCTCACACCTTCGACACCCATCCCCCGTCCACCTCCTCCCACCTTCAACACCCATCCCCCTCCCCCCATCCCTCGAGGGAAGGGGGGCCGAGCGCAGCGAGGCGGGGATGGGGGTGAACAGGCGTGCGCAGCGCAACCAGGTAGGGGGAGAACAGACATGCGCAGCAAGGCCAGGATGGGGGAGTAGATAGACCACCCCACTTGCCGCCTGACGACCTCGCTCGCCGGCGTCAATCGAGAACGTCGTCGAAGAAGTCGAGCACTCCCTCGCTCAGCGCGAAGCGCATGCAGTCGCGCACGGCAGGGGTGTTGCGGATGGCGCGCGAGAGGTCTTCCTCGTCCACGTGCCCGGAGGCCGACTGGGGCACGTCCGTGGGGATGTGGTGGCGCACGGCACTGCCGAGGTCCGCGGAGAACAGGATGCCCGCGCGGGTGCACTGCCCCTTGACCTCCTGCTGCAGAAGGGAAAACTGGATCGCGTCACGGTCCCTGAGCGCGGCCCTGAGCTGGTCCTGCACGCCGGCCGGGATCATGCTCCACAGATCCTGGGCGAGGCTCGCCACGGGGGGATCCATCCTGGCCTTGCCCTTGGCCGACGGACCGAAGGAGGCCAGAAGCGCGGCCACTGTGCGCTCCCCCTGCTCGCGCTGCAAAGAGAAGGCCAGCACGCGGCGCGGGCCCACGGCCCAGAAGCACCGGCCCAGGTAGAACTCGAGGCTCGTCGGCAGGCGGCCCATGGGAACCTTGACCCCGATGGAAGGGGGCGTCGTGCGCACCACGTGCACGGCGTAGCCCTTCTCGCGACGCGTGTACACGCCCATGCGCACGTAGCCGAGGCTGCGGATGGCCTTCTCCAGGATGGGGGCCACCGGGCCGGTGGAGAACGGCGTGATCTGGTCCGCCGTGCGCAGGCCGTAGTCCCCGATGCGCTCCTTGAACAGGGACGGCGCCGCGTCCCAGACGATGCCGAGCACGTCCAGCCATCCCTCCAGGCCGGTCGTGCCCACGAGCTTCGCGAAGCTCAGCAGGGTCGATCTCGAGTCCTTGAACACGGGTCTGACGGGCCTGAACGCGCCAGGGTCCTCGTCGCACAGGCACGTGACGGACGAGAGGATCCGGCGCACGCTGGGGTGCGCGTGCAGGTCGTCCGCCTCGTCGAGGATCGCACGGGCCATGTCGAGGTCCCAGGGGCTCTCCCTGAGCCTGTCGAGGAGCGTGGCAGGCGCCTTCTCGGCCAGTGTCTGATCCGGGGCGATGAAGATCATGGTCTCGCGGCCGGACTCGGGCTCGGTCGCCCGGTCCAGATCCCCCGCGTCCTCGTCCTGCCCGGCGGGCCGCTCCTCGATGACCGCTCCCTCGCCACCGGCGACGGCCGCGGGCTCGTCCGCGATCACCTCCCCGAACTCGTGCACACCCGGCTCGTCGATCATGACCTCGACGCTCACGTCGTCGTCCGCCGGCACCACGGCCTCGAGGGGCACGGTCCTGGCCTTGCCGAGGGCCCTGAGCTCCTCGAGCAGCATCTCGGGCAAGGGCATGGTCTCGGCCCTCAGGATCACCTCGGGCTCCACCTCCTCGCGCTGGCCTATGGCCTCGACGATGTCGATCGGCCGGGCCGCAGGAGGCTGCGCCGGCGCCTCGGTGGCCGCAGGAGGCTGCGCCGGCGCCTCGGTGGCCGGCAATGGCTCGCTGGCGAACAGGGCCTGCGGCTTGATCGTCGGCATGGGCCGCGTTGAGATGAAACGGTTCATGGGGTGCAGGGCGCCCAGCCTGGGACGTACGGGGGCCTGTCCGGATTGCGGCGCCGCAAAGGAAGGCCCGGCGACGGCTGGGGCGGGTGCCACGGGCTCGACGATGACGGGCCGTGCTGCGGCTGCATCCGCCGCTGCAGGCGCGCCGACGTCCTCCCCGATGTCGAAGTATGGCCCACCCTCCTCGACAGGAGCCATGGGTGCGATGCCCGGCGAGGCGATGGTCGCCCTCTCGCTCTCCGGCTCTGTCCGGCGCTCGCCCTCGGCGACGTCCTCATCGACGACGGACACGCCTCCAGGAGGCGTGAGCTGCAGGTCCCGTGAAGGGCTCGGCTCGAGCGCGGGGGATCCCGCCAGCACGGGTCGAGGCACCTGCCCCTCCTGGTCCACCGTCACCGCGGGAGGAGGAGGCGTGGGCCGGCGAGCGTCGAGCTGGGAGCCCGGCCCCGGAGAGGGCCGGCGGGGCGGGCTCGGCATGTAGGTGATCTTGGAGTCCTCCGGCAGACCCACGATCGTGATGGGCTCGTCGGCGGGCAAAGGCAAAGGTGGCGGCTGCTCGTCGAACGTGATCTCGCTCACGCCGGACGGTGCGAGCTTGCCGTCCATCCTCTCCCAGGCCACATCGGCGCCCGGCGCCACGCTCAGCCGTCCGGCTGGCGCCGGCACTGGCTCGGACTTGTCGTCCTTCCCGCCTTCCACCAGAAAATGCCTGAGCTCCGCGACGGCGTCGAGCCTCCTGGGCAGGTCGCCGTCGTCGCCGCGCGCGGCGATGCCGCTCTCGAGGTTGGCGACCCAGCGCCCCACGAGCATCTGCGCCGAGGCCCTGCCCGCCTGGCTGCGACGGGCCATGAGATTGACGACCGCGACCAGGTCGAGGCCGGGGTCCATGGCGATGGCGTCCTGTACGAGGTTGTAGGCGGAGGCGAGGTTCTCCTCCTCGAGGAACCGCTCGGTGTTGCGGGAGAAGTAGGACGCCATGTACGCCCGATCACGCCCCGCGACGCGTAAAAGGGCTGCTGCTGACACGATGGGTTCGTGCTTCTGCAGCCTGTGAGAGAGCCTCTCGATGCTCTCCATGGCGGCCCCGGCCTTGGGCGCGATGGTCATGGAGGCGAGGTACAGCCTGACGGCCGTGGCCAGCTCGTGCAGATCGTTCTCGAACGACTTGGCGAACCTGTAGTGGAACGCCTGGAGGCTCTTCTTGCCGGGGAGGTGGGGCGCGGCCACGTCGTGGATCCGCTCGAGGCTCTTCGCGTCGCCGAGCTTCAGAGCGAGCTCCTCGGACCGGGCCACGGCATCCGCGAGATCGGGGCGAAGCTCCAGCGCCATGAGCGCGCTCTCGAGGGCATCCTTTTCCCTGCCCTCGTCCTTTCGCACCTTGCTGATGCGCAGCCACAGCATCGCGGCCTCGGCGCTGTCCTTGACGGAGCGGACCGCCTCGATGAGCGCATCCGCAGTCTGCTCCTTTTTTCCCCATGCCTCGCGCAGGGCCACGGCCGCGAGACGCGTCACGCCGTGCGCGTCCTCGCTCTTCTGGGCCTCGTCGAGAAGGGCGATGGCTTCGTCCAGCCGGCCCAGCACGCGGCCCACGAACATGGCAACCAGCACGTCCACCCACTCGAAGGACTCCGTTCCGACGGAGCGCGCGAACACCACACGCAGCGCGTCCTGCTCGAGGCCGTCGAGGCCTGCTCGGGCCAGCGCCCTCGTGCGCCACGGCTCCACGATGGAGTCGTCCACGCCTGCGTCCGACGCGCGCATGAGAGCCAGAAGCAACCCCTCCGTGCCCGGTTCGCCGGCGCCCGAGTGCAGATCCGCCACACGTAGGATCAGATCGGCGACCTTCTCGGGATCCGAGGTGGCCACCAGGGCCCTCTCCACGCACCGGATGGCCACGTCCGTGTGGTCCCGTCCGGCGAGCACCCCGGCCATGCTCTCGAAGAGCTCCACGAGCTGCGCCGTGCCGGGCAACGGAAGGCTGCACGCGTGCTCGGCGCAAGCGACCAGCGCGCTCGTGTCCTCCTGGCCCTTTGCGATGGTCGCGAAGACGTCGGACACGAGCCGCGGCATGTCGGGATGTAAAAAGTGCCACCTCACCAGCGTGTCGAGCACCTGGGCAAGGCCAAGCGTCGTGGACAGAGCCGCTGCGCGCCGCACGATCTCTTGCGACAGATCCATGTCCCAGGGCGACGAGCGCAGGGCCACGATGGCGGTCTCGAGGGCGCCTCCCGCATCCCCCGCCCTGTCCTTGAGCTCGCGCACGAGCTTCATGATCCGTTGCCGCATGGCGCGCGGGAAGTGGATGAGCTGGGCCTCGAGCCACCCTGCCGCCTCGGACCACCGGCCGGCCCCCACCATCTCGGCGAGGTCGTTGGCCATCACGCTCGGATGGGTGGGCATGGCGTTCGAGGCGATCCGCCAGAAGGTCGTCGCGCGCGACTCGAGATCCCCGATGAGGTCGCCGTACGAGGCGAGCTCCACGTAGAGGTTGCCCCGCTCCTGTGGGCGTGCCGTCGCGATGCGACGCTCGGTGAACTGCACCACCTTCTGCACGTCGCCCGCCCCCGAGGCCCGCAGGCCCAGGTAACGCACGGACTCGCGGTGGAACGGCGACACGGTGAGGATGGCCGAATGGACCCTGTCGAGCACGGCTCCTTCCCTGTCGTCGAACGAACCGTCCTCGCGCAATGCCTCCGCCACCTCCTCGAGAAGCGGCAAAGGCGGCCTGTCCGATATCTCCCTGTCCAGGGATGAGGCCACCTGGACGAGCAGCCGGCGCCTCGTCTCCGAGCCCGCGGGCAGCTTCACCAGCGCCAGCTCCACGGCGTCCCAGTCCTGCACGCCAGCTTCCAGAAGGGCCGTGAGCAGACGGCACGCTTCCTCTGTGCCGTCGTCGAACTGGAGCGAAATGCGGGCCAGCCTTTTTACGGCCTCGGCCTCCTCGACGACCCGGCCGGGGTCCGTGGCCATGCCCTCTATGCTCGTGCCCTCGCGCAGCGCCGCCCTCTCGCCTGCCAGGCCCCTCACGGTGCCCTCGAGCCTGTCGATCTCGCGGTCGATCTCCTTGCCCGCCTGCATCCCGTACTCGTCGCGGATGCGGCCCAGCAGCCTGAGCGCCAGGGGGAGATCCCTGAGCTCCTTCTCTGCCACGCGCGCCGCCTTGATCATCCAGTCGAGCTTCTCGGTCGTCGGGATGGCGCTCAGGCGGCTCATGGCCTCGGCGAAGCGGTAGCCGCTCGACCTGGACAGCTTGCCGGCGGCGGACGCGCGCAGGACGATCTGCACGGCCTGGGGGTTCTCCGGCTGGCGTACCAGGCCCAAAGAGGCGTAGCGCGAGGCTTCCTTGAAATCGCCGAACTGCTCGAGATACAGGCTGGAGAGCCTCGCGTACACGTCATCGAGCGGCTCGTCGTCGTGCAGCACGTCCAGGCTCCGCTCCAGCAGATCGAGGAGCAGGTTGGGCTGGTTGAGCCGCTCCACCATGCGGATGAGCTTGTCCAGGGCCTCCCTGCGGTTCGGGGAGGCCTTCACGAGAAGCTCGTAGGTGTCGATGACCAGCCGCAGGGGGACATCGGCTCCCTCCTGCGTGAGCTGGGCCCCGAGGGTCCAGAGGGGGTTGGTCCAGCCCTTGCGGCTCGCGTCGCAGGCGAAGTCCACGACCACCTCGATCTGGTCGGCGCTCCACCCCAGCGACCTGTACAGGTCGAGTGCCTGCTCGAGGAGCTCGGCGTTCCCTGCCAGGACCTCTCCCGCCCTGGTGAGCAGATGGCTCGCCAGATCGGGCATCTGCAACGCGCGCGCCTCGGCGACGGCCTCGATGACGAACGAGGCGGGTTGCACGCCCGGCAGGTTCTTGATCAGGTGGGGCCGCTGATCGAACAGCTGGACGAACATGGAGAGTGTCTCGATTCGCTGCGGCTCGAGGTCGAAGGCCTCGTGCACCGCCTGCAGTGCATCGACGGGGTTGCCCGAGACCGCCCGGAACGTGGCCAGGGCCCTCAGCAGATCCCCGGACGATATCGCTCCATCGGCCAGGAGGGCTACCTTGGAGAGAGGCCACCTGAGCAGGGGATCGTCGGCACGGCCGGCCATCACAAGGAGGGGGAGGAGCCGGCCCGCCACCGGGGCCTCCGCACCGACGCGACGCGCCTGCTCGTACAGGATCATGGCCTCGCGAGGGGCCCGGTGGTGTCGAAGCCACAGATCGCCCAGCCTCGAGCACTGCTCCTGCTCCTGTGCACCCTCGCCATCCCCGGCAGCCATGGAAACGAGCCCCTGTGCCTGGAGCAAGAGGAGCTTCGCGATCCCCTCGAGCGAGTGGGTTCCCGCGTGCTCCATCACCGGCATGGCCTCGAACTCGGTCATGAGCATGCCGGTGCGCAGGAGCACCGAGATGGGAACGCCGATGCTCTCGCCGTGGCGCTCCAGAAGGGTGCCGAAGCTCTCGCCGCCGACCCGGGGCAGAGGCACGGACCCCATCAGGTCCGACAGGAGGCCGATGTACCTGCCCAGCCTCGGGGTGGGCCTGAGAACGGCGTAGGAAGGAATGGCCAGCACGGGCAGGACCCCGTCTCGGTACTGGCCGTAGAGCTCCTCGAGAAGGAGCGTCGAGGGTCTGGGCCACGATCCGGAAGGCTCGCGTCCCTCGATCTGCAATTGCTCGGAGATGACGTCGTCCACCCCTGCCCGGACCGCATCCATGAACCTGCGCCCGGCCAGCTCCGCCCTGGCCTGCTCCAGCATGGGCCTGTCGAGGACACCCTCGGACACCAGGGCCGAGACGAGCGTCGTCTCACCTTCCTTGGCGATGCGCAGGGCCCTGTCGAAGTCCTCCCTGGACACTGTCCCGGACTCGAGCAGGTAGTCGGCGAACGTCTGGCCCGTGCCCCTGAGGGAGCTCGAAACGAAGCGCCCGCGACGCACCTCCACGCTCACCGTCGTGTCCCCGGAGCGCAGCCTGAGCACGGCGGCGCCGCCGCCATCGTCCAGGTCGAGGACCGCGCTCGTGAGGGTGTCGATGGCGGACTCCAACTTTGTGCCCCTCATGCCCGCTGTCAATGGTACGGGTCCCCTGCTGTGGTGGGAGTGTCGCCCGTGGGCTGTCCCGGAGAGCTCTTGATCTCGACCTCGGTGCCGGTCTCCACCACCGGCAGGGGCGCGGGTGCGTTCCCATCGGGCTGCTCGCCGGCCCCTCCCGTGCTTCCCCCGTCGGGCGTGGCCTCGAGCTGCTTGACCTTGTTGCGGGCCAGAGCGGCCTGCGGACCCGCGCCGTTCACGTCGAGGTATCTCTTGTAGTACTCGAGCGCGGCCTGGACGTTTCCCTTCTTCTCCTGTGCCTGGGCCATCCCGATGATGGCCGGCAGGTAGTTCTTGTTCGAGTCCAGGGCGTGCTTGTACGAGGAGACCGCCGGGGCGTACTGGCCCTTGGACAGGTAGCAGTAGCCGGCACCGGAGTGGGCCTCGGTGCTCTGAGGGTTCACCTGGAGGGCCTTCTCGAAGTAGTCGAACGCCTCGTCGCAGGAACCGCTCTGCTGCAGCTTGACGGCCTTGCCGATGTAGAAGTCGTAGCTCTTGCCCGAGGGGACGCCGCCCGCTGGAGCATGGTCTTCGTCCCCCCTGTCGTCCGGCTTCGGCGCTCCTGGCTCGCCGGCCGGCCCGGACGGTTGCTCCACGGCCTTGGCGGAGATGTCCGTGGACGCATCCTCGCCAGGGGCGTCGGGTTGCTCGGCAGTAGCCTCCGCGTCCGCCGGTCCGGCAGCCGTGAGGCCCCCCTTCTCGAGCATCTCGAGAAGCCGCGAGGCGAGCAGGTGATCCGGGTTGATATCCAGGATGGCCTCGGCCTCGTCCCTGCTCTTGCCCGTGTCACCGCTCAGCGCGTACATCAGCGCGAGACGGAACCTGACTCTCAACAGGGTGCTGGAGCGCCTGGCGATGCGCGCCAGATCCTCGATGGCCTTGCCCGGCTCCATCCCGTCTTCCAGATCGATGAGAACGGCGATGTACAGGGCCTCGGGATCGCGAGGGGCCACGTCCAGGGCCTTGTCGATGTACGTGCGCGCCTCTTCCAGATCGCCCGAGAGCCTCAGCACGTCGGCCATGGCACGGTTGGCGGCGAGGCTGTCCGGGGCCGCGAGCAGGGCCAGCTTGGCCAGCTTCTCTGCCTCCCGGACCAGCGTGCCCGGGTCCTCCACTCCCGCTGGAGATGCGAGCACGCCCTTGCGATCCCTGGCGTACTGGGCGCGCACTGCGAGAAGCTCGGCGAGCCCTGCGCGGGCATCCGGGTCCTGCTCGTCCCGATCGAGCAGATCGCGCAAGATCCTCTCGGCCTGATCGAAGTAGGAGCCCGTGTCCAGGAGCAGGTACTCGTGGGCCCGCTCCAGCGACTTCTCCCTGTCGCCCTCGGTGGCTGGGGCGCGGATGCCGGACAGCCAATGTAAAAGGGAGCCTCGCTGCCAGTAGCCCACGCCTCCTGCGGCGGCCAGCACCAGAAGGACGACCAGGAGCACCACCGTCTTCCAGCGGCCAGGCCTGTAGCCCGGCATGAGCAGGTTGTCGGACTCGTCTACCTCGTCGTCCTGCGTGGAAGTGGACAGGCTGCGGGCCAGAGGGCCCTTCACTGTCCCCTCCTCCGGCTCCGGAGCATCGTAGCGGACCTGAGGCTCGGGAGGCCTGTGCTCGACCCGCGGCGAGGCCGCCCTGGAGGCTGGCGCCACCTGGGCGACCGGCGCCGGGGCGGCCCTGGTGCGCGACACTCCAACGGAGTCCAGCAACGAGTCGTCCGCCTGTATGGAGAGACGGGGTACGACCTCCATCTTCACGGCGGGCGGGGCCGCGGCAGGAGGGCCGGCCGGCCGCGTTGCGCCCAGATCGACGAACAGCTTCTGCAGCTCGACTATCTCGCCGAGCTTCTTCCAGTTCTTCCCGGTACGCGAGAGCTCGTCGTCCTCGGCTATCTTGCCTTCCCGGATCCACTTCTGGACCGTGGAGAACTTGTCGATACCGAACACCTTGCCGCTGCGCTTGCGGACCATCCACCCTGCCTTGCTCAGGGAGTCGTCGCTCTCGTCCGCGAAGATCTTGAACATGTGGCTGCACTGGGTGCAGCGGACAACCGTCCCCTTGGGACCGACCAGGGTCTCGTCGAACTCGTAGCTCGTCGAGCACTTCGGGCAGGTGACTACCATGACGCGAAAGTGGTTTATATCATAGCAGGAAGACCATGGCCAGCTTGCCAAATGACATCCGGATGACATCTCCGGAACGGAGCCTTTTGAAGGCGTCCATCCGGTCACGGCCTCCTGTGAACCCAGGTTCACAGGGCACGGGATGGCAGACGTCCGCCGGTTCACAGAATCGAGCCACGACATGGATCCCGGAGGCTGCCTGGCCGTAGAAGGGGTGTCGTGAGAACGTATTTCTGCCATTTTCAGCGCGCCCGGCTGCCAGGGACCACCTGGCACCGGAATTGCGATTGTCCGTGGTCGAGGCCAGAAGCCTCAGCGCACCAAAGCAGGAGGACGCCATGCGTCGCAGCATCGAACAGTACACGTTGACGGCCCTCGCAGCCATCATGATGACCGGATGTCCCATCTGGTGGGACGATTTCGGCTCGGACAGCGGGGAGTGCCACTCGGGCGACTGCCAGGACTGCGTCCAGGACGACGACTGCCTGGACGGGTACTGGTGCAGGGACGGCAGCTGCGAGCCATCGGGCTGGTGCTCCTTCGGGTGCCCCCCTGGATGGCTGTGCGACGAGGACCGGGACTCCTGCGTGCCGGTCGACGGCTGCGCCACGGACGAGGACTGCGACCGCTACGCGGGCTACTGCGACGAGGAGCAGGGCGTGTGCGTGGTGACCGACACATGCTCGACCGACCTGGACTGCGCCTCGTTCGGCGAGTCCTTCGTGTGCACCGACGGCGAGTGCGTGCCCGACGAGGGCCCTTGCCCGGACGGCCACTGCGGCTGCACCGACGACCTCGACTGCGAGGACGGACATCTGTGCGAGCAGGGCCTGTGCCGCGACCCTGACGACCTGTGCACCTACGACCATCAATGCGGCGCGGGGCAAGCCTGCTACAACTGCTTCTGCGCGGTGTCCTGCGATGCGGGAGAGACCTGCCCCGCGGGACAGGTTTGCAACGGCCATGTGTGCGTGGACGACCCTGACGGCGGCGACTCCTGCCTCTACGCCTCAGACTGCGCCGGCGACCAGAGCTGCGTCAACGGCTACTGCATCGATCGGTGCACGACCGACGCCGACTGCGGCACCTTCACGACCTGCTTCTCCGGGCTGTGCCGGACGGACGATGGCAGGCTGGAGAGCTGCGACACGGCAGGCTGCGGCCCGGACCTCGACTGCGTGGACGACGGTTGCCGTCCCGAGTGCGATTTCTCCGTGGACTGCCAGCTGTTCGGCGACTTCAGCGAGTGCGTGGGCGGATACTGCATCACCCCGAACGAGATGACCGGCGAGTGCAGCCGCTCCGCGGACTGCAGCTCTGGCCAGTGCCTGGACGGCGCCTGCCTCTGATCCCACCCGTCGACCGACGCAGAAGACCGATCATCCACACCCGATCACGCAGTGGGCCATGTTCGAGGCGCATGACCGCGCGTCCATCGAGCGGATCGTAGGGGACGACTGAGCCGGGGATGAGCGACCTGTTCGATGCGAACCACGACGGGTTCGCGGACCTGCTGGTTACGGACATGGCCGCCTACGGCCACGGGCGCATCGGCTTGACGGACTGTAGCCACAAGGATACAGTTATTCTGTGTTGGAGATCCGCAAGTCAGCCGAGTTCGCCGCGTGGCTCGACGACCTGCGGGACGTGCGTGGGCGCGCTCGGGTCCAGGCCCGCATCGAGCGGCTCGCCGCCGGCAATCCAGGCGATGTGAAGCCAGTTGGCCAAGGAGTGTCGGAACTGCGAATCGACTACGGCCCTGGCTACCGCGTCTACTTCGTCAGGAAAGGCCGGACGGTCATCGTCCTGCTGGCCGAAGGCAACAAGGCGACGCAGGCCGCGGACATCGAGAAGGCGCTTCAGCTCGCCCGCAACCTCTAGGAGGACGACATGGCAAAGACGAAGACCACCCGCTACGACGTCGCCGAGCATCTGCGCACCCCCGAAGAGATGGCGGCCTATCTCGAGGCATGTTTCGACGAGGCGGGGACTGACGCGGCGTTCATCGCCAAGGCGATCGGCGACATCGCGCGAGCCAAGGGCATGTCGCAGGTGGCACGCGAGGCGCGTATGTCGCGCGAGAGCTTGTACAAGGCGCTCTCGGGGGACCGGAGCCCCGACTTCGACACCATCATCAAGGTGCTCGGAGCGCTCGGGCTCAAGCTCCACGCGGAGCCCGCGTAGCTGCTCTGGCAACTCGCCGTTCTCCCCGCATCAGCCCGGTCGCGTCCCCGTGTCCCCTGTCCCTTGCCGGTGCGGGCATTGGGAGACGTCCGCCCGATCTCACCCGGATTGCCACGGAAAACGGACGTGCCATGCTTTTTCACGATCGATGCTGGGGTTTGGGGAGTGCTCGGGGGCAGAGGGCGAAGGTGCTAGCCGGCGGTGGCGGAGGCCTCGAAGCTGACCTTCAGCTCCACCTGGACCTCGACGGTGGTGTCGAGCAGGCCGCTGACCTCGGCGAACATGTCGCCGAGACCGGTCAGCTTGGCAGTGACCTGGGCGGCCGTGGCAGGGTTCTTGATGTCGTCGGGCACGCCCTGCGCGAGCTCCTTGCCCTCGGCGATGAGGTCGGGAGCCTGCTCGGCCAGCGCCTTGATCTTGCGGGAGCTCTCCACGAGCCGCCTGATGGCCATCTCGCCCGCTGCGATGAGCTCGGCCAGCCCCTCGGAGACCTCGATGTCTCCCACGATCTTGATCTCGACCTTTATCTCCGCGCTGGCCTCGGCCTCGGCGCTCGCCCCGCCGGTGCCTGCCATGGCCGAGGCGGAAGCAGAGACTCCACCCTCGATGGTGACCTCGACGTGGGCGCCCACCTTGATGACCTGGTCCTGGATACGCTTCGTGATGGCGTTGGTGACCTCCTCGAGCGTCGCATCCTCCTTGAGCTCGAGCTTGTCCGCGAGGAGCATGGGGGTTTCCTCGACGTACGTCTTGGCCTCTTGCACGTCCTTCTCGTACTGATCGCACTTGTCGAAGTACGCCTCGTACTTGTCGGGTATGTCCGTCTTCACGAGATCGCCGCCGGGCAGGCCCTTGAGGCCTCCCCCGCAGGAAGATACGGTGATGCTCGCCAGCATGATGGCCACCATGGCGAGATGACCGAATGTCCTTGTTCCCCTGTTCATCGCTTTCCTCCTTGGTTCCGAGCCGTGACCGGCCGATATGGGATCCGTTGATACCATCGTAGATCGAGCGGATCAACAGCTGTCCGCAGATCGCCTGCAGCCCGAGCCGGGGATGGTCAGGGCACCGGGACGGAGACGAGGTGCATGCCGGGGTCGGCCCAGAGCAAGACGAGCCCGTCCGGGCCAGCGAGGACCTGCCACAGATCCACGACCTCCCAGCCCAGCTCGTAGGTGGCCGCCTGGCCGCCGGCCTGCTGGCTCGACCAGGCCAGCTCGACGTTCGTGGCCGTGGCCCTCCTGAAAAGCCAGGCCGCGCCGGTGACCCCATCCACGTGACCGATGCCCAGATCCAGGAGCCCGAACGAGCCTCCCATGTGGTCCTTCCAGGCATGGACGTCCACGAGCTCCCCCACCTGGGTGCCACTGGCACCGAAGCTCGCCACGTGCACCCTGGCGAAGCTCTCGGCGTGCGGCTTGAGCGTCTCGGCGAACATGACCACGTCCAGCTGCTCGCCCGTCCAGACCGCGGCTGCGGCCTGCGGGTGATCGGGCAGCTCGAGCCTCACGACCTCCTGGTAGGTGGGATCGTCGAGGGTCGCCATGTACAAAAGGAGGTAGCTCTCGCCCTGCCCCACGCTGGCCATCGGCCTGTCGATGACGCCGAAGGCGAAGGACAGGTCGTCCCCGCCCTCGACCAGGAAGTGCACGGGCACCGACCCGGCGGTCCAGGGAGCCACGAACCCTATCGCCACCTCGGGGGCTCCCCCAGTTCCCACGACCCAGACGCCCCGGGGCGTGATCCATGCCGCGCCCAGCCGTCCCCCCTCGAGGGCCAGCGCGGTAGCGCTCATGGGAGGCTCGCCGATCCAGGCGACCGCGTCGTCCTGGACCCTGTTGCCCGTGGCGTCGAGCACCACGAGGTGCTCGACGCTCACCACCGTGGAGACGCCCAGATCCGGGCACTTGAGCGTGGTGCGTGCGGAGAGGATGAAGCCCAGGTTCTCGCCGAGCGCGATCACGCCGCCCTGATAGAGCTCGGCCGTCCTCCCCATGTCCGAGAGCCCTGTCCGGAGACACTCCTCCTGGTCCGCATCTCCCAGGTCTTCCACGTCCGGGGCGAGCACGGCACGGGTGAGCAGATCCTCGGTCAGCTCGAACAGCTCCGGCTGCAGCCCCATGAGGTCCTCGCTCGCGGCGGCTCCGTCGGAGAGGGCGTAGGAGTGCAGCACCACGCGCTCCTTGTCCAGGCTCACGATGTCCAGGCTGTCAC
>JBFYZU010000373.1:0-3763 GCA_041309365.1 Myxococcota bacterium
TGAGAGAGGCCACCTTCAGGGCCCAGTGCTGCAGGATGAAGGGGCGAAGGATGCCGTGCAGCTGCGCGAAGGCCTCGGGGACGCCCGGCTGCAGGCGGATCACATTGTCGAAGACGCTCGGCCTTCCGCGCTGGTAGGCGCTGACGCTCCCTCTGGTCGGGGAGTGCGCGCCGTCGTCCCAGCCGATGGTGTAGAGCCACCGCGTGTCCTCGCCGCCCACGCGCTGCAGCCTGGGGAGAGGCATCTTGACGAGCGTCCACTCCACCTCCCTGACGAGCCTCTCGTACCCGGACGCCGTCCGCCTCGCCCTCTCCAGCGCCACCCCCCTGTCCACGCCCCTCTCGATCCCACTGCGGAAGTTTGCGATCAGCTTGACGATGCGGGCGTTGCTGTGCCCCCTCGCGGTCCCGGCGCTCTGCACGAGCACCTCCGTGCCCTCGTCCCACGTGCGCGTCTGGGGCCAGTAGATCTCGACGATCTTCTCGGCGAGCTCGCGCGTGGTCAGCGTGCCGGGAGGCGCGCCCTTGCGCTGCGTCTTCTCCAGGCACAGGTCGAGCATGGCGACGAGCACGGCCTGCTTGTACGTCGCCGTGAACGCCCCGTCCTGCAGGATCTGCAGAACCCTGCCGGCGACCTCAAGCGCCCTTTCCACCGTGCCCCCCCGGGTAGTCGCCCCTGCCCGCTATCACGTGCCTGACCCCGCCACGAGGGTTGGGCACGTCGCCCTTCCTGCGGGGGATCACGTGCAGGTGCACGTGGTCCACGGTCTGCCCCGCGGCCTCGCCCACGTTCACGCCGACGTTGTAGCCGTCCGGGTGATATCTCGCGTCCAGGTCCGCCCGCACCTCGCGCACGGCCCTGGCGATCGCCAGGATCTCATCCTGCGTCGCGTCGAACAGCGAGGCCACGTGCCTGCGCACGATCACCAGGGTGTGCCCCTCCGTCACGGGGTACGCGTCGCGTATCACGTACACCAGGTCCGAGGCCGCAACAACCCGCTCCGGCGGCATCGAGCAGAAGGGACAGGTGGGCTCGTCCGGCATCGATCGAAGTATGTTGGATCCCGTCACGCTCGTACAGACCCCTGGAAGGCCTTGTTCGGGACTGGCACTGGCCACCGGATACCCCTGCCGGGACGTCCCCGGCGCATCGGACCACGGCTGCCCCTGGTGCTCGCGAGGAGCCGATCCCCCCCGTCCGGCGGGCCCGACCCACCCCACCGACAGGCCATGTCGCACCCCCGCAGTAGCCTCGGCAGATGAGCGGAGGGGAGTGGAGGTTGCGGTGGTGTCCCCCAACACATGACCGAGGAGAGAGCCATGCGAAGTTTCGAGACAGCCGGTCTGCTCGCCCTTCTTGCCATCGCCGGGTGCGAGAAGGACGAGGAGCCCTGCAACAACATCCAGTGCGACGCCGACTGCAGGATGGCCTACTGGTCTTTCGGCATCTGCCTTGGGCCGCACGAGTGCGCCTGCGGCACGGACGAGTACTGCTTCGACTTGGTGGACAACGACCTCGACGGAGCGACGGACTGCCACGATGCGGACTGTGGCTACGAGGGCTGGGCCGAGCTCAGCTGCAACGACGGCATCGACAACGACTGCGACGGCGACCTGGACTGCTACGACATCGGCGACTGCGGAGCGTCGCCGTTCTGCGGCGGCTGCGACAACGCCACGTGCAACGCCGGCTGCATCGGTTCCGGGTTCACGGGCGGCGTGTGCGTCGCCGGCGCCTGCCAGTGCACGGACGACTGCACGACCCAAGCGCAGTGTCCCGCGACGGAGGTCTGCTACCAGGGCGAGTGCCAGGCCCCGTGGTCGCGCCTCTACCGCGTCACGATCCTGGAAGGGCACCTGCCGGAGCGCCAGTGGTGGGACGACGCCTGCTACGACTCGCCGTGCGGTCCACCGGACGTGGTCGTCTCCCTCTCGCTGGCGGGCGCTTCGTGCACCACGAGCGAGGCGACCGACACATACAACCCGAGCTGGTACGAGTACTGCGACATCACCATCGGCCCCGGCTCGGTCCTGACGTGGACCATGTTGGACATCGATCTGACGGTCGACGACGAGATCGCCTCGAACGAGCCGTACACGCTCACGGTGGTTGACCTCAGGGCCGGAGGCCTGGGCTGGACGGTCGACTATTCCGGCACCACCTACGAGGTCCTGAGCATCGGCATCGATCCGCCCTGAGCGACGACCCGCAAGGAGGAAGGCAGGGACACGGACGAAGAGGAGGAGAACACCATGCCAGGCAAGAAGAACATCCCGGTCATCGACCTGGACAGGCTGGAGGAGGAGAACAGGCGGTTCGAGGAGCAGAGGAGGCGCAGGGCCTCGAAAAGCGTGGGTCCCGACCCCTCGCGCGAGGAGCTCATGCCCCAGGCCTCGCTCGACCTCGACAAGCTGAGCGCCGAGATGGAGGCGGAGCCGAGGCGCGAGGAGGATCCCCGGGAGGCGGTCTATCGCAGGCTGGCCAGGGTCGTGGGGATGGCGCGCGCCCTCGACCAGGAGATGGAGAGGCTGCAGCGCGACCTCGTGGCCATGGAAAACTAGGCCCGCCCCACCCCCCTGCACAGGAGGCCGTGTTGCACCCCTGCAGTATGATGGGGTCATGAGGCGAGGAGGCAGCAGCAGATGATGGCCCGGCCGGCCGCGCATGAGGCTCGCGCGCCCGCTGCCGGCCACGTTCCCGTGCCGGTGCGGCTGCGGTCGTGGGTGGCAAACGAGCGAGGGGGCGTACCTGCCGTTCAAGGACCTCGGGTGCCCCTCGTGCGGTAGCCTCTTCACCACGGCGCTCAACCCCGCCTTCGGGGTCGGACGATGGAAAAAACGGGGAAGATGACAGAGCATCCAAGAAGCATCGGGTTCTCGACGGACACGCCAGGAGCCCTGGCCCAGCGCCAGCGTATGCTGGGGCTGCTCGAGGCGCTGGTCGACGGGAAGGTCCCCTCGGACGCGTACACGGAGCAGGACCTGCACGACTACGTCGGGTCGCTGCTCGCGCACCAGGGCAGGGTGCGCGGGCTGAAGCCCGGCGGGTGGGTTGAGGCTCCCGAATATCCCATCTCCCCTCGTGGTCGTGGAGCCTGCACGACGCCCCGTCCCCTTTGCGCCGGCCGTGCAGTTGCGCTAGATTGTCACCAATGGTGGAAGACACGAAACGGCTCGTCCTCGCGATCGCCCTTGTGGCCGTGACGCCCGCCTGCAGGGGCATTTCCGACGATGGAGCCGCGGCCGGCGCGGGCGACGAGGGTGCGGCCCGCGTCCTGACGGGACCGGCGCAGGACAGGACCATCCACGTCGATGTCGACGGCGGCGTCGGGCCTGCCTCGCCCGTGACGCTGGTGGAGCTGCCCTGGGGATCGACCGGCCGGGCCGCGGGCAAGCTCGCCGGCGACGAGTCGTCGCCCATGGGGCCCATGAGCTTCGCGGTCACGGCAGGAGGCCGCATCGCCCTTCTGGATCAGGTGAACGGGCGGGTCCTCTTCATCGACCCCGGATCCGGGGCGGTCGAGGCCGTCCCGATCCCGTCTCGGACCTTCGACGACGTGCTCGTGACCCGCGACGGCGAGATCGTGCTCCTCGACAGGCTGGTCGGATCGAAGGTCGTCGTGCTGGACCCCTCGGGCGACGTGCGCGCCGAGGTGGCGGTCGTGGGCCCCGGGATCCCCAGGGGAGGCGAGGTCACCGCCATGATCGGGTACGAGGACGGCGTGTGGCTCGAGCGCAGGCACTCGACCATGGTGCGGGTGCTC
>JBFYZU010000374.1:0-23392 GCA_041309365.1 Myxococcota bacterium
CAATCTCAAGCTGGATTTTTCCAAGGACAAGTTCTGGAAGGTCAAGACCGCAGACGGCTCCCCGATCCCGGCGGCCCCGGATCTCAAGCTCGGCAAGCTTGGCATAGGCAAGGGGACCGTGCGATTCACGGATGGCGACTCGCCAGAGGTCCTTCTCTCGGGATTCACGGGCAAAGTGACCAACCTCAAGCTTCCGGGCAAGCTATGGACCAAGGGAAAGGTTCCTTCGAGTCGCTGGGTCGAGATGGAAATCAAGGGCGGGACAGTGGGTCTTACCGGAGTACCGGTCAAGATCCTGCTCACACGGGCGAGCTTCCATTTCAACTCGTCGACGTTCCACATCACTCACCTCGAGGGGATGCTCGAACAGGGTGGCAAGCTTACCATGGGAGGTGAGGTGGACATGGCATCCGGCAAGCCGAAGTCATACGACCTCGTGGTGAAACTCAGCGATGTTCCTTTCGACCGTCCGGGGCTGTCAGCCATCGCCACCGGAAGCCTGCTCGTGAAGGGCCTTGCCGGAAATATCAAGATCGATGGGAAGCTCGACCTCGACGATGTGGGTGATCTGCGAGCGGGCAACTGGTCCAGCGAAGGATGCGACGACAAGTTCACGCTCGCAGTCACGCTCGCCCCTGCCGAGGACTCCGGTTACCAGGATGCCCTGATGCAGGGAACGCTCTGCAGAGGAAGAATCACAACCGACTGACTAGCGCGCCCGGAGGGAGTCGAACCCCCAGCCTTCTGATCCGTAGTCAGACGCTCTATCCAGTTGAGCTACGGGCGCTCTCGATTCAATCCACCGAACCGGCGGAGAGGATGGGATTCGAACCCATGAGGGACCTTTTTAAGCCCCTACTCGATTAGCAATCGAGCGCCTTCGACCGACTCGGCCACCTCTCCGATGCGTCCCGGGGACTTTACCTGGCCGGATCCGCCCCGAGAGGCGCCGGAACAGATAACACGAATGCGTCGAGCATTCAACCCCAAGCAAGCACCCCAAGCAAGCAAGACCCCGATCAAGGTCCGTCACTGGCGGAGGAGGAGGGATTCGAACCCCCGTCCCGTTTCCGGGAAGCGTTTTTCAAGACCGCCGCCTTAAACCACTCGGCCACTCCTCCGGGGGGGCAAGCGTACGTAGGCTCCAGAGACCTGTCAACGCCGAGCAAGACCCATGCGCAATGTCACACCGTAGAGGACAGGATGGCGTGCCCTCAAATGGTGTACACTACCGCTCATGAGCATGACAGCAGACTTGGTGGTGAGACACGCCACCCAGATCTTCACTGCGGAGGAAGGCACTATCCAGAACCTGATTATCAGGAATGGGGCCATCGCAGTGCAGGGATCGAGCGTAGTCTGGGTAGGGTTCGATACCGATCTCGAGCACAGCGTCGAGATGACTTCGTCGACGATCCAGATCGACGCATCGGGTTGCGTGGTCACTCCAGGTTTCATCGACCCGCACACCCATGTGGTGTTCGCCGGCAGCCGGTTTCAAGAGTTCGAGTGGAGGCTCGAAGGAAAGCCCTACCTGGAGATCATGGCAGAGGGTGGCGGTATCCTCTCAACCGTCAAGGCAGTGAGGGCTGCCACGGAGGAGGCCCTCATCACACAGTCCATGTCCAGGTTGAACCGCATGCTCGCCTTTGGCGTGACAACATGCGAGGCCAAGAGCGGGTATGGCCTCGATCTTCCATCGGAGTTGAAGCTGCTCAGGGTGATCCGCGCGCTATCGTCCCTTCAACCCGTGAAGCTCGTGCCTACGTTTCTTGGAGCTCACACCGTCCCGCAGGAATTCGCCAAAGACCGGAACGCCTACGTGGACCTCGTCGTGAACGAGATGCTGCCCGCCGTGATCGAAGCGCGGCTCGCGACCGGGTGCGACGTCTACATCGAGGAGGGTGCATTCGATCCTCAACAGTCGGAGCGTATCCTCAGAGCGGCCAGAGATGGTGGCCTCTCGCTCCATGCTCACGCCGGTCAGTTCTCTGATCTGGGCGGAACGGAGATGGCAGCGAGGCTCGGAGCATCAAGCGTGGATCATCTCGATGTGATCTCGCAGGATGGACTCGATGCCATGGCAGAGGCAGGCACGGTTGCGGTTCTCTTGCCCGGAGCTGCGGCCTCCCTAGGACTTCGCCCCCCCCGGGCGGAGAGATTCCTTGAGGCCGGAGTTCGCGTGGCGCTGGCAACGGACTGCAATCCGGGCACATCGTACACGGAGAACCTGCTCCTCATGGCCTTCATCGCCGCGACAGCGATGGGGCTCTCCTGTGCAGACTCCCTGCGTGCCATCACGAGCATGGCAGCCCGTGCCATTGGCCTGGCAGAACCGGAAGGAACCATCGTTGCCGGGGCATCAGCGGATCTTGTCATCCATTCCGTCGAGGACTGGCGAGAGATCCTGTATCACTTCGGCGTCACCCACGCACGACAGGTGATCATAGGCGGGCGGATTGCCTTCCCCTATCCTATCAGACACCGTGTACCAGCCCATTGACGCTGCAAGGAACGCCGAGCCTCACCAGGTGATCCCTCAAAGTCGAGCGAGCCACACCAAGCATCCGTGCCGCTTTCGAGATGTTGCCGCTGGCCCTGCATAGCAACGAGGCTGCTTCGTCCGCGGTGGATGGGAGCTCACCTCTGGGTTTCATTCCCGACTCCATGCTGGCCGGAAATCTCAGATGCCCGGGCTCAATGATTCCTCCGGCAGCTTCCACTGCTCCGCGTGCGAGTACGTTCCTGAGCTCTCTTACGTTCCCGGGCCATGACTGTCGGGTCAACAGTTCCATGGCGGAAGGAGATAACCCATGTGCCGGGATGACTCTGCTCGATATCAAGAACCTCGCCAGTTCGCTGATGTCGGATCTGCGATCCCGCAAGGGCGGGATCTTGACCGTCAGCACGGCAAGCCTGTGGAACAGATCCAACCTGAACATCCCCCGGTTGACCATCTCGCCGAGATTCCTGTTCGTTGCGGCAACGATCCTCAAATCCACGGGGTCGACCTGCAAGGAACCCAGCGGACGGACCATGCCTTCCTCGATGACCCTCAACAGCCGGGCCTGGGAGGAGGCAGAAAGCTCACCCACCTCATCCAGAAAGAGAGTCCCACCGCTGGAGACCGATATGAGGCCCTGAGTGTGCTCCTGGGCCCCGGTGTAGGCTCCCTTTGCGTGGCCAAAGAGCAATGAATCCGCCAGGGACTCCGGCATGGCCGCACAGTTGACGGGCACGAACGTCCCAGATCTGCGTCGGCTTCGATCGTGCAACCGCCTGGCAATGCCTTCTTTTCCAGTCCCACTCTCTCCGAGGATGAGGACAGGGAGGTCGGTACCAGCACAACGCTCGATTTCCTCTACAACAGCGGTGATCCCACGGGTCACGAGCCAAGACCCGGATTCTACTACGTGCCCATACGCACCGCACTCGATGATGGTCCTGCCGATCCCTATCCGCATTCCACCGACGAGTTCGGCCCCATCCACGCGTTTTCCTTCGATTCTCGTCCCGTTCAGACTCCCCAGGTCCGTGATGACCCAGCTCCCCGCCACAGGGGAGATACGTGCGTGCTTGAGGCTTATGTAAGGATCCTCGATGATGAGATCGCAGCTCGCGTCCCTGCCGATGCACACTGGGCGATCCTTGAGGCGCAGTTTCCTCGGCCTGCATCCTTCAGGGGTCCTCAGCTCCATCTGAGGCGGACTGTCGTGGCAGCGGGACTCAGGCAGTGTCTGCGTACCGGACGTTTCCGTGGGTGGGCAAGAGTTCTCAACCTGTAGCGAAAACTGATCCAGCCTCAGGACGACGCCAGGCCTCATGATCATGCGACGTGCCGAACGGCCCTCGCCGTCCATGATCCGGGCACCCTCGCAGGCCACGGCCTGCCATCTTCTTCCTCGTCGCCTCAGAACGAGATGGTGATTCACGATGCTCCCACCCGCCAGACGCAGGTCTTCTCCAGGTCCGCTCCCAACGCCGAAGGACGATCCCTGGAGCGGGATCTCCATGATGATCACACCCCTGAAGCTGACGGTGAGACGGGTGTCCATGACTTCCTCCTCGGGCTCCATGGATGCTAATCGCCGCGAAGAATCCCGAAGTTTCCCTTGGTCGACCTGGCCTTGAACACCCCGAAGATTGAACATATGATGTCACTCCGACCATCGAGGCACTAGCAAGGGGATGAAGATGAGCGGCCAGCCAGTCATGCGGATGTCCATTCCTGCCGGACGCCCGGCTCAGATCGCAAAGGAGATGCTCTCGCAGGCGCTTGGTTCCTTGCAGGACATCAAGGCTCCCGCGCTCGACGTCCAGGCACTGACAGGAGCAATCGCCAAGTCCGTGGGAGCCCTCTACGCGGTCCAGTTCTCCGAGCCGACGGAACCTGCACATGTGGTCGGGGTCCAGAGCGCGATGACATCACTGAGCCAGGCCCTGGGCATGCTGCAGGACTCGCAGTCCACCGAGGCTGCGGTGATGGAAACATCGAGGACCATTGCTCGCGTCCTCGCCATCCTCTACCCCGTATCCAGAGCACAGGAGCAGGTTGCGGCCGTACAGGTCGCCCCGCAGCCCCGTCCCTCGGCAAGACCCATCGAGCACCATCCGGACAGGGTCGTGCCTCGCGTTGCGTGCGAGGTGGATATAGGTTTCCAGAGCGACTCCAACTTCTTTACGGGCTTCTCCGAGGACATCAGCGAGGGTGGCCTCTTTGTATCGACCTACGACTTCAAGAAGATCGGCACTTCCATAGACGTCAACTTCACGCTTCCGAGTGGCTACACCGTCATGGCCCAGGGCATCGTCCGCTGGATAAGAGAACTCAACCCCCTGACCCCCGACATGCAGCCCGGCATGGGTGTGCAGTTCGTCGGCCTGTCCGTAACCGACAAGCAGGCCATCCAGGACTTCCTCAACAAGCGCTCGCCCATGTTCTACGAGGAGTAGTCATTCGCTCAGACATCACCGCACCAGTATCGGTTCTTCTCAGAAGCAGACTCCCACCGTGGATGGCCACCCAGTGCTTTGCTGGCAACTTCCGGTAGAGCAGGAACCCCAGGGATAGCTGCAGTAGGCCAGGCACTCGTTGGTGATTCCGCCATCCGTGGTGAAGCAATCCTGCCCTCTGGGGCAATCCGCTGCCGTGCCGGCAACGCAGCCTACCCCTGTCCCGGCATGTGTGCAGTCAGTCCAGTAGGCTGATCCGAGATCGAGATCCGCCGCACGGCATCCCTGATCGGTATTGCAGCCCACCTGGGTCACCGGGGCGCACGAGAACGAGCAGGTCGTCACGCCCACGACATCCGTGCCTCCCACGGAGATGCCAACCTCGCACTGTGCCTGTGGGCCTCCCGGAAAGGTCGTGCAGGTGCTGTCGGTGCTGCAGAACCGCCTGCATACGGATGTGGAACCCGCGCCAGAACCCAGGCAGATGTAGCCGGCCTGGCAATTGTCGCTTGCACCACCGCTCCCGCAGGTTTGATTCCAGCCCTGAGCACCGGCAATATCACAGAAAGGCATGGGCACACCGAGGACATCCACGCTGATGAAGGTGCACTTTCGTGTCGCGCCGCACATGGTCTGCGTCACGAGATCCGCGACAGTGCATGTGGTCGCTGTCTCGTCCACTCCGACATCCTCGATAGCAGTGTCGGCCACCGAGTCCACCGTATCGAACGAATCCATGATCGTATCGACAGGCACATCATCAGGCAGCTCGCCAGAGGTGTCCCCCAACGTGTCCGAAAATTCGTCAGGAAGCGAGTCGGCCAAGGGATCCGGAGTGGTCTCGGGCAAGGTATCCAGGATCGACGTATCAAGGCCGCCGGTGTCCTGCCATCCGAAATCGAGATCCTGTGACGCACCCGTGGCGCAGCCCGAAGCGACAAATGCCACAAAAAGAGACCTGGCACATGGCGGACAGCAGATCATGGCATCACTCCCATGCGATGCCGGGATCCTATGCCAAATTCCCGTTCCATGCAATCTTGCCTCACGAGCGGCCACGATGGGTTCTTGGGCCTCTTGTCTGCCCGAGAGCCGTCTGATAGGGTTCCTTTTCCATGGCCGCGCATAGAACATCCCGCGCGTTCACTGTGACCGTTCTCGTCGTGATCTGCACGGGCACGATGGCAGCCACATGCGGGCCACGCATCACAGAAAAGGAGATCAACAAGTCCAATCTCCATCTGGAGATGGCCACCACTCATCTCGAGCAGGGCCAGATCCTGGATGCGAGGCGAGAGGCGTTCCTCGCCATCCAGGCAAACCCGAAGAACGCCGAGGCGCATTTCCTGATAGCCTACGTTTTCGCCCAGATGAACGAATGGAGCAAGGCGGAGGAATCGGTGAGGCTTGCGCTCAAGTACGGCGACCATTACCCGGAGGCGTCCAACCTGCTCGGCGTCATCCTCATCGAACAGGGAAGGTATTCCGAGGCCATCAAGGTGCTCACCGGCGTGACAGAGGACTTCCTCTACACGACTCCTCACCTTGCCTACGGGAACCTCGGCTTGGCGTACATGAAGATGAACGAGTACGAAGAAGCCCTGAAGATGCTCAAGAGGGCCGTGGAACTGCAACCAATGTTCTGCACGGGCTTCTACCGGATGGGGCTTGTCTACTTCGAGCTCAAACGTTACAAGGATGCGCTCGATTCTTTGGAAAAGTCCCTGAAGGTGGAGGACCCCTGGGGGGGGTGCGAGAGGCTCGCCGACTCGTACAGGTTGATCGGGATCATCCACGAGGAACTGGGGAGTCCGGAGGAAGCGGTCGAGAGCTTGAGCAAGTGCTATGAGCTCGAGCCCGACTCGAGTCTCGGCCAGGAATGCCATCAGCTGATGGAGAAGATCGAAGGACCGGAACAGGGGGAGACCGAACTCCCACAAGAATTCTGACAAGTCGCTAGACCGATCGGCCAGCGTACACCGTGGAGCATCACCGATGAAGTCGGCTGGACGTATCCTTCGCAGGTCCCGTGAGCAGAAGGGATACACCCTCGAATCGATAGCAACCCGCACGAAGATCCCGCTGAACTCGCTATCGTTGCTCGAGGAAGACCGATTCGACGACTTGCCTGGCGACATCTTCGTGAGAGGGTTCATCAAGCTATACTGCCAGGCCATCGAGATGGAGGAGAGCAGCGTTCTCGAAGCCTACATGGACAGGGTCGTTTTGCCATCGAAGGCGCGACAGTCATTGATGTCTTCCATCCACCCGGTCGTCCTGCCAGGCAGGGTCCGGGGCCTGAGCTGGATACTGGCACTGGCGCTCCTCGTCATCCTGGGTGGGGTTCTATTGATGATCGTGTTCCATCAAAACGGAACAGAAAACGGGGCGAATTCTCACGAAGAAGCGGCCAAGGATCCGCAGGGCAAGGTGGAGACTACACTCTGAAACCTGCTGGCATACAACGAGGGCCAAACCCTCTGGGATCGGAGCGGAGCCATGGAGCGCAATCTGCCTCCCAGGCTGTACGAGAACCTGAAACGCCTGCTGCGCAGGCGCGCTTTCACCCATGCTCGCAAGCTGCTCTCCAAGACGCACCCGGCTGACATCGCCACCTTTTTCAGGCTCTTCGACGAACCTTCGCAGCAGAAGATCTTCGAGCTCATCGAGGGGACCCAGCGAAGGGCAGAAGTTCTTTCCTACCTGGACAGGGATCTGATCCCCATCGCCCTTGCCGTACTGGACGATGTGAAACTCGTCGAGGTCATGACCGAGATCCCGGCAGACGATCTCGCCGACATCCTCGCCTCGCTACCCGAAGACCTGCGCCAGAAGATCCTCAAGGGCATCGAGGACAACAATCAGGAAGAGGTCGAGGACCTCATGACCTACGGCGAACAATCAGCCGGCGGCATCATGAGTCCCGACTATCTGGCATTGCAGGAGGACGTCGATGCAGAGAGTGCCATCAGGATCCTGCGCCAGCGCTCAGGTGACTTCGAGATGGCGTTCTACATCTACGTGATCAACGAGAGACAGGAACTCGTCGGTGTGTTGAGCCTGCGCGAGCTAGTGACATGTCCATCGGAGGCCAAGCTCAGGGACATCATGCAATCGAACGTCGTCTCGGTCCACACGGAGGACGATCAGGAATTCGCGGCCATGCTCGTATCGCGTTATGACCTGCTTGCCATCCCCGTGATCGATCAGGCAGGCAAGCTCATGGGCATCATCACCGTAGATGACGTCATTGACGTTCTGCGCGAGGAAGCCACCGAGGACATGCTCAAGATGGCAGGCGCTGGAGACCACATGGTGGATGCCATGAGTGTGGGAACGAATTTTCGCCGACGTCTTCCATGGCTCTTCATCACGTGGATAGGTCAGGCCATCGCGGCCCTCATCATCGGCTACTTCGAACCCACACTGAAGGCCATCATACCTCTTGCCGCCTTCATCCCGATGATCGTCGGCATGGCAGGCAACGTGGGTACTCAATCGACGACGATCGTGGTACGGGCTCTCGCCACAGGCCGAGCGGACTTCTCCCAGATGTGGTCCACCCTTGGCCGTGAAACCATGGTGGGCGCGCTACTCGGTTTCCTCTACGGCGTTCTGCTCGGTGCCTTCGGCTTTCTTCGCTTCCTCGACAACCCAGCCATCAACTCGCTTGCGCTGGGCGCCGTCATTGCGGGCAGCTTGCTCGTTTCCATGCTCGTGGCCGTAATGATCTCCACCTTGCTGCCATTCTTGCTCATCCGAATGAGGCTAGACCCAGCCGTGGCGACAGCCCCGTTCGTGACGACTCTAACGGACGTCGTGGGGATCTTTTTGTACCTGGCAATAGGGACAGCCGTTCTCATCTGAAGTATGGGCATTTTGCCCTCATCACGAATCACCCCTGGGGTCGAAGCGCTGCAACCGGGGTTCCACTCCAAAGCCCATGAGTGTCTCCCCCACCCACTCATCCCGTGCTTCCGGGCAATCCGCCGTGAAGTGAAGGCCACGGCTCTCCCGTCTGAACATCGCGGACTCTATGATAAGACCGGCCACCGTCGCGAGATTTCGCAGCTCGAGCAGATCGCGTGTCACGTGATAGTCCCAGTAGTAGTCCCTGATCTCTTCCTCTATGAGCTGGAGCCTGCGTTTCGCCCTCTCCAGACGCTTGTCAGATCTGACGATGCCCACGTAGTTCCACATGAACCGCCTGATCTCGTCCCAGTCCTGGGTGACCACGACCTCCTCGTCGGAGAGAGTCGCGCTCCCTGGATCCCACGGGGGCACCGCGATGCCCTCCAGAGGCAGATCCTTGAGCATTGAGGCCGCACTCGCAGCCGCTCTTCTCGAGAACACCAAACCCTCGAGCAGGGAGTTCGAGGCAAGCCGGTTGGCGCCATGCAACCCCGTACAGGCACACTCACCAGCAGCCCACAGGCCTCGCAGTGTCGTGCGCGCGTCAGTATCCGTCCAGAGTCCTCCCACGAGGTAGTGGGCTGCAGGCACCACGGGGATCGGCTGCGTTGTGATATCAAGCCCCCACCTAAGGCACTGCTCGTGAATATATGGGAAACGACCACGAATAAAGTGCGGATCGCGATGCGATATGTCGAGAAACACGTGATCGTCCCCGGTCCTCTTGAGCTCCACATCGATGGCCCTTGCCACCACGTCGCGCGGTGCGAGTTCCGCATCATCGTGGTACCCGGGCATGAACCTCGTTCCATCGATGAGGGTGAGCCAGGCACCCTCGCCACGCAGAGCCTCGGAGATGAGAAAGCTTTTAGCCCTCGGATGATAGAGACACGTCGGATGGAATTGGAAGAACTCCATGTTCGCCACCATGGCACCGGCCCTGAACCCCATGGCCACGCCGTCTCCGGAGGCAACATCGGGGTTCGAGGTATATAGATAGACCTTTCCGGTCCCACCCGTGGCGAGCAAAGTGCAGGATGCTAGGTAAGTGTGCACCTGTCCCGTGCGCTCGTCCAGGGTGTAGCATCCGATGCACCGCTCATCGCCCCCGAACCGGGATGCGACGATGAGATCCACGGCCATGCTCTCTCGCTCCAGACGGATCGCTGCGTGCTCTCGTGCTCGACTCACCAGTGCGTCCATGACGCTGCGTCCTGTACTGTCGGCCACGTGCGCGATGCGCCGGCGGCTGTGTCCTCCCTCACGCCCGAGGTCGAGGCCTCCTCCGTGCTCCTCGTCCCTATGGCTGAACACGACCCCGAGCCTTTCTAGCTCGCGCACGCGCTCTGGCCCCTCGGAGACCGTGATCCTGACAACGTCTTCGCGACACAACCCGGCGCCCGCCCGGAGCGTGTCGCGAACGTGGCTCTCCAACGTGTCCTGCTCGCCAAGCACCGCGGCGATTCCCCCCTGAGCAACGGCGCTGGCGCTGTCCGAGAGATGGTGCTTGGTGAGTACCGTCACCGAACCGTGTTCAGCAGCCTCCAGGGCGAAGCTCATGCCAGCGATGCCACTTCCGATGACCAGGAAATCCGAAATGTGCGTGTGTTGACCGGCCATTTCTTGCCCCGTCCGGATGCCATCCGGTACAATTTGCTCTGTGAAACGCTCGAGAACCTGTATCGCCACCGTGCTGGCGTTCTTCCTCATGTCCCCAGGAGAGGCCCGGGCCGACATCTACACCTACACGGACGAGAACGGTGTCATCCACTTCACGAACATCAAGCCCACGAGCAGCAAGAAGTTCAAGGTCTACCTGGAAACACCCGACTCCCGCAAGCCCGACAAGAACGTGATCCCAGTCCCAGCCGATGACAAGAGCCCGGATCGGTACCACCGGTACGACTCCTACATCGCCGAGGCTTCCGCGCTCTACAAGATCCCGGACGCCCTCATCCGTGCCGTGATCAAGGTGGAATCCGACTACGATCCGGACGTCGTGAGCGTATGCGGGGCCATGGGCCTGATGCAGCTCATGCCGGGTACGGCCGAGCGCATGGGAGTCAAGAAGCCCTTCGACCCGCGAGAGAACATCCTGGGAGGCACCCGCTACCTGCGCGTGCTCGCCAACATGTTCGAGGGCGACATCATCCTCACAATCGCCGGATATCACGCTGGCGAAGGCAACGTGATCAAGCACGGTGGCGTCCCCCCTTTCAAGACCACCGTCAAGTACGTCAAGCGAGTACTCAAATGGTACGTCCACTTCGCGGCATCCGTCTGAGTCAATCCATGCCCCAGGCCCGCCTCAGCTCCTTCATGGAGCGAGGCTCGCGATCCGCGAGGGCACGGATGTAGGAGTCCATGCATCGGCGCAGAGTGGGCGTCTCGGATTGCGCCACATGTACGAGCAGCTCGTCTTTCTGCCAGTCGTCCCCCCTGGCAGTGGCCACGAACAGGTATCTGACGCGGGACCCGAGCCTGGGCCCCTCGCCTCCGCATGTGGAGCAGACGATGCCACCCGCTGGTGCATCGAATCGAGCCCATGCATTCGGCGGCGCCTCGCGTCCGCAGGACACGCACCTGTCGAACCTCGGAGCGTGCCCGAGCAGGCCGAGCAGGCCGAGCTCCTCGCAGACGATGTCCAGCGGGGAAGGCAACTCGCTCTCCCACCTCTCGAGGTAACCGGCCAGCCACAAGAACACCTCTGGCTCGATGACCTCCTCGGGGACGAGCATGCGAAAAAGCTCGATGCCGTAGGACCCAGCAGCGAAACGTCCCATGTCACCCACGAACCCATCGTGGAACCTCACGATGCGGGTCCGCGCCAGGTTCCAGGGCCCGTCTTCTTTCTTGCGCTCCAGCGTGGCCGTCACCAGCGTGAAGAACTCGAGGCCCCCGCCGAAACGCTTGACGCTCCTTCGCGCGTGACGTGCAACGACCGACAGGATCCCTGCCTGCTCCGTGGCCAGAAGGACCATCCTGTGGCTCTCCCCGTAATCAGACCGTCTCAGCACGATGGCAGGTGTCTCGAGGCTCAGCATGCTCGATGTTCCAGCGGACAGGAGGATGACCGGCGCTTCACTAATCGCAGAGGGTCATCACGGGGTAGGCCGAAGTCGCCCCTGAGTAGATGCCATCGCCCAGCTGGCCGACATTCCTGCGCCCCCAGCACATGACATTTCCGGCCGCGCCCACGATGGCGCATGTATGACTGTTGCCCGCTGCGACGTCGGTGACCCCGACCAGCAAGATCCCACCCGAATCGTGGAGCACGGGAGAGGAGGAGTTGCGGTTGAACGTCGTGCCTATGTTCCCGTCCCCCAGCTGTCCGTATATGTTGCTTCCCCAGCAATAAGCGTTCGAGTATCGCACCGAGCATGTATGCTGAGAGCCAGCAGCGATCGTCAGGTTATCCGAGTTCGGCAAGCCCGCCGTGAGTTCCACCCATTCGGGTGCGTTTCGCTGCGTTGGCCAGGGCGATGGCGTGCCTTCTCCAAGCTGACCATAGTTGTTCCAGCCCCAGCACTTGGGGTAGCCGCCCGGCGTGAGAACGCAGGTGTGGTTGCCGTTGGAGTCGGGGAGGTAGGCGTCCGGCAGGTGCGAGGTGGTCCCCGTATAGTTCACAACGTAGACTGGCAGCGCCGAAGGGTTGACTCCATCGTTGCCGAGATTTCCGTATCCTCCGAAACCCCAGCAGAGGACCTCTCCGGTGGTGCTCACCTTGGCGCAGGAGAAGCTGCCACCGGTCGATACATGGTCGATACCGGTGAGAAGCCCGCTGTTGGTCGGGTTGCTCACGTGCGTAGGGGTCCCTTTCTCGGTGCCGGAGCCGGACGTTCCGTTGCCCAGCTGTCCCCAGTAGTTGTACCCCCAGCACTGCACCCGGGAGTTACTCAGTGCGGCGCACGTGTGGTTGCCACCCGCGGAGATCCAGATGACGTTCGCTCCGAGGTCGACCACGTTCTGCGGGGCAGCGAAATCTCCACCCACAGAACCGATTCCCAGCTGTCCGTATTCGTTGGATCCCCAGCACCTGGCCGTGCCATCGGTCATGCGCGCACACGCGTGGTAGCTGCCCACCGTGACCTGGGCCACGCCCGAAGTCAGACCTATCACGTCGTCCGGGGCCGAGATCCCGCCGTAGCTCCCGTTCCCGTTCTGTCCGTCCCCTCCAGACCCCCAGCACTTGACCCCACCCGAGTCGAGCAGCACGCAGGTGTTGTCTCCCTGCGAGTCTATCTCGACCGCTCCGAAGAGGTATGTCGATGGCGTTCCCGCGCAGCCGCCAGAGCCGTTACACCTGTCCGGTATCGTGCAGTAGATCCCGTCGTCGCACAAGTACGTGTAATCGCGGTTCGTCCAGTTCAGCGGGTCATTGAACGGATCGCACACCTTGCACTCGTTGCCCAGCGGCTCTGCCCCATCGACGTAGCACTCCCCGGAGATGAGGCACATGCCATCGACAAGGGGGTGCTGGCAGGACCCGGCCTGGCATTCGTCCAGCGTGCAGTCGTAGGTATCGGCCGAGCAGAGCGTCCCTTCCGCCACGTTCGACCATGCGACCGGGTTCAGGGCGCTGTTGCACTCCTGACACTCGTTGAGCAGGTTGGAGTCGCCATCCCAGTAGCAATGCCCCGAGATCCTGCATGCGCCAGCGGCCACCGGATGAGTGCAGGTCCCGAAGGCGTTGCACAGGTCGTTCGTGCAGGTGACGCCGTCATCGTTGCACGGGTCAGCGTAGGACAGATTCGACCAGGCGGTCTGGCTCCTCGTCGGATCGCACTCCTGGCAGCTGTTGGATGGGTTGAGCTGCCCAGCCATGATGCAGGACGTCCCGATGATGCACCAGTTGGGATCGATGGGGTGGACACACGATCCACCGCCGCTGCACTCGTCGATCGTGCATGCCACGCCTTCGTCAGGGCACGGCTGGCCCGAAGAGGCAGGCGACCATTCCGTCTGGTACAGGCTCGGGTCGCACCAGAGACAGGCACTACCCGGATCGACCTCGAACGTGTAGTAACAACTGCCTCCGATCAAACAGTAGTCGCTCAGGATCGTGCTATGATCACAGTTACCCGACCCGTCGCACTGGTCCATGGTGCACGTGATACCGTCCTCGTTGCATCCAGCGCCGGCATCGACTCCGGACCACCCGTACGGGTCCGTGCTCCGGCACTGCTCGCACTCGTTATGAGGGTTGATATCCCACTCCGCATAGCAACCGGTGCCGATGAGGCAGTTGCCCGAGCTGAGAGCGTGCTCACACACCCCCGAGCCCGTGCACCTGTCGTCGGTGCACCACAGCCCCTCGTCCAAGCACAAGGTACCAGCTCCCATCGGGGACCACGTCGTCAGGGAATACAGGGGATCGCATTGCTCGCACTCGTTGGACGGACTTGGTGTTCCCCCCGAGTAGCAGGTTCCGTTGATGAGACAAGCCTCCGAGATCACGCTCTGGGCGCAGTTACCGATGCCGTCGCAGGCATCGCTCGTGCACCATTGACCATCGTCCGTGCAGGGCACCCCCGCGCCAACGTTCGACCATGCGAACGGGCTCCCCGGATCGCACTCCTGGCACTCGAAGAAGGGGTTTCTGTCCCTGCTGCCATAGCAGGATCCATCAATGAGGCAGTGGTCGGCCATCAAAAGATAGCTGCAACCATCCATCTCCGTGCAATTGTTGTCCGTGCAGGACAGTTCGTCGTCGCAGGGGTTGCCCGACCCGAGGCACAGGCCTGCCCCGTCGCAGACGTCCACGGCGGTGCAAAACTCTCCGTCGTCGCATCCGGTGCCGATAAGGGCATCGGGGCCCTCCACGCAGAGCTTTCCTGCCGCCGTCACGTCCTCGCAGAGCTCGTATCCGTTGCACACCTGCCCGTCGTCGCACTCGGAACTCTCGTGGCAGGAGTACTCGCACATGTCGTTGCAGCCGTTGGCCTGATCGCCGTCGCGCCCGTCGTCGCACTCCTCCATGACGATGTCCAGGAATCTGTCACCACACACGGAAGCCTGGCAACTGCCACCCAGGCAGATCATCCTCGGATCCATGCCACACTCGGTCCCATCCACGAGCGGATCCCTTCTGTCACACACGTGCGCAGCCATGTCGCAGAACTCCTCACCGTTGCAGATGTTTCCATCGCCGGCGCAGTCATCGTCCGCGGTGCACCCCCATCGGCACATGTCGTCGCAATCGCTCGAGCCCGGAGGCTCGCAAAACTCCCCTGCCCCCGAGTCGATGAACCCATCACCGCACTCGGACTCCTGGCTCACGCCGTCCAGACAGATGATCCTGGGATCGTCGCTCACCACGAACCCATCCTCCCGAGGTGACCCGGCCACGCAGGAGCGTCCCTCCTCCGTCTCTTCCGAGCACGTCTCGTCGCCGTTGCACATATCCTCATCCAGGCAGTCGGTGTCGTCGTGGCAGGAGAACGTGCATGCATCCGTGCACCCGTCGTCCGGATCCCCATTCTGTCCGTCATCGCATTCTTCGCCGGTGTCGATATCGAAGTCACCGCACGTGGACGGTATCTCGATGGCATCGAGATCCTCGACGACATCCGTCGTATCCAGCCCGTCCTCCACGTCCAGGCTGTCCATTGTCGCCGTGTCCATTGGCACGTCTGCTTGATCCGTCACGACGTCCATGTCCGTTTCCACGTCCGATGGGGCGGAATCCTCGCCACCATCCCCGGTGACGTTGAAATCCGTCGAGCAGGACAGCATGGCGATGCATGACCAGACGGCCATCAGTCTCGAATTGGACATGGGATCCTCCCGTAACATTGCAGCCGCGCAAGACCACCGGCCGGCCGTATTTCAGACGTGCCCTGTGGCGCCCGGTTCATCAGCGCTCCGCTGCAAGCGCAATTATAGACCAATATCCGAACCGATCCAGCCCATTTCCTGTCGAGGACAGTGAAGAAGCTCCTCGATATCACACCTGCAACGCCCCAAAAGAGCATACGATTCCGTAAGCGAAACGTCGACTTCACCTTGACCCGCATGGCACCCTGTGGCACTCCAGCACATCTGGCAAGGCGGGGCGTCGGCTCCGCATCCGGGAGGCGGCACGAACCCTGCATGGGACACGACGACGACAGGCGATATCCCCTCCACGCCGTGGTCAGGCAGCGAGAGGGGGAGAAGGATGATAGAGCACGCCGTGTGGCATTGCTGGAGGCGCAGTTGAAGGTGACCCAGCAAACCCTGGAGACCGTGGAAGAGGAATCCGTGCGAATGAGACGCCTCCTCGATGAGGTCAGGGGAAAGCGCATGCGCAGGCTCGATGGACCTGTCGCCGCCGCCGAGATCCAGGCCCATCTCGCAACCGAGGACAAGACATTGGAGGACCTGGGCCGGATCCTGGAGCGTTGCGAGCAAGCCCGCCATCGTGTGGAGCAAGCAAGAGACAGGCTCGAGACAGCCCAGAACGAGCTCTCCGGAGCCATGGTCCGACTCCGTGTGGTGCAGCGACACAGGGAAGGATGGAACGAGGAGCAGGTCCGCAAGGCCGAGCTCGAGGCGGAGGAGGATCCCTAGGAACATGAACGAGCAAGACATCCTCGAGAAGCTCGACCTGCCAGCGGTCAACAGCGGAATATTCTATCCTCGTCCCGACCCCGGATACCCCCCGCCCGAGGGGAGCATCGACCTGTCGGTGAAGGTGAGCGATGCGGATCGAGTGGCCGTGAGGTTCCACCCCACCGACCCGCAGCTACCGACCATCCTGCATTTCCACGGCAACGGCGAGATCGTGCACGACTACGATCCCATCGCCCCTGTCCTCCATGCGCTGGGTGCCAGCGTGGCCTTCGCAGAGTTCAGAGGATATGGCCTGTCCACGGGCCGTCCCACGGTCCGTGCTCTCTTGAGAGACGCCCATCCCGTGCTCGACGCCGTGCTGGAAGCTCTTCGCGAACGCGGCCACACCGGCCCTCTCGTGGTCATGGGTCGCAGCCTCGGCAGCGCGCCCGCGATAGAGCTGGCATCGAGCCGGCCGGACGACATGACCGGTCTCATCATCGAGAGCGGTTTCGCGCGAATGTTGCCCCTTTTGGGCCTTCTGGGCGTCACGGCGAGTTTCTTGGGCTTGGATGCCATCGAGGGAATCGACAACGAGAACAAGATGGAGCACGTCCGGATGCCAGTTCTTCTTCTGCACGCTGAAGGAGACATGCTCGTCCCGCGCTGGCACGCGGAGCGTAACTTTGAGCACGCGGCCTCGCGACACAAGAGGCTGGTGATGATCCCGGAAGCCGACCACAACTCCATCATGGCAGTTGGTGGCCAGCTCTACTGGGGCTCCATCGCCGTTTTCATCGATGGGCTCAGGTCGTCCCCTGTCACTTCAACCGGGAACCCCTGAGAGCACGGAAGCGATCTTTCGAGCCATGGACCGGGCCGAGAACGCCTCGATGGCATCCCGGTCAGGACGAGGGCGCCACGTGCCGTTGGCCACATCGGCCACAAAGAGCGATGAGGCCCGTACGTCGTCTGGTTCCACACACCGCCCCATGCCCGTCTCGTCCAGGATCCCGGCCATCTCCGGGCTGTGTGCGAGAGCCAGCACCGGTCGATCCGCGGCGAGATAATCATAGAGTTTTGCGGGGATCTGCAACCCTGCGCTGCCCGCGAGAGTCAGGATCAGGAGGTCCGCGCACCGCAGCACCTGAAGGCTTCGTCCGTACGGCACCGCCGGCCGCACGATGATCCGCGGCCCGAGCTTTTCGAGCGAATCCCGGTCCTCACCTTCCACCCCGCCCACCACATGAAGGGTCAGCCGTCGTCCCAGTTCGGGGTGATCCATGTCGATTCTGCGCAGTAGCCTGGTCACCGGGTCCATGCTGCGAAAGCGCCTGAACCGCCCGAAGTACACCATCTTGAACCCGCCCCCGGGATCCCCGACGTGCCCGTCCGGCTCATCGAACAGGCCGCTGTCGAAACAGTTTTGCTGGAAGGTGAACCTGTTGCCCGGCAGATCCGGGTACGCATCGCGGTATGCGACGAGAGCGGTACGGGTGTTGAGCACGACCCTGGAACTCGACTCGAACACGAACCTCTCCACACGCCGCTCGAGCGCCTTGATGAGAGGCGCCTTGGCAGCGAATCTCTCGGGCTCCAGCGTCCAGGGATCACGCAAATCGCAGACGAGTGGAAGCCTCGTCGCGCGAGCCGCCAGGGCGGCCGTGACCAGACCGCTCCAGGGATCCCCGCATCCCAGGATCGCCCGGGCACCGTGGCGCCGTGCCAGCGTCACCGCCCTTGTCACGGCGTTGGGCGCGTGGACGAGGCGCGTGTCAACGAACGTCCAGTCGTCGAACCTGGCACGGGCGCGATCCGCCAGCCTTCCCAGCGCCCCCCTTGCATCCGTGAGACTCGCCCCTTCCTGCCCCACGGTGCGGGTGCGTGCCCTCATCTCCACCCACCACAGGGGACCGGCTGCGAACGAGTGGTCCACGGTCACATCGCCGGGCACGGCCTGCGCAAGCGCGGGATCCACGAGTCCTCCACCCGCTGGCAGGCAGAGCACTACGCTTCGCCACCCGAACTCCCCCAGGTGACGCACCAGCTTGAGCGGCCGCAGTGCGCCCACCCTGGCGAGAGGTGGAAAGTAGGGGGCTATGACGAGCACGGTTCGCATGTGCACCCATCATGCCCGAGCCGGAGCCGCCGGTCCACATGCCCGTCGCCCGGCACGTGGAACTGGGGGGCCATGCCGGTCCATGCAGCAGTCGTCGGCAGCAGGTTGCCCGGCCGGGGCTGTCCGCGATATAAACCTCCGGCGACCTTCGTGACACCATGCAATCCGCGAGCACAGCCCGGGCCATCGTGGGGGACATCCTCGCTGGCAATCGCCGCGCCGCGGCGAGGGCCATGAGGCTCGTGGACGACCGGGCCGATCGATTCGAGGATGTACTCGACGCCATCTTCCCGCACACGGGCCGCGCCCATGTCATCGGCATCGCGGGCAGCCCCGGGTGCGGCAAGAGCACACTCGTGGACGGCCTCATCGGTTCCTACAGGGCCGGCGGACGGCGGGTGGGCGTGGTGGCCGTCGATCCCAGCTCCAGCCTCACGGGCGGAGCCATCCTCGGCGACCGGGTGCGCATGCAGCGCCACGCCGCCGACGAGGGGGTGTTCATCCGGTCCGTTGCCACCCGCGGCACCCTCGGTGGCCTGTCCAGCTCGACCCAGGACATCGCCCGCGTCATGGACGCAATGGGTCACGACGTGGTCATCATCGAGACGGTGGGCGTGGGTCAGGACGAGGTGGATATCGCCTCGGTGGCGGACACCGTGGCGGTGGTCCTGTCGCCGGACACGGGCGATGCCGTGCAGATCATGAAGGCCGGCATCATGGAGGTGGGCGATCTGTTCGTGATCAACAAGTCCGACCGGCCTGGAGCGGACATGGTATCGCGCGAGATCACCCTGTTCTTCCAGCTGCAGGGCATGGCCGACCCGCCCGCCGTGGTCGAGACTGTTGCAACGCGCGCCGAGGGGATCGACGCGCTGCGCGAGGCGCTGGACGCCCACCGGTCCAGGGTCGCTGACAACGGACGCCGGGGGCGCCTGCGGGCCGAGCTGCGGCGTCGTCTGGTCGAGAAGGTGCTCGGGAGGCTCGCCGACGAATGGGCCGGCGCCCTGGAGGAATCGCTCGCCGAAATCGAGGCGGGCACGGCCACACCCTACGCCGCCGTGCACGACCTTTTCGAAAAGATATCGGAGAACCGGGGCAGGGGCTGATCTTCTTGCCCACCCCACTGGAGGACGACCATGGCCACTTCGAAGGAGATCATCGCGCAGACCGAGAAGTACTCGGCGCACAACTACAAGCCGCTGCAGGTGGTGCTCACGCGCGGAGAGGGCATATGGGTCTGGGATGCCGAGGGGACCCGTTACCTCGACATGCTCAGCTCCTACTCGGCGCTCAACCAGGGACACCGACACCCGCGCATCATGAAGGCGCTCGCGGATCAGGCCTCCAGGTTGACCCTCACATCACGGGCCTTTCACAACGACCGGCTCGGCGAGCTGTGCGAGTACATGTGCAGGCTGAGCGGGATGGACCTCATGCTTCCCATGAACACGGGGGCGGAGGCCGTGGAGACCGCCATCAAGATCGCGCGCAAATGGGCCTACATCGAGAAAGGTGTGCCCAGGCACGAAGCCGAGATCATCGTGGCGCACAACAATTTCCACGGCCGCACGACGACGCTGATCTCGTTCTCCTCGGAGGAGCTCTACAGAAACGACTTCGGGCCCTTCACGCCGGGCTTCCACGTGGTCGAGTACGGCAGCGTGGATGCCATCCGCGCCGTGATGAACGGGCGAACGGCGGCCGTGATGCTGGAGCCCATCCAGGGGGAGGCGGGAATCATCGTGCCTCCCGCGGGTTATCTCGGGGCGGTGAGAGCGTTATGCGACGAAAACAGGGTGCTTCTCGTGCTGGACGAGATCCAGACGGGCTTCTGCCGCACGGGCAAGCTGTTCTGCTTCATGCACGAAGGCGTGAAGCCCGACGTCCTGGTCCTGGGCAAGGCCATGGGAGGCGGTGTCTTCCCCGTGTCGGCCTGCCTCTCGGGTAAGGAGATCCTGGGCCTGTTCACTCCGGGCGAGCACGGTTCCACCTTCGGCGGCAACCCCCTGGCTTGCGCCGTGGCCCTGGAAGCGGTCAAGGTGCTCGTCGACGAGAAGCTCGACGAGCGCTCCATGGAGCTTGGCGAGTTCTTCATGGCGAGGCTTCGCGAGATCGACTCGCCACACATCAAGGAGGTCCGCGGCAAGGGCCTGCTCATCGGTGTGGAGCTCTTGCCCGAAGCGGGGGGCGCGCGCCGTTTCTGCGAGGCCCTTCAAAAGCTGGGCCTTTTGTGCAAGGAGACTCACGACAACGTGATCCGCTTCGCGCCGCCCCTGGTGATCTCCAAGGAAGACATCTTGTGGGCAGTCGAAAAGGTCGCAAAGGTTCTCGCGGCGTGAGGCTCGGGAAGGTGGAGAGAACACGATGACCGACAAGACAACAGGCCTGCCCAGGTACCGCTGCGTCTCGTGCAACGAGACGTTCACGGTCAAGCCGGGCAAGAAGCCCCGCTGCCCCCACTGCATGTCCATCCACAGCGTGGAGCCCGTCGAGGAGAAGCAGTCATTCAGCCTGCCCCCCTGGGGCAAGTACGTCATCGCCGGCGTACTGGCCATCGGGCTGTGCGTGGCAGGAGCCTTCCTGTTCATGCACCTGAGGACGACGGCCAGCCCCGTGACCCTGGATCCCGCCGCCCTGGGCGCGGTGGATCCGAAGCGCATGTCGAGCTATCTCGCGGAGCAGGACATCGAGGAGGAGAACGTCATCGATCCCTTCGTGTCCTCGGAGGCCCTCGACACATTCGCAGAGAAGCACAAGGGATTCGGGTCCGGCCAGGGCCGCGCAGGGTCCCTCTACAAGGCGTTGCTCGCCCTCAAGGGGGAGGGTAAGTACAAGCCCTTCGTCCCGCGCCAGCCGCGCAAGGACGAGATCCGATTCGCCGGCGCGCTGCTCGACGCCATCGAGACGGGCGACCATCCCGAAGCCTACAGCCTCGAGCTCGCCCTCATGCTCGCAGCGGCCGCCCGTCACGTGGGCCTGGCCGCCGTCGTGGCCGAGGTCGTGGACTACCCAGGCCTGCAGGCGCCCCTGGACCCTTCCGGCAGCTTCGGCCACTTCGCCGTGGCCGTGTACGACGGCGGATCCTACGAGGGCTCCTACGTGCTCTACGACCTGCACCAGGGCCGTACCCAGCCCGATGACCAGGCCACCAGCGTGCCTCTCACCGACGCCCAGGTCGTGGCCCAGGTGCTCGGCCACCAGGCCGTGAGGCTCGTTGCCGTGGAGTTCGATGCCCAGGAATCTCTCGTGAAGCTCGAGGACGCTCTCATCCTCGATCCCGATGCGGTGCAGCTCCACACGATGCGCGCCCTCATCTACCTCACGAGCGGGGGCCTCGACGAGGGCGAGGAGGAGCTGCGCAAGGCCCTGCAGATCCGCACGGACGCACAGAGGCTCGTCAAATGGGGGGCCATCCTGCTCGCCGACGACGAGGAGCAGGAGGCGCGAGAGCAGATCCAGAAGGCCATCGACCTGAAGCCGGACTACGCGCTGGCCCACGCGAGCCTGGCCATGGCCCTGCTCGCGGCCGGCGAGGTCGACGAAGCGCGCCACGAACTGGACCTGGCGCGATCATTAGACCCCGACGACCCGCTCATCTCCGTCTACGAAACGAACTACTGGATGGCCAAGCAGGACGTGGCCAAGGCCATGAAGGCTGCGGAGATGGCCTTCGAGAAGAACTTCCACGACCCCCAGACCGGCCTGCTTCTGGCCGCCATCTACGGCCGGGCCGGCGAGTCTCAGAAGATGCGAGACGTGCTGCAGGAGATCAGGCAGCACGAGAACCTGCCCCAGGAGATCATGGATCTCATCGATGCACAGCTCGGTGAGATGTCGGTGTCGCTGGACGTCGGGCCTTCCACGAAGCCCGAGGAAGACCTGCCCGAGGACCCGAACATCGCGGCGATCCTCGAGGAGGACGAGGAGGACGACTCCACTGGCGACAAGCCAGTCCTCGACATGCCCGACATCGGCGAGAAGCCCCACGAGGGATTCCTCACGGGCAAGGGCTCCGGCCTCTCGCTGAGCCCCGGAGGCTCCGGCCTCTCGCTCAAGCCGGGCGGGAGCCTGCTCTCCGGCCAGGGCCAGTGAGCATCTCGCGGGACGAGGCGAGCAGGTTCATGTTGAAAGTGCTCGCCTCCTGGAGTTAGATTCGCTCCACCATGTCACAGCCAAGGACGATAGCGACTCTGGTGCTCGCCGGCCTTCTGGCAACCGGGTGCGATCCATCCGGCAACCCGGACCTCGTGGCCATCGGCGTCGGCGGCGGTTCGATCATCTTCACGATCATCATTATCCTTTTCTCCCTGGTCATCACGATCGTTTCCGTGGCCGCCCCCATCATCATCATCGTCGTGGTCATGAAGAACCTGGCCAAGAAGAAGGAGGAGCACGACAAGGTCCTCAAGACCGGGAAGCGCGCCACGGCCACCGTGCTATCGCTCTCAGAGACGGGCACCTACATCAACAACCGTCCCATGGTGAGCATCCGGTTGCACGTGCAGCCACAGGACCGGCCACCGTTCGAGGCGAAGGCGGAGCAACTCCTCTCGCAGCTCGAGATCCCAAGGGTCCAGCCCGGCATGAAGGTGGCGGTGAGCATCGATCCCACCTATCCGGACAGGGTCGTCATCGACCTGAACGCACCGGTGAACGTGCCGGCCTGGTGCCAGTACTGCCAGAAGAGCGCCCCGCAGGGCAGCCACAACTGTCCCCACTGCGGCGCGCCTCTCCCCCGCTCATAGGCGCCTCGCACCACGTCGTAGGTCGAGGTCGGACATGGAAGACAAGACCAAGCCCTGGATCGCCGGATGCGGATGCGGATGCATCGTGGCACTGCTGTCCGCCATCACGGTCCTTGGCCTGAGCTTGCTC
>JBFYZU010000375.1:0-31903 GCA_041309365.1 Myxococcota bacterium
AGAACTGCGTGAAGTGCGCCGTGTGCGTGATCTTCTGACCCGAGGGCTGCCTGAGCGTCACCGAGGAGGGCTATCCGCAGGTGGATCTAGAATACTGCAATGGCTGCGGGATCTGCGCCAACGAGTGCGTCACCGCGTGCATCGCCATGGAAAGGGAGGTGGAGTGATGGCCCGACGCGTCGGACTGGAAGTGTCCATCGCGCTGGCCGAGGCGGCCAAGCTGGCGAACGTGGACGTGATCTCGGCCTACCCCATCACGCCGCAGACGCACGTGGTGCAGCATCTGTCCGAGCTGGTGGCCGACGGCGAGCTGGACGCGGAGTTCATCCCCGTGGAGAGCGAGCACTCGGCCTTGAGCGCCTGTGTGGGCAGCTCCGCAGCGGGGGCAAGGACCTTCACCGCGACGTCCTCGCAGGGACTGGCGCTCATGCACGAGATCATGTTCATCGCGTCCTCCCTCAGGATGCCCATCGTGATGGTCGTGGCGAACAGGTCGCTCTCCGGCCCCATCAGCATCTGGAACGACCACAGCGACATCATGAGCGAGCGCGACAGCGGCTGGATCGCCACCTTCGTGGAGAACGGCCAGGAGGCCCTCGACTTCGTGCTGCACGCCTTCAGGGTGGCCGAGGATCACAGGGTCCAGCTTCCCATCATGGTGAACTTCGATGGCTTCATCCTCAGCCACGTGATCGAGCCCATCGAGATGCCCGAGATGGACAGGGTCAGGGCCTACCTGCCCGACTTCGTGCCGGTGCGCAGGCTCGACGTGGATGCACCCAGGACAATGGGCCCCGTGGGCATCCCGGAGATCTACACCGAGGCCAAGAAGGCCCAGGACGAGGCCTTGCGCCAAAGCTACGGCCCCATCGTCGAGGCGTGGAAGAAGATGGGCGAGGTGTTCGATCGCCACTACGCGCCATTCGTCACGTACAGGGCCGAAGACGCGGATGTGCTGTTCGTGGTGGCAGGAGGGCTCGCAGAGACCATCCGCACCGTGATAGACGAGCTGCGCCAGGAGGGCAAGAAGGTGGGGCTTGCCTCGATGAAGCTGTGGAGGCCATTCCCGTTCCAGGACTTCGAGGAGCTCGCCAGGGGACGCAAGGCCCTGGCCGTGGTGGACAGGGCCATCAGCTTCGGCGGCCCGATGGGCCCCATGGCCTCGGAGTTCAAGGCGGCCCTTTACGGCACCGGCAACCAGCCTCCCATCGTGGAGTTCGTGGCGGGCCTCGGAGGCAGGGACGTCTCGCACGCCGACATCAGGCAGATGTACGCCGATGCCGAGAAGGTGGCAGCCGGTAGAGAGGTCCCGCCCGCTCGCATCGTGGGACTGAGGGAGTAAGCCATGGAGCCCATGAACGATTACGGCGCAATGAACGTGTACGTCGGCCGGCTCTTGCCACGCGAGGACTTCTTGACCCCGGGTCACCGTGCATGTCAGGGCTGCGGCGAGGTGCTCGCCATGAGGCTGGTGCACAAGGCCCTGGGCCGAAACACCATCGTGGCCTCGGCCACGGGCTGCATGGAGATCATCTCCTCCTCGTACCCGGACACCGCGTGGGCCGTGCCATGGCTGCACGTGGCGTTCGAGAACTCGGCTGCCGTGGCCTCGGGCATCGAGGCCGGCCTCAAGGCCCTGATGCGCAAGGGAAAGCTGCCACGGCGCAGGCTCAACATCGTGGGAATGGGCGGCGACGGCGCCACGGCGGACATCGGCCTGCAGGCACTGAGCGGCGCCCTGGAGCGCGGCCACGACTTCATGTACGTGTGCTACGACAACGAGGCCTACATGAACACGGGGATCCAGAGGTCGAGCTCCACCCCGTACGGCGCGTCCACGACGACCTCGCCCGCAGGCAAGCTGAGCATAGGCCAGCAGACGCGCAAGAAAAACCTGGTGGCGATCGCCGTGGCCCACCGGATCCCCTACGCGGCAACGGCCAACGCGAGCTTCCCCATCGACCTGGTGGAGAAGGTGCGAAAAGCCGCCTCCATCCGCGGTCCCAAGTACCTGCACATATTCTCCGGCTGTCCCACGGGATGGCGCAGCTCGCCCAACACCACGATACAGCAGGGCAGGCTGGCCACGCAGACCGGCGTGTTCCCACTGTACGAGGTGGAGAATGGACGCTACAGGATCACACACCCCACGCCGCACCGGCTCGAGGTGGAGAAGTACCTCGAGACGCAAGGTAGGTTCAAGCATCTCATGAAGGCCGCGGCAGACGCAAACGGGATGACGCCCATCCAGCGGATCCAGAAGGAAGTCGACGAGACCTATGCGGAGCTGGAGCTCAAGGAGCGCATGACCAATGGCTAGCAAGAAGAAACAGACCAGGACGAGAAAGACAACGGCGGTGGCGAAGAAGAAGGCCACTCCCAAAAAGCCAAAGGCCACTCCCAAAAAGCCAAAGGCCACTCCCAGGCCAGCGGCTGCCAAGCCCGTGGCAAAGCTCCCAGTTCCGGTGCCCGAGCCCGTGAAGCCAGCGCCCGTGTCAGCAGCCCCGGCCGGTGCACCCTTCGTCGGCATCGCCAGTCACCCGCTCAAGCCGGCCACGCAGATCGAGGGGCTAGGAGCGGTCGAGAAGGGGCAGCTGGACGCGATCCTCGAGCGGTACGACAGGAAGGATGCCTCGCTGCTCGCGATCCTGCAGGACATCCAGACCATCAACAACTACCTGCCGCGGCAATGGATGGAAGCCGTGTGCAAGGAGCTGGTTGTGCCTCGAACGAGGATCTACCGGCTCGCCACGTTCTTCAAGTCGCTGAGCCTGGACCCACGGGGCAAGCACATCTGCCAGGTCTGCGTCGGAACCACCTGCCACGTGCGGGGGGCACCGAGGCTCGTGGACAAGTTCGAGCTCGCACTGGGCATCGGCCCGGGCCAGACCACAGAGGACATGCAGTTCACCCTGGAGACGGTGGGCTGCGTGGGCGCCTGCGCGCTGGGCCCCGTCGTGGTGGTCGACAAGCAGTACCACCGGGACATGACGGCCGACAAGCTCGGCAAGGTCATCGCTCGCATGCGTCGTTCCGGTGACGGCCAGGGCAATGCCGACGAAGATTCCGACGAGGAGTGATCAGATGCAGCTTCCGATCCGAACGAGAAAGCAGCTCGAGGCAGCCGGCGCCGAGGCCAAGAAGCTCAAGGCGCCCAGGGGGCACGTGATCTACCTGTGCGCTGGCACGGGCTGCCGGGCGGGCGGCGCGATGGCCGTGGCCGGAGCCATGAGGGCGGAGATCGACGCCAGGGGGCTCGGCGACAAGGTCCAGCTCAAGCTCACCGGGTGCCAGGGCCTGTGCGAGAAGGGCCCGCTGGTGGTGCACCACCCATCGGGGGTGTTCTACCAGACGCTCACGCCCAAGGACGTGCCGGAGATCCTGAAGACGACGATCGAGGCCGGTGACGTGGTGGAGCGCCTCCTGTACCGGGCGCCGCGCACGGGCGAGGTGATCCGCCTGGAGAAGGACATCCCGTTCTACCGTCACCAGAACAAGATCCTGTTCGACCTGAACGGGCGCATCGATCCGTTCGACATCGACGACTACCTGGCGAACGGCGGCTATCAGTCTCTGGCCAAGGCGCTGGCGATGGATCCCGTCAAGGTCCTCGCGCAGGTCAAGGAGTCCGGGCTGAGGGGCCGCGGCGGCGGTGGCTTCCCCACGGGACGCAAGTGGGAGACCTGTCGCAACGCTCCGGCGCCCGAGGGGATCCGCTACGTGATCTGCAACGCGGACGAGGGCGACCCCGGCGCGTTCATGGACGAGGGCATCATCGAGGGCAACCCGCACCGCGTGATCGAGGGGATGGTCATCGGCGCGTGGGCCATCGGTGGCACCCACGGGTACGTGTACATCAGGAACGAGTACCCCCTGGCGGTGGAGACGCTGACCAGGGCCATCGAGGACGCGCGAAGGTACGGCTTTCTGGGGGGCGACATCCTCGGCTCTGGAATGAGCTTCGACATCAAGATAAACCGCGGTGGCGGAGCGTTCGTGTGCGGCGAGTCGACGGCGCTCATGGCGAGCATCGAGGGGGAGGTGGGCGAGCCTCGCGCCAAGCACATCCACACGGTGGTGCAGGGGCTCTACAACCGGCCCACGACGCTGAACAACGTGGAGACGTGGGCGAACGTGCCCCTCATCGTGGACAGGGGCGCGGGCTGGTTCGCGGGGATAGGGACCAAGGGCTCGACAGGGACGAAGATCTTCAGCCTCGTGGGCAAGGTGTGCAACACGGGCCTGGTCGAGGTCCCCATGGGCATCACCCTGCGGTCGCTCATCTACGACGTGGGCGGCGGGATCATCGGCGGCAAGGAGTTCAAGGCGGTGCAGACCGGCGGTCCGAGCGGTGGGGCCATCCCCGCGAAGCTCCTCGACCTGCCGGTGGACTTCGACAGCCTGGTCGAGGCGGGCTCGATCATGGGCTCGGGCGGCTGCATCGTGATGGACGAGGCCACCTGCATGGTGGACGTGGCCCGCTACTTCACGAAGTTTCTCGAGGACGAGAGCTGCGGCAAGTGCGTGACGTGCAGGGAGGGTCTCAGGCAGATGGGCTGGATCCTGGACGACATCTGCGCTGGCAAGGGAACGAGGGAGCAGATGGTGCTGCTCGCGGATCTCGGGGAGGTGGTGACGGAGGCCTCGCTGTGCGCGCTGGGAGGCACGGCCGCAAACCCGCTCATGAGCACCATCAAGTACTTCGGCGAGGAGTACGAGGAGCACATCGACGACAGGACCTGCCGCGCGATGGTGTGCAAGGCGCTGATCCGCTACGAGATCATCGACTCGGCGTGCACCGCATGCGGGATCTGCAGGAAGCAGTGCCCGACCCAGGCCATCAGCGGAGCCAAGAAGACCTTGCACGTGCTGGACCAGGCCAAGTGCATCCAGTGCGGCGTGTGCTTCGACGCCTGCAAGTACGGCTCGGTGCGGGTGGTGAGCGGCAAGTACGAGCGCGTGTGCGAGAAGACCAAGACGAATCTCAAGCCCGTGAAGGGATGAGAGGGTCCAAGATGACGAGAAACGTGAAGATCACCGTGGACGGCAGGGAGCTGGAAGCGCCCCTGGAGAGCTCCCTTCTCTCGGCCTTGCAGCGCGAGGGCTTCGATATCCCGTCCTTGTGTCACCACGAGGCGGTGCAGCCCTACGGGGCGTGCAGGCTGTGTCTGGTCGAGGTGAACCAGAAGGGGTGGAAGCCCGACTGGCGCAAGCTCACGACGAGCTGCAACTTCCCGGTCCTGGACGGCCTCACCGTCACCACGCAAAGCGAGAAGGTCCTCAGGCACCGCAGGCTAGTCATCGAGCTCATCCTGGCCAGGACGCCACGGGCGAGGCAGGTACAGGCCATCGCCGAGAGCCTGGGCGTGTCACGCACGCGATTTCGCGAGCAGGACGAGGACTGCATCCTGTGCGGGCTGTGCGCGAGGGTCTGCAGCGAGGTGGTGGGCGTGCATGCGCTCGCGTTCTCCGGCCGGGGGAGCCGCAAGCACATGAGCACTCCGTTTGCGGAGGCCAGCTCGGAATGCATCGCGTGCGGTGCCTGCGTGTACGCGTGCCCGGTGGACTGCATCCACATGATCCAGGGATCGACGAGAAGGACCATCGACCGCTGGGCCAGGACCCTCGACATGGAGCTCAGCGAGCACTCCGGCCTGCCATTCGCACCCGCCGCGCAGCTCGAGCACTTCTCCCGTCGGGCGGGCCTGCCCCCGGGCTTCTTCGCCTCGGCGCCCGGCGAGATGGAGAGGTAGCACTCCTGACGGATCAGCCAGCGGGCAGGGTGTCGAAGAACCTCTCCAGGCTCTCCTGACCTCGCTTGACCTCGATGAACCTCAGCCCCATGCCCGGCGCGGCGGTGTAGCCGGAGAGCGAGGTGCCCTGGCAACACCAGACGACCTCGGCCTCTGCCTCGATCTCCTGCTCGTCCGCGGTCTTCCAGACGACGCGGGCGCGCTGGCCAACGGGCAGCGGAATGGCCGTCTTCAAGAACAGCCCGCCGCGGCTGATGTTGAGCATCGTGATGAACATGGTGACGTTCGTCGACTCGCACCAGCAGCGCTGCGTGATGGGAAAGCGGCGATGCAACCGCTGATCTTCGGGTGTTTCGACCTTCTCGTTCATGATGATCGCTGATAGTATAGAATCCCGGCGAGAACGATGTCAATCAATATTCTACAGTGGCGGTGGAATTCCATGTTTTTGGCTCCTATTCACGGGTGAGCGTTGGAGCATCCCCTGCCAGAGCACAGGCTTCCACCCATCGTGGCCCGGGCCACGCAACAGGACCTGACGGTGGATCGCAAGCTGGCCGTGGCGCGCGGGCTTTTGCCCATGAGCCCGGAGCACCTGCTTCTGGCCCTGTACCAGCTCTGCCACGATCCGGACGAGGGCGTCTCCAGGCTGGCGCGGGACACACTGACGGGCCTGCCCGAGGAGATGGTCCTGGGCACCATCGCCCAGATCGCGGATCCCGAGCCCCTGGACCTGTTCGCACAGCTCTTCTCTGCCAGCCGCAACAGGATGGATGCGCTCCTGCGCAGCAAGGCACTGGCCGACGAGACGGTGGAGAGGCTGGCAAGGACCTGCATCAGGGACGTGGCCGACATGATCGCCGCCAACCAGCAGAGGCTCATCCGCTGCCCTTCCATCATCGAGGCGCTGTACCTCAACAAGAACACCCGCATGAGCACCGTGGACAGGGTGATCACCTTCGCGATCCGCCAGGGCATGGTGCTCGACGGGATCCCCGCGTTCAAGGAGCTGGCCGCGGCCATCGCGGGAGAAACCCGACAGGGCATTCCCGCCGGCTCTCCCGTCGCGATCGGCCGCGAGGTGGACGCGCTGTTCACGGATCTGAGCATGATGGGCGAGGGGGCCGACGAAGGGGAGCACGAGAAGGTGGAGCTTCTCGGATCCCCCAGCGCGGGAGCGATGACCGACGACACGGTGTTCGACGAGTTCGAGGACGGCTCATCGCAGGGAGGCCAGCACCGGGACGTCTTCGCCGAGTTCGACCACGACGCGGTCGAGGAGGATCGCCACGGCAAGGAGACCGACGAGACGCTCTCGATGCACTACCAGCTCTCGTCTCTGTCCACCTCGCAGAAGATCCGTCTGGCCATGCTGGGAAACGCGTCGCACCGCGCGCTGCTCATCAACGACTCCAACAAGCTCGTGGCCATGGCCGCCATCAAGAGCCCCGGGATCAACGACCAGGAGGTGCAGCGCTACTCCACGAGCCGGAGCGTGTCCGAGGACATCATCCGCTACATCGCGTCCAAGCGGGAGTGGACCCGCAACTACTTCATCAAGGTGAACCTGGTCAACAATCCCAAGACCCCCCTGGCCACGGCCATGCAGCTTCTCACCTACCTGAGGCGCAACGACCTGAAGAGCCTGGCGGGCAACAAGAACGTGCCCACGGGGCTCACCACGGCCGCGCACAACATGCTCAAGCGTTTCGACAAGAGCTCGGGCGGCTAGAGAGCACCGACCGGTTTGGGACCAGCTCAGAATTCGGCGATCACCCTCACCATCTTCTGGATGGCGGCCGTGCCTCCGCCGAGCTGGAGGGCCCTGTTGATGCAGTCCTGGCCCCGGCCCGCCTGGCCCGCCTTGGTGAGCGCGCCGCCGGCCATGACCAGGGCCACGGGGTCGACGGTCTTGAGGCCCGCAATGCGCTCTGCGAGCTGCACGGCCTGCCGGCGCACGGCCGGCTCCAGGCTGCCACCCGCCAGGGCGCTGATGGCATAGCCTCCCCAGTACACGGGCTGGGCAGGATCGAGCTCGAAGGAGGAGCGAAAGTACGAGAACGCCTCCACGGGATCGTGCCGCCACCACAGGTAGATCTCTCCCTTCTGGTACTGCAGCTGTGCGAACTGGGCAAGCTGGTATGCCGAGAAGACCTGCCTGCGGTACTCGGTGCGCTTCTGGTCGTCCATGAGGGTCTTGTAGGCATCCTCCACGCGGGCGCGGCAGCGCCCGAGAAGTGTCTTCTGCCCTGCATCGAGCCGGTTGTAGGAGGATGGGTCGAACTTCCTGGACATCTTGGCGTACACCTCATCGATGTCCTTGCGATCGCTCACGGCGTGCAGCCCCAGCACGTCGAAGAAGTGCTGCGATTCGAGATCCTCGGCCAGGTCGTTGAGCATCGCCAGGTCCACGGGACCCTCGTCCAGGGTGACGTGGCGAACCAGGTCCACGAGCCCGTTGACGAGGAGAAGGAGCACGAACTTGAACGTCTCTCGCCTGAACATGGTGGAGACAGCAAGGACCTGCTTGAGCTTGCGAGGCCGCTCCTGGATGATCTCCCAGAGCCTCTGCTCCTTCTCGGAGAAGGACTGGGCGCCGGCGCCGGGCATGGCCACGACGAAGTGCTCGATCTTCTCCTGGAGCTGCTCGATCTCCTTCTCCACGGGGAGCTTCTCGTCGAGGAATCTCGTGAGGATGCGGGAGAAGTTGATGTCGAACCGGGGGGAGCGCGCAGGCAGGTCCTCGAGCTTCTCCACGAGGAAGGTGCCGCTCGTCAGCGACAGCGCGTTGAACACGATGGTCTGCACCTGCCATCTCAGTGCCCTGAGACGATTGTACTCCGGCACGATCCCGAGCATGACGAGAAGGCGCGAGGGGTCCGTCGTGGATCCCTTGCGGGCCTCCATGTACCTCACGAAGTCCTGCTCACCGATGCGGTCGCGCTCGCGCAAAAGGCTCCCGAGATCCTCGGCGGGCACATCCGTGATGGCGAACACCGGCTTGCCGGCAACGAGGTGCACGTCACGGTGCCCTTCGGGCGTGACGAGCCTGACGCGACCCTTCATGTCCGTGCGCGCGAGGCGCGTGAAGACCTGCCAGGACGCAGACTCCTCCAGTCTTCCCTCCTCGACGATCTCGCCCCTGGTGCCGTCCTGGGGATCCACCTGCTCGGAATCCCCACCGCCCTCGGTGGCGTGAAGCGCCTGGGGGGCAGAGCTCAGCCTGGGCGCCTCTGGAAAAGCCGTGGGCCTGGGCGGGGTCGTGGCGATGATCCTGACCCTGTCCTCCCCGGAAGGGGGCGGGGCAGCCCGGCTCCGAGGAGCTTCTTCGGGTGGCGTATCAGCGAGCCACGCCGCCACGTACTTCTCGTCGAAGGTGAGCACGCCGGCGTCGAAGAGCTTCACGACATGAGACAAGAGGCTCGAGGGATCCAGGCTGAGAACCTCCGCGAGGTCCCTGAGCGAGCTCTCCCCGTCCACGAACATGAGGATCTTCACGGCCTCCGCGTCCACGCCGGCCCCATCATGGCCGGTCGTGGCCGGTACGCCGAGAAGGGCCGGGTGATCGAGCCCGGCCCGGTCCACATCGAGGATCCTGCGCGCCATCCGGGGTGCTCCTCCGATCGTATCCTAGCTCCCGTCCCGGACATTGTACAGGAAGGAGCAGGACTTCAAATGTCCCCGCGCACGAGTACAATCGGCCGATGCCCTGTGCCACGGACATCGGGGAGATCCTCGCCGGCTGGGCCGCCGACGGTACGGGCAGGCTCGTGACCGCGAGGCTCGACATCCCGGCGACGATGACCAGGGCCGCACCCTTGCCACCGGGCCTCTCGCCGGGAACGCTGAGGGCGCTGGAGCGTTCCGGGATCTCGTTCCTCTACAGCCACCAGGCCGAGGCCTTCGATCTGCTCGGGCAAGGCCACGACGTGGTGGTCTCCACGCCCACTGCCTCGGGCAAGAGCCTGTGCTACACCCTTCCCATCATCGAGGCGCTGTCCCGGGATCCCGGCGCCACGGCGCTGCTCATGTTCCCCACGAAGGCCCTGGGCCGGGATCAGGTCAAGGGTCTCGAGGCCATGATCGCACAGGCGGGGATCGAGGCCGATGTCGCCGCCTACGACGGCGACGTGTCCGCCGGCGCACGCAGGCTGGCGAGGTCGCGCGCACGGATCCTGCTGACCAACCCCGACATGCTGCACCTGGGCATCCTCCCTCATCACACGTCCTGGAGCAGCTTTTTCGGCGGCCTGCGCTACGTCGTCGTGGACGAGCTGCACCAGTACAGGGGGGTCTTCGGCAGTCACATGGCGAACGTCATGCGGCGCCTGGCGCGCGTCCTGCGCTTCTACGGAGCGAACCCGTCCTTCGTGGGCTCGAGCGCCACCATCGCCAACCCGGCCCAGCTGGCCTCCTCGCTGTTCGGCCGGCCAGTGAGGCTCGTGGCGAGTTCGGGGGCGCCATCGGGCCACCGCACCGTCGTGTTCATGACGCCGCACCTCGTCGACGCCGTGTCCGGGCTCAGGGGTTCGTACATGCACCTCGCAGCGCACGTGGCAGGGGACCTGACGACCTCTGGCCTGCAGACGCTCGTGTTCGCACAGAGCCGGCGGGGAGTGGAGGTGGCGCTGCGCTACGTGCGCGATCACGTGCGCAACAAGGGCATGGACCCGGACACGGTCCAGGGCTACCGGGGCGGCTACCTGCCCGCGCTGCGCCGCCGCATCGAGGACGGGCTCAGGGCCGGCGGTCTGCGCTGCGTCGTGGCCACCAACGCACTGGAGCTCGGCGTGGACATCGGCTCGCTGGACGCGGTCGTGCTCGCCGGCTATCCCGGCTCCGTGGCCAGCACATGGCAGCGCATCGGACGGGCCGGAAGGAGGCTGGATCCCAGCCTGGCCGTGCTCGTGGGCAGCGCCTCGCCCCTGGATCAGTACATGGTGTCCCACGCGCAATGGCTGGCCAGCGCCTCGCCCGAGCGCAGCCTCGTCAACCCGGACAACCTGGACGTCGTGCTCGGGCACGTGCGCTGCGCCCTGTTCGAGCTGCCCTTCGAGAAGGACGAGCCGTTCGGGACACTGGACATGGACGCGATGGAGCAGGTGATGTCCTGCCTCGAGGCCGAGGGCCTCGCCCACAGAGCCGGCACGCACTTCTGCTGGGTCGCAAACGAATACCCGGGCGCCACCGTGAACCTGCGCAGCGTGGGCCCCGAGCCCTTCGTGGTCACGGACGTGACCGTGGGAGATGTGCTCGGTGATGTGGACGGCAGGAGCGCCTTCAGGATGCTGCACGAGCAGGCCATCTACCAGCACGCGGGAATGCCGTACCTCGTGAAAAAGCTCGACCTCGATCGCCACAGGGCGGAGGTGGTCCAGGTGGATCCCGAGTACTACACCGAGCCCGTGGCCAGCACCCTCATCACACCCATCGAAGAGCAGGGCGTCGAACGACGAGGTGACGTGCAGATCCACCTGGGCGAGGTGCGCATGGTGGAGAAGATCGCGGGCTACAGGAGGATCCGCTTCGGGACCCACGAGAACCTCGGGACCGGGGAGCTCGATCTGCCGGAGACGGTGATGGACGCCTTCGCGCTGTGGATCGAGGTCATGCCCGAGGGGATCGCGCACGGGTCGGGGATCCTGGCGCGGCGCCAGAGCCCGGCGGGCCCTCTCCCGGATCCGGTCACCGGCGACGATCTCGCGCGCGAGGCGCTGCCTTTATGGGTCATCGAGGGGCTCGAGGGGACGGGGCACCTCTTGAGGCACGTGGCCTGCCTGCGGCTCATGTGCGACCCGCACGACATCGTGCCCGCTGTGGGCATGGGCGATGGGTCCACGCTGCCCGTGCTCTACCTGCACGAGTCCCACCCGGGCGGCGTGGGGCTCGTGCACAAGCTCTACGACGAGATCGCCGAGGCCGCGGCAGAGGCGCTCGATGCCCTCAATCGATGCCCCTGCACCTCGGGTTGCCCATCCTGCGTGGGGCCTCCCCACAGGGAGGACAGCGTCCTGAAGCAAGCCACCAGGCTGGTGCTTTCGATCGTGACGGGCCATGCCGACTGACGACAGGACACGCCGCAGGCTCGAGAGGCTGCTCGGCAAGCCCCGGGATCCCTCCAGGCCGGATCCCGAGCCCGATCCTGGAGCGCCAGGGCCCATCCCGGACGGGCGGCAGGAGCGCATAGAAGCCCTGCGTCTCGAGCTGAGGCGCATCACCGGCAAGAGGATCGACCAGCCGCGGACGCCGGATACCGTCCACCCGAAGCAGGTTCCCGAGAGCTGGACCGATCCCCTTGTGCTCCTGCCCGGCGAGGAGGTAGCGGGGGCGGCCGGCTCCTTCTGGATGCGCGAGCGGCGCTACGATCCTCACCAGGTGCACGGCACGGAGCCGCTGGCCGCGGCTCTCGAGCTGACGGGAGAGGCCGCGTCTCTTCTGGCGCTGGACAGGGGGCTCGCGGGCTTCGACATGACCCGGGCCGTCTACCTGGACATCGAGTCCACGGGACTGTCCATGGGCACGGGGACCATTGCCTTCCTCATCGGGCTGGGGTGGTTCGACAAGGGGGCGTTCGTGGTCAGACAGCTCTTCGTCAACCGCCTCGAGAACGAGCCCGCCGTGCTCGAGGCCATGACGGAGCGGCTCGGTCAGGACCCGACGCTGGTCACGTACAACGGAAAGTCGTTCGACGTGCCCGTGCTGCGCGCCAGGCTCGCGCTGAGCCGCATGGGGACGGCCATCGATTCGGGAGGGCACCTGGACCTCCTGCACGCCACCCGCCGGATCTACAAGCGTCGCATCGGTGACTGCTCCCTGGGATCGGTGGAGCGTTCCGTGCTGGGCTTCTTCCGGGAAGGCGACATCCCCTCCGAGCTCATCCCCGAGATCTTCGTGGAGTACCTGCGCACCGGCCGCACCGGGCAGATGAGCGACGTGTTTCACCACAACCTCCTGGACGTGGTGAGCATGGCCGCCCTGGCCGGCCACATGGCCCGGCTCGCCACGACCCTGCCTTCCGAGGTGCCAGCAGGCGACCTGGACGACATCGTGAGCGTGGCGCGCGTGCGGCTGCGCCACGGAGACCTGGAGCACGCCAAGAGGCTGCTCGGCCACGCCAAGGGGTCTGGCTGCGCCGAGCACCGCATCGAGTCGCGGCTGCAGCTCGCCCGCATGGCCCGCAAGAAGGGCGAGCCGGCGCTGGAGCGCGAGCTCCTCGAGCAGCTCGTCGAGGACGACCCGGACCACGCCGAGGCCCACCTCATGCTCGCCAAGCTGCTCGAGCACCGGCTCGGGCTCTACGACCTGGCCCTCGAGCACGCCAGGCGCGCCGAGGACGCCGAGGGATTCGAGGCCAGCGGCCGGCGCATCGACCGTCTCGAGCGCAAGCTCGCGATGGCCTCCGGTCGAGGTCCGTCCCGATCCTGACGCATCGCTCACCGGAGGATGTCGGCGCCGGTGGGTGGTGGATCCCTGCGGATCGCGCGTGGTAAGGTTTCCCGGGGTCGAACGAGGGCGCCAGGGATGACAGAGACGAGCAACACGAGACTGGCCATACTTGGCCTCATGGCCGTTGTCGCGTGCAACAGGCCTTCTTCGGGGGTGCAGGGCGAAGGGATAGAGGCATTGCCAGCGGAGAAGGAGAACGAGCCGGGTCCGGCCGGCAAAGAGGCACCCGTCGCACCCTCGACAACGGGCTTGGATGAGGGGAAAGACGGGCCGGTGCGCGCCATCACGGACGAGGAGCGGTCGGTGTTCTGGGGCTCCGGCGAGGAACCGGAGCCCACGAAACGTTTCGACGACCAGCACTACGTGACCTCCAACGAGCAGCACCACGAGCTGTACTTCCCCTACGTGGAAAGACTCGGTGGCGGGTACATCGGTGTGGCCTCGGACCAGAACTACACCATCGCGGCCCACGCACGGTCGGAGTGGGTGTGGCTCATGGACTACGACATCGTCGTGGTGCGCCTGCACGATGTGATACGCGCGCTCGTCCTCGCCACAGAGGATGCGGCCGCGTACCAGGCCCTGTGGACCGCCGAGGGGTCCGAGAATGCTCTTCTCGCCATCCGGGAGACCCACGCGAAAAACCCGGATCTCGAGCGCATCGAGGAGGTCTACGACGAGTACAGGTCCATGATCGAGGGGTACAACAGGCGGGTGAGCGCGCGGGCGAAGAAGGGCAAGTGCGCGTTCTGGCTCACCGATCCGGGCAGCTACGAGTACATCCGCGCGCTCTTCCAGGCAGGGCGCATCAGGTCGCTCAGGGGAAACCTGCTGGACGTCGTGACCTTGGCCGGCATCGGCGCGGCAGCGGTCGAGCTGGGCACGAAGATACGGATCGTCTATTTCAGCGATGCGGAGAGCTTCTTTCCCTACAAGGATACGTTCAAGAACAACATCGCCTCGCTGCCCATGGACGACAGATCGGTCATCCTGCGCACGGTCTCCGGCGCGGTCTACAAGATGCCCCCTGGCGACTACCAGTGGCACTACAACGTGCAGTCGGGCCTCGACTTCTCGAAGATGCTCGCGGCGGACCCGCCGGTGCCCAAGGTCTACGCGGTCGTCAAGAAGGCCAGGCTCACCGGCGTGAAGGGCGTCAGCGTGCTGGGGGTCGAGCCCAGGCCAGCGTGGTCCCTGGGCGCCGGCGCCGCCAGCCAGGCCAAGGAACCTGCCTCATCCGCCCACGAGCAGGACGAGGTCGGGCAGGAGCGACCATCGCTCGTGAAGGCGGCCATGGAGGACGGATCCTGCGGCACCTTGCCCGAGGAAATGGTCTGCGTGCCGGCCGGCGACTTCTGGCGCGGAGCGGACGACTCGGACCCGGACCGCAAGCCCTACTCGAAGTTGTGGGTGAGCTCGTTTCTCATCGACGTGTTCGAGGTGACCAACGAGAAGTTCAACGCCTGCATCAAGGCTGGCGCCTGCGAGAAGCACGAGCACTACAAGGGCTTCATGGCGCCCCGGCAGCCCGCCGTGGGGATCACCTGGACGAACGCCCACGCATACTGCGCGTGGGCGGGCAAGAGGCTGCCCACCGAGGCGGAGTGGGAGAAGGCCAGCCGGGGACCCGACGGCGATCTCTACCCCTGGGGCAACGCGCCGCCCACCTGCCAGCTGGCGCACTACCGCGGATGCGGGGAGACCACGCTGCCCGTCGGCAGCCTGCCGGCCGGCCACTACGGGATCCACGACATGGCGGGCAACGGGTACGAGTGGGTCCAGGACTGGTGGTCTCCCTGCTATGACGGCTGCGAGGGGGCCTGCGGCGAGGCCTGCACTGGAAAGGACCCCAGGGGACCGTGCGGCGGAGAAGGCGACAGCTGCAAGGGCTACAGGCCTCTCAAGGTCCTCAAGGGCGGCTCGTGGTTCTGGCCCGCATCCCAGATCATCGCCTCCTGGAGGCGCCACTACAAGAAGGACAGCGGCGAGCACAGGCTCAGCGTGCGCTGCGCCATGACGCCACCCGGGTGAGAGAGGAACGCAAGAACCCATGGGCAAGGCAAACGTGACAGGGCTTCTCGCCCTGGCAGCGGCTCTGGTCGCGGTCCAGGTCCTCTCGACAGCGGCTCTCGCCAAGAAGACCAAGGGCAAGCCTGCCATCGCGCCGGTCACCCGTGTCATCGACCTGCACTGCGACACGGTCTACCAGGGCGTGGAGAAGAAGTGGGACCTGAAGAAGAACAAGGGCGCCGTGGACATCGCCAAGATGAAAAAGGGCAACTACCTGGCGCAGACGTTCGCCATGTGGACCCCCACGAAGGGCTCGTACAAGTACCTCGAGAAGCTGCACGCCCAGTTCGAGATGTGGATGACCTCGTACGGTGAGGACATCGGCATGGCCAGGAACGGGGCCGAGCTCGAGGCGCTGGACGAGCAGGGGAAGCTGGGCGCCATCCTGAGCATCGAGGGGCTGACACCGCTATCCGGGGACACGGAGAAGATCCGAGTGCTGTACTCGTGGGGGGTGCGCATCCTGGGCCTGACGTGGTGGCACTCGAACGAGTTCACGGGGTCGAGCACGGATCCCGACGTCGAGGAGCGGACTGGCCTGAGCGAGAAGGGCCGCGAGGCCGTGAGGCTGGCCAACGAGCTGGGGATGGTCATCGACGTGTCGCACTCATCGGACCAGACCGTGCGCGACGTGGCAGAGCTGAGCCAGGACCCGTTCATTGCCAGCCACTCGTGCGCCAGGGGCCTCAGCGATCACGACCGCAACCTGTCGGACGAGCTGCTCGGGCTCGTGGCGGCCTCGGGGGGGGTCGTGGGCGTGAACTTCCACGTGGGCTTTTTGTCGCAGGACCCCCCGGAGACGGTCACCCGCAAGGCGGTCGTGGAGCACATCCTTTACATGGTGAAGGTCATGGGCCCGGCCCACGTCGCCCTGGGAAGCGACTTCGACGGCGCCCACCCGCCCGTGGGGCTCAAGACCGCCGCGGTGATCCAGCTCGTCGCGCACGACCTGCTCTCGCGCGGGCTCACGAGCGCGGAGGTGGACGGGATCATGTACGGCAATGCCCTGCGGGTGTTCGCGGCGGTGACGGCCCCCGACGAGACCCAGCTGGCCTGGCTCGTGACGGCCCTGCCCTGAATTTCATCGGGCGCACAAAACAGGTATGCTCGCCAGGATGATCGCCCGTCCTGCGATTTATCGCGCCGCCATCCTCGCTCTCGTGCTCGTAGGGTGCGAGAGCGGTGGCGAGCACCCGGCCCGAAGGCCCGGGCAGGCCAGCCTGCCCCACGATGCCCACGTCCTCACGGACCCATCGCCGGCGATCGAGCCCCGGCTCCCGGCCGGGCCCTTCACCGTCATCGCAGTGGGCGACGTGATGATGGGCAAGCTGGCCCAGCCGCACATCGCCGAGCATGGCCTGGACTACCCCTTCGCCGGGGTCAAAGAGCTCTTCGAGAGCCACGACATCGCCATCGCCAACCTCGAGGCGCCCATCACGGACAGGCAGGAAGAGGACCAGAAGTGGAAGAGGTACCACTTCAAGGTCGATACCGCAAACGCCGAGGCCTTGACGCGCAGCGGCATCGATGTGGTGAGCCTGGCCAACAACCACGCCATGGACTACGGCGAAAAGGGGCTCCTGGACACGGTGATGGCCCTGGACGGCTGGAACATCAGGCACGCCGGCGCCGGGGGCGACCTGGACACGGCCAGGGCGCCTGTGCGCATGCAGGCCGGCGGCACCGAGGTGGTCATCCTCGCCTACTGCGACTTCGAGCCGTCGAGGATGCACGCGCTGGACGACAGGCCCGGCGTGGCGCAGCTGGATCCGGTCATGGTGGTCGAGGACGTGAAGGCTGCCAAGACCCCGGACAACGTGGTGCTCGTGCTCGCGCACTGGGGGGTGCAGCACACGGACAGGGCCACGGCCGGACAGGTCGAGGTGGCGCACGAGATCCTGGATGCGGGCGCGGACGTCATCATCGGCCACCACCCGCACAGGCCCCAGGAGATCGAGGTCAGAGACGGCAAGCTGGTGGCGTACTCCCTGGGCAACTTCCTGTTCGGATACTTCAACCCGAAATACAGGAACAACATCGCCCTCGTGCTCGAGTTTCGCGAGGCGAGGCTCGTGGGTGCGAGGCTTCTGCCCATCGATGGCAAAAATGCGCGCATCCACTTCTCGCCGCGCCTGCTCACGGGCAGGTGGGCCACCTCGACCCTCGGTCACGTGGCGAGGATCTCCTCGCGCTTCGGGACGTCCATGCGGATCCACGGCGACGAGGCGACGATCGATCTTGCGGGACTGAAGTGACCCGGACACGCCACAGGCCGATGGACGACGTCGGGCCGGACATGAACGTGATCCGGATCCGCGGCGCCAGGCAGAACAACCTGAAGAACGTCTGTGTGGACATCCCGCACGGCTCCATCACCGCGATCACCGGGCCCAGCGGTTCGGGCAAGAGCTCTCTGGCGTTCGACACGCTCTACGCAGAAAGTCAGCGCAGGTACGTGGAGACCTTCTCGCCCTACGCGCGCCAGTTCCTCGCCAGGATGCCGCGGCCCGATGTGGACGAGGTGTCGGGAATCCCGCCGGCCATCGCCATCGAGCAGAGGACGCGCATCGTCTCCTCGCGATCCACGGTGGCCACTCTCACCGAGATGCTCGATCACCTCAAGCTCCTGTTTTGCGCCATGGCCAGCCTGCACTGCGAAGGTTGCGGGCGCGAGGTTCAAGCGGACACGATCGCGTCGGTGGTCGAGCACGCAAGGCAGGTCTCCCGAAGGGCGCCTCTCGCCATCGCGTTTCCCGTCCGGACGGGACAAGGCATCGATCCCGGGGACGTGGCTGCAGCCCTCGAGGCGCAGTCCATCCGCCGCCTTCTCGTGGGGCGGCGGATCGTGAGCATGGACCCAAAGACCGTGGGCAAGGCCGGTCGGGATCTTCTAGCCGTGATGGACCGTCTGCCCGCGGGCGAGGCGGACGAGCAGCGCCTCTTCGACTCGGTCAAGCAGGCCATCGCCTTCTCGGGAGGCAAGGTGGACGTGGCGAGGCTCGAACGGGACGGGTCGGCTGTCGCGCGTGGCGGGCTTTGCCGCTTCTCCACGGCCCATGGCTGCGCCAGCTGCGGCATCGACTACCCAGAGCCGCTGCCCGGCCTCTTCTCGTTCAACAGCCCCCTCGGTGCCTGCCCGACGTGCCGCGGTTTCGGCAGGACCGTGCAGATCGATCCCTTTCTCGTGATCCCGGATCCCACGATGACGCTCTCGGAGCCGCTGGTGAAGCCCTGGTCGAGCAAGGCGTACTCGCGCTACAGGACGCGGCTCGCGAGGTTCTGCGAGCGAGCCGGCATCCCCACCGACGTGCCCTACGAGCGGCTCGACGCGGAGCAACGCAGGCTCGTCTGGGACGGAGCCGCCGGATGGCCGGGCATCAGGGGCTTCTTCGCCAGGCTCGAGCGCAAGAGCTACAGGATGCACATGAGGGTCCTCTTGTCGCGATATCGCTCCTACGTGACCTGCGAGGCGTGCAAGGGCGGTCGACTGCGCCCCGAGGCGCTGCGCTACCGCCTCGACGGCCTCACGGTCCCGCAGTTCATGGCGCTGCCGCTGGCGAGGGCGCTCGAGAGGATACGAGGCCTCGGACAGGGCTCGAGGGCGGACGCGGCCGCGAGGCTCGTCATCGGACAGATGGAAGCGAGGCTCGCGACGGCCGTGCAGGTGGGGCTGGGCTACCTCTCGATGGACCGGGACTCGCGCACGCTCAGCGGGGGGGAGGTGGAGAGGCTCGCTCTGGCCACGGCCCTCGGCAGCTTCTTGACCCACACCCTGTACGTGCTGGACGAGCCGAGCACGGGACTGCACCCCCGCGACATCGACAGGCTCATGGACGTGATGCGCAGGCTCAGGGACCGTGGCAACACGCTCGTGGTCGTGGAGCACGACCGGCGGGTGATCGAAAGCTCCGACCTGGTCGTGGACCTCGGGCCGGGAGCGGGAGAGGCGGGCGGACGGCTGGTGGCCTCGGGCAGCCCGGTCGCGCTCATGGCACGATCCGATTGCGTGACGGGAGGATACCTTTCGGGCCGGCTCCGGATCGAAGTGCCCCAGGTGCGCCGGACGCTGGACATGCGCCGCGCGCTGAGGATCGAGGGGGCGCGGGCAAACAACCTGCGAAACATCGACGTGACCGTGCCTCTGGGGGCGCTCGTTGCCATCACCGGAGTGAGCGGTTCGGGCAAGTCGACGCTCCTCGAGGAGATCATCCATCGCAAGGTGGCCCGCCTGATGGGGGAAAAGGGGCCCGAGCCAGGAGCGCACGACCGCATCACGGGGCACGAGAGCCTGAGATCGATCCTGATGGTGGACCAGGGCGCGGTGTCCTCGACGCCCAGGGCCAATCCGGCCACCTTCACGGGCGTCTTCTCGAGCATGCGCAGGCTGTGGGCAGCCACGGATCTCGCCCGGCAACGGGGATACGACGCGGGCACGTTCAGCTTCAACGTCAAGGGTGGGCGGTGCGAGCGCTGCCAGGGGAGCGGGCACGAGAAGGTGGAGATGCAGTTTCTCTCCGATCTGTACCTGCCCTGCCCGGAGTGCGAAGGCCGGCGCTTCTCGAAAGAAGCGCTCGAGGTGAAGGTCGATGGGCTGAGCATCTCGGACGCCCTCCTCTTGACCGTCGACGAGGCTCACGACCTGCTCGCCCGGCATCTCGCGGCGCCTCCCCGGGCACTGGAGCCGCTCAAAGACGTGGGCCTGGGCTACCTTCGAATGGGGCAACCGCTGAGCACGCTGAGCGGTGGCGAGGCGCAGCGACTGAAGCTGGCCGGCAGGCTCGCCAGCACGCGGGAGCGCGGCGGCCTGGTGCTCATGGACGAGCCGACGCGAGGCCTGAGCCCGCCGGACGTGGCCAGGCTTCTGTCCGTGCTCGCGAGGCTGGTGAGGGGAGGAGACAACGTGGTCGTCGTGGAGCACGACACGGACGTGATCAAGTGCGCGGACTGGGTCATCGACCTGGGGCCCGAGGCAGGCGAGGGCGGCGGGCGCATCGTGGCCGCCGGACCTCCCGAGCACGTCGCCGCGAGCCACGGATCGAGGACCGCCCCGTACCTGGCCGCGGCTCTGTCCAGGGACAGGGGGCGCATGGTGGCAGCCGAGGCCGGATCGCCGGCCAGCGCAAGGGCTCTGGCCCCTCGGGCCATCGAGGTGAAGGGCGCCTCCCAGAACAACCTCGCCCACATCGACGTGTCCATTCCCCTCGACAAGATGACGGTGGTCACCGGATTGAGCGGCTCGGGCAAGTCGACCCTGGTCTTCGACGTGCTGCACGCCGAAGGGCAGCGACGCTATCTCGATTCGCTCAGCGCCTACGCCCGGCAGTACATGGGCCAGCTCGCCAGACCTGTTGTGGACTCCGTCACGGCGATCCCCCCCACAGTGGCCATCGAGCAGCGCACGGCCCGGGGCGGCCAGCGCTCCACCATGGGCACCATGAGCGAGATCCTCCCGTTTCTGAGGCTTCTCTGGGCCAGGGTGGGCGTGCAGCACTGCCCGCGGTGCGGCAGGGCCGCCGAGGCGGGGACCCGTGACGCCATCGAGAAGGCCGTGCGTCTCGAGCACGCCGGCCAGACGGTGAACGTGCTCGCCCCCCTGATCCGCGCACGCAAGGGCCTGCACTCGGAAGCTGCGTCCTGGGCTCTCGAACATGGGTTCGACAAGCTCCGGGTCGACGGCAGATACGTGGCATCCCGCCGGTTTCCAGGGCTCGATCGCCAGGTCGAGCACACCGTGGAGGCGCTGGTGGGGCGCATCAGGGTGACAAGCCACGGCCCGGACGGGCTCACGGCGCTCATCGCGACCGCCATCGAGGCCGGTCGTCAGGCGCTCTGCATCGATCCGGGCGGCAAGGGCAAGGGAGGCTATCACTCCACCACGGGGATCTGCCCCGGGTGCGGCAGGACCTTCGACGAGCTCGTGCCCCGCATGTTCTCCTTCAACTCCTGGCTGGGAGCCTGCGGCGTGTGCAGCGGCACGGGTCTGACCGCGCACGGCGAAGGCACCGACTCGTGCCCCGCATGCAGCGGCACGAGGCTGCGCCCGCTCTCACGGGCAGTGCTCGTGGACGGGCACGATCTGCCATCGGTCCTCGCCCTGCCGGTGTCCGACCTGGGCAATGTCCTCGGATCCATCGCTCACGGCGCGCGCGAGCGTGAGATCGCGCGGCCCATCGTGGCGCAGATCGGGTCGCGGATCTCCGTTCTCGAGCGTGTGGGCCTGGGCTATCTGTCCCTCGACCGCAGGGCCTCGACCCTGAGCGCGGGGGAGAGCCAGCGCGTGCGGCTCGCGGCCCAGCTCGGGACCGGCCTGCGAGGTGTCTGCTACGTGCTCGACGAGCCCACCATCGGCCTGCACGTCCGAGACAGCGAACGGCTCGTGGGGATCCTGCGCGAGCTCGTGGAGCACAAGAACACGGTGGTCGTCGTGGAGCACGACGAGCGGATCATCCTGGGTGCCGATCTGTGCATAGACCTCGGGCCCGGTGCAGGCAGCGCCGGCGGCCGCGTGATATCCGTGGGCACTCCCGCCCAGATCATGAGCGACCCGAGCTCCATGACGGGCCGTCACCTATCATGCCCGCCCGTGCACCCCTCGGCCGGATCCTGGCGCACCGGCCCCACCGATGCGCTCACGATCCGCGGTGCCAGCGTCCACAGCATCCAGGGCCTCGACGTGACCCTTCCTCTGGGACGTCTCGTGGTGGTCACCGGCGTCTCGGGCTCGGGCAAGTCGAGCCTGGTCAGCGACGTGATCGTGAGAGGCCTCTCGGGCGACGGCGTGGGAACGACCTGCGAGGCCATCGAGGGAGCCGGGGCCATCGGGCGGGTCGTCATGGTGGATCAGTCGCCCATCGGGCGGACCCCCAGATCCACTCCGGCCACCTACGTGGGCCTCATGACCGAGCTGAGACGCCTGTTCGCGGCTTTGCCCGAGAGCCGGGCGCGTGGGTTTGCGGCCTCGCGCTTCAGCTTCAACAGCGGCAAGGGCCGCTGCCCGGGTTGCGATGGCCAGGGCACGGTCAAGGTCGAGATGAGCTTTTTGCCGACCATGCGGGTTCCCTGCGAGCAGTGCAACGAGCACAGGTACACGAAGGAGACCCTCGGTGTCCGCTTCCGGGGCAAGAGCATCGCGGACGTGCTCGAGATGACCGTGGCCGAGGCTCTCGATCTCTTCGATTCCGTGCCCGGCCTGCGGCGGCCGCTCCTCGTGCTCTCTCGGGTGGGTCTGGGCTATCTCGGGCTGGGGCAGAGCAGCTCCACCCTGAGCGGAGGCGAAGCCCAGAGGCTCAAGATCGCCACCGAGCTCGTCCGCCCGGGCGGTCGGGGCACGCTGGTCGTCATGGAGGAGCCGACCACGGGGCTTCACGGCACGGACGTGGGCGTCCTTTCGGGAGTGCTCCATGCCCTCGTGGACTCGGGATCGAGCGTGCTCGTGGTGGAGCACAACCTGGACGTGATCGCCGAGGCAGATCACGTCATCGACATGGGCCCCGACGCAGGGGCACGAGGCGGCAGGGTGGTGGCCTCGGGATCGCCTCTCGAGCTGGCCCTGCACCCGCCGCGCGGCTCGCACACCGCCGCGCTCCTTGCACAGATGCTCGACGAGGGGAGGATCTCTCAGGCAGGGCAGGCGTAGAAGTCGCAGATGGTACCACCCGTGGACCAGTCGCCCATGCAGGCCTCCCACCCGTCGCAGTCATCCTGGGTGGCGCAGGCGCCCGGGTAGATGCAGAAGAAGCCCTGGATGTGCCCGGGACAGCAGTAGTCGGGCAAGGGGGCGCAGTAGCCTCCCGACTCTCTCGTGCAGTCCGTGTCCAGCTTGCAGGTCCCCCAGGCGCAGCGCCTCCTGGGCCAGCCGAACAGATCGGCAGGCAGGCAGAAGCGACCCGTGTCGGACGCCGCGCACTCGGCGTCGGACATGCACTCGTCGTAGAGACAGACGTTGGCGGGCAAGGGCTCCGGCCCGCCGCAGTAGATGGAGAAGTCGGCGGTGAAGAAGCACCCCCCGTGCCGGCCTTCCGTGCAGTCTGCGCTGGTGCAGCACTGGTCGTACTCCGGGTAGGGCGAGTTGCACTCCGTGGCCTCATCGCGAGGTGGGCTCTGGCAGAGCCAGTAGCCTCCCGGCTCGTCCGGTACGCGGATGCACGGCAGACCATCGCAGTCCGCGCTGGACGTGCACTCGCCATGCTCGACGACGATGCCATCATCGGTGCCCACGTCCACGGGCACGTCCACGGGCACGTCCACGGCCGTGTCCGCAGGACCGTCCGTGGGCATGTCCGAAGTGCCGTCGGCGTGACCGTCGGTGGACACGTCACCCGTAAACTCCACGGCCGTGCTGCCACAGCCGGCGGCCGCGATCGACAGGCACGAGAGGACGAGGATGGTCAACCTCATGTCAGAACCTCCGCTATGACCCAAGCGTACACCCAACCGGCGCCGGCGACAAACCGTGGATGGTCTCGTCTCGCTGGATCCAGGGATGCGTCGCGGGTAGTATCGAGGACATGACGGATAGCTTCGAGAAGGAGCTGGCAGTCGCCATGAGGGCGGCACGCGAGGCCTCGGCGCGCATCGTCGAGCTCGAGGGGCCCGACGTGCAGGTCCGGTTCAAGGGTCGAGACGATCCGGTCACCGCCGCGGACGAGGCATCCACGCAGGTCATCCTCGCCCACCTTCGCCGCGAGTTTCCCGGGGATTGCGTGCTCATCGAGGAGCGCGGGGACGATCCGGCCCGCATCGGAGCCGAGAGGGTGTGGATCGTCGATCCCCTGGACGGGACCCGGGAGTTCATCGACCGGATCCCCGAGTACTGCGTCATGATCGGCCTGGTCTCCGGAGGCGAGCCCGTGCTGGGCGTCGTGCACATTCCGCTCTCGGGAAGGGCCTTCTGGGGCGTCCTGGGGGTGGGCGCTCGCATGGAGGACCCGGACGGGCGCCAGACACCCCTGGGCCTGACGCAGCCAGGCTCCATCGAGGACATGCGTCTCACCGTGAGCCGCTCGCACAGGGCCGAGCGCATCACCCGTGCCATGCAGCTTCTGGGCATCGGTGCCGAGGTGCCGAGCGGCAGCGTCGGTGTGAAGGTGTCCAGGATCGTCACCGGACAGGCGGACATCTACCTCCACCTGGGGCCGGGCATCAAGCTGTGGGACGCCTGTGCGCCGGACGCCATCATGAGAGCGGCGGGAGGCGTCATGACCGATCCCGCCGGCCGACCCATCGATTACACGGCCCGATCCGTGCACTGCCCCATCGGCCTCCTCGCCACGGCCGGGGCCCACCACAGGGCCGTCGTCGACAGGATCTCTTTGCTGGTCCGCGAGCTCGAGCAGGCGACCCCGGTCGGCTGATCGGCTGAGGGGATCTCAGGACTCGATGAAGCCCTTGAGCTGCTTGGAGCGGAGCGGGTGGCGCAGCTTGCGCAGCGCCTTGGCCTCGATCTGACGGATGCGCTCGCGCGTGACGCTGAACTCCTGGCCCACCTCCTCGAGGGTGTGGTCGGACTTCACGCCGATGCCGAAGCGCAGCCTCAGGACCTTCTCCTCGCGCTGGTTGAGGGTCTTGAGCACCTTCTGGGCCTGCTCCACCAGGTTCATGGTGATGACCGATTCCTGGGGGGAGAGGATGGACTTGTCCTCGATGAAGTCGCCCAGATGGCTGTCCTCGTCCTCGCCGATGGGAGTCTCGAGGCTGATGGGCTCCTTGGCGATCTTGAGCACCTTGCGCACCTTGTCGATGGGCATCTCCATCTTCTCGGCGATCTCCTCGGGCGTGGGATCGCGGCCCATCTCCTGCACGAGGTAGCGGGAGGTGCGCATGAGCTTGTTGATGGTCTCTATCATGTGCACCGGGATGCGGATGGTCCTGGCCTGGTCCGCGATGGCGCGGGTGATGGCCTGGCGTATCCACCAGGTGGCATAGGTGGAGAACTTGTAGCCGCGCCTGTACTCGAACTTCTCCACGGCCTTCATGAGGCCGATGTTGCCTTCCTGGATCAGGTCGAGAAACTGCAGCCCGCGGTTGGTGTACTTCTTGGCGATCGAGACCACGAGGCGCAGGTTGGCCTCGATGAGCTCGGCCTTGGCCTGGGCAGCTATGCGCTCGCCCTCGCGCAGGTCGTTGCAGGTGGACACGAGCTCGTCGGCGGGCATGCCCACCTCGTGCTCGATGCGCTGCACCTTTCGAAGGGCGCTCTTCATCACCTTGTCGGCCTCGACCAGATCCTTGAAGCGGATCCCGAGCTTGGCCGAGATCTTGCGTTCTGCGGCGCGGCTCGCCTTCATGTCGCGCATGGTCTTGCGCATGTCGCGCGACGTCATGCCGAGCTGCTGCTCGACGTCGACGATCTCCTGCTGCGCGGCCCTCACCCGGCCGACGATGCGCTTGAGCTTGTCGCCGATGGCGTCCACCGTCTTCTTGTCCAGGTTCAGGTCGTGGAGCCGCTCGATGACCTGCTCCTGTACCTTCGCGTGCTTCTTCTCGAGGCTCCTCAGCTTGCGCTCGGGCAGCTTCTTCCCGTTCCTGAGCAGCGAGCGGGCACCGATGAGCTCCTGGTAGTCCTTGCGGATCCTCGCGATGAGCCCGACGACCTTCTTGTTGAGCTCCTCGTCGTCGATACCGCCTTCCTGCTCCTCGTCCTCGTAGTCCTTGATGACGTCCTTGGCGCGAAGCTTGCCGGCCTTGATGCGCTCGCCCAGCTCGATGATCTCGCCCACCGTGATGGGGCAGCTGAGGATCACGGTGAAGATCTTGGTCTCGCCTTCCTCGATACGCTTGGCGATGCGCACCTCGCCCTCGCGATCCAGGAGCGAGACGCTCCCCATCTTGCGCATGTACAGGCGTATGGGGTCGTTGGACTTGGTCGTGCCTGCGGCCGAGGAGGCATCCTCCTCGGTCTCCTGGGCCTTGGGCCTGGGCTTGTCCTTCTTTCGAACTGCCTGGGTGGGCGTGTCGACGACCTCGATCCCGTGCCGGGTGAGGCTCACGAGCAGGTTGTCGATCTCGTCGGAGCTCGTCACCTCGGGAGGGAGCTTGTTCTGGATGTCCTCGTAGGTGAGGTAGCCCTTGGTCTTGCCCAGGTGGACCAGCTCGGAAGGATCGAAAGGACGTGGCCTGTGCTCGTCGATGAGATCGGCGTCCACCCCATCCGTTTCGAGGCTATCGTTCTCGACGACGGGGTCGGGCTGCTTTGATGCCTTCCTGGGCATTGGACCTCCTGACCTTCTCCCTCGGGGCACTATGCCGTCACGAGGCTGGCTCACCGCTCGCGGCACCGACTGCCACGCGCAGGCGCGTCAACCTGATCTTCTCTTTCGAGAGCTTCTCGAACGTTTCCTGATCGCCGGACTCGATGGCCAGCCTGAGCTCCCCTTCCAGCTCCTGGAGCCTGCGTTCGAACATCCTCCTGTCGATACGCACGCGACAGTCATCGAAGGCTTCCTGTGCAGCCTGCTCCGTGGCGTACCCTGAACGAACGAGCCTCTCGAGAGCCCACCGTTTGTAGGGCTCCCCGGCATCGGTTGTCAAGGTCCCCTGGAGGTTTTTGATGGCCAGCGCCGGGTCCAGGGATCGCAGGTCGAAGACCAGCTTCGCGAGCCACGGATGGCCCAGATCGAGCCTGTCCAGCACGTCCGCATTCCGGGTCGCCAGGACCGGAAAATCGATGAGGGCCCCCACGAGCTCGAGCACCTCGGGAGGCACCTTGAGATCCGCGGGCGCGGGGGCCTCCTGGTGCCCGGCCGGTACGCTGGACCTGGCGCCCGACCCCAGCCCGACGTGCTTGCGGACGATGGCCTCCTCGATCCCGAACTCCCTGGCCACATGGGTCAGGTAGATGTCCCGGAGCATGGGATCCGGAACCCTCGAGAGGGACCTTGCCAGCTCCCTGATGACCTCCACCTTCTTGCCCGGGCTGTCACCAGAGGACTGGGCCGCATGGTGAATCACGAACTGTCCCATCTCCTGGGCGCGGTCCAGCACGATCTGCAGGCTCTCCGGGCCCTGCTTTTTGAGCATGCTGTCGGGGTCCTCACCGGACGGCAGCACGGCCACCCTGGCCGGCACGCCCACGGGTGCCACCATGTCGAAGGCCCTGACCGCGGCCGCGCGGCCGGCCCGGTCACCGTCGAACACGAACACGAGCTCCGCGCGGAACCGCGAGAGACGGCGGATCTGCTCTGCCGTGATGGCCGTTCCCATGGGGGCCACCACGTTCGCGAACCCGGCCTGGCTCATGGCCACCAGATCGAAGTTGCCCTCCACGAGGTAGACGCGACCCCTCTGGCGGATGGCCTGGGCCGCCTGCCAGAGGCCGTAGATCACCTCTCCCTTGCGGTAGTAGGGCGTCTCCTGGCTGTTGATGTACTTGGCCTCCTCCTTCTGGTCGCCGCCAGGGCGGGCCAGCAGCCGTCCGCTGAACCCGATGACCTTGCCTCCCGGGTTGGTGATGGGGAACACGATGCGGTTGCGGAACCAGTCGTAGTAGCCGCTGCCCTGCTTTCTCGGGCGGATCAGGCCCACGTCCACGCCGTCCTGGGGCGAGATCCTGTGCGAGCGCAGGTGCTCGGTCAGAAAGTCCCACCTGTCGGGCGCGAACCCCAGCCTGAAGCGGCTCACCGCCTGCTCGCCGATGGCGCGCTGCTCCAGGTAGTCCCTGGCCAGGGAAGCGTCGGGGTGCTGGCCGAGCACGCGCTCGTACAGCTGGGCAGCCGCCTCGAGCAGCTTGAGGTGCCGTTCCCGCCTGGCATCGTCGGCGCGCGGGGCCTGCCCCGAGAGATCCTGGACCGGCACCTCGACGCCCACCCGACCGGCGAGCTCGACGAGGGCCTCGCCGAAGCTCTTGCCCTCGATCTCCTGCAGGAAGCGGATGGCATCCCCTCCCTTGCGGCAGCCGAAGCAGTAGAAGAAGCCGCGTTCCGGGTGCACGTAGAAGGAAGGGGTGTTCTCCTCGTGGAAGGGGCAGAGCCCCTTGAAGGATGCCCCGCTTTTCCGAAGCTCCACGAACTCGCCGATGACGTCCTCGACGTGGATCCTGCTCAGCACTTCCTCGATGATGTCACGCGAGACCACGTCCTGCCCTACCCCCTGACGCCGTCCTTGCCCGGACGGCATCGCCGCATCCGGTCACGGCCGGCGGATACGAGAAACGAGTAATGATAGGCGCCATCCGGATGCTGTCAAGCTACCGGGCCTTGCTGCTGAGCAGGGTCCAGAAGTAGCGGACGAAAAGGATGGCATTGATGGAACACACGACGAGGATCGCCAGGGCGAAGCCGAACACGACGCTGTTCCACATGCTGCGCGGCGCCATGCCGTCGATGAGCAGGAAGCAGTCGTCGTCCACCTCGATGAACAGCTTCTCGCGGAAGAAGTCGCTCACGTTCTGGTAGCCGGAGCGTGTCACCGAGGAATCGAGGCTCCCGTATCGAAGGAGCCTGCCCGTGTAGGTGGAGCCGAGCTCGAGGCCCTTTCCGGCAGTCTCGTCGCCCTGCTCCTCATCGACGAAATGCGTCTGGATGAACAGCTTCTTCTGCCCCACCACGGGGAACATCCTGAACACTCCGCTGCGGAGCCGCTGCGTGTACTTCACGACCCTGGTCGGGTTGGGCCAGGCCTCCATGGTCACGTAGGCATTGGAAGGAAGTGTTTCCACGTCGAGATCCATGGCATCGCCGAGATCCACCGGCGTGCCTGACGCGAAGAAGTAGGCGATCTCGAGCCTCACCCACCAGAGGAACGCCAGGCTCAAGAGGATCACCGCGGCCATGAAGATGGGGTTGCGGCCCCTGCGGGGAGATGGTGCCGGCAGCGAGACGAGCTCCTCGTCGGGCGCGTCGTCTGCGGCCGGTCGATCCAGCACGGCGAGCTGGGCGTCGAGATCGTCCTCGGCCCGGTCGCCGACGTCGCTCGCCGGATCCGTTTCGCCGGACCCGTCCTCGGCCTGTTTGCGCTCGTCGTCCATCTCTGAAACGCACCCAGCTTAAGTGCGCCCGTTTCAAAGATCAAGCGGGGATGGTGTCTTGACGGCGCAACGCCTCGGCGCGGTAGCGCTCGATGGCCTTGACGAAGGCCTCCACCACGAACGGATCGAACTGGGTGCCCGAGCAGCGCTGCATCTCCACCATGGCCACCTTGTGCGAGAGGGCCTTGCGGTAGGCCCGGTTCGACGTCATCGCGTCGTAGCTGTCCGCCACGGCAAGGATGCGGGCCGCCAGGGGGATCCGGTCACCCACCATCCCCACGGGATACCCCTTCCCGTCCCAGCGTTCGTGGTGCAGGTGCACTCCGGGGATCAGGGGGTGCAAGAACCGCAGGGGCTCCAGGATGTTCTTGCCGTGGGTGGGGTGCTCCTTGAAGATCTCGTACTCCTGGGCGGTGAGCTTGTCCGGCTTGTTCAGGTTCGCGTGGCATCCGATCTTGCCGATGTCGTGCATCAGCGCTGCCTGTGTGACGGTCTCGATCTCGTCCTCCGAGAGCCCGACCTCTTCGCTGATGAGCCTCGAGTAGAGCATCACGCGGTCCGAGTGGCCCGCCGTGTACCGGTCGATGGCCTCGAGCGCCCTGGCGAGGCTCTGGATGGTCTGCCTGACCGTCTCGCGCAGCTCCTCCATCAGCCTCGAGTTGACGATGGACACGGCTGCGCGACCCGAGATGATGGAGAGCAGCTTGCGCTGGCCTTCCGTGAACTTCTTGCCTTCCTGGTAGCCGATGGCCGTCATGATCCCCATGCGCCTCGATCTGTGGATCATGGGGATGGAGACGAAGGCTCCGGGCAGATCGCCGTCGCTGGCGAGGTAGTCGCTTATCTCCTCGCCGTGGGCGATGAGGCAGTTGGTGACCTCGAACTCCCGGCTGAGCCTGTCCATCTTCACCGTCACCTCCGATGAGGTGGGGCTGCGCCTGAGCCGGCGGCGCAGCTCGAACTCGCCCGTCTCCGGATCCTCGAGGTAGATGGCCAGCTCGTCGGCCTCCACGTGACCCTGGGCGAACTCCAGCACCCTGTCGAGCATCTCGTTGACCGTGAGCTTGAAGTCCAGCTCCTCGCTGAGCTTGTACAGGCTCAGGGTGGACTTGAGCTGGATGTTCTCGTCCGCGAGACGCTTCATGTCGAGGGCCCGCTGGACGATCTGCACCACCTCCTCCATCTTGAAGGGCTTGAGGATGTAGTCGAAGGCCCCCTTCTTCATGGCCTGGATGGCCGTCTCCACGGTGCCGAACGCGGTCATGATGATGATGATCATCCCCTCGCGACGCGAGAGGACCTGCTCCATGAGCTGCAGGCCGCTCATCTCGGGCATCTTGAGGTCGGAGATCATGAGATCGAAGGACTGCTTCCCGAGGATCTCCAGCGCCCTGGGGCCGGAGGTGGCGGTCTCTATCTTCCAGCCCTCCATGCCGAGAAAGTCCGCGAGGATCTCGGTGATGACCACCTCGTCGTCCACGACGAGGATGCGCGGCGGCTCTTGAGCCGGCAGGAGCGTTGTCTCGACGGGATCCAAGCTCAACCCTTCTGCACGTCGTCGGCCAGGTAGGAGGCGATGACCTCCTCCAGCGTCTTGTCGGTGAGCAGATCCTCGCCAAAGGCAGGATCCTGCCTCTCGGACGACTCCCTGGCGCGAACGTGCCTCGCCGCGGCCTGCTCCCGGCTCGCCCTCGGCCCCATGGAGGGCCGGGGCGCGGGCCTCCGCGGCCTGTCCGAGGACTGGGGCGGCGGGGGCGGCGTGCCCTCGCGACGGTTCACCGTCCTGTAGACGCCCGAGATGCCACGAAGGCGGCTCTTGCGGCGTTTCTCGTCCGCGTTCTCGCCCTCCTTGACCTCCCGGGCGCGTGGCTTGTCGTCGTCGAACATGCCGTCGCGGATGGCGAGGGCCATGGCCTTGTGCTGCTCTCGCATCAGCTCCCGGACGATGTCCTTGAGGTCATCCTTGCCCACGTGCTCCTCGTAGGGAGTCTTGCGCGTGGCCACGATGTGACCGTCCACGAACACGTGGGTGATGATGTGCGGGTGGCCCTCGCCGGAGTCTTCGGTCTGCAGGTGGTAGACCTTGCCCTTGTGACGGAAGTTCGTGTTGAAGCCGGTCAGGGCTCGATCGAACTTGTTACCCATGGGATCGCCCTCATTGCCTCGTATCGAGCATCGTGTTCCGTCACGGGGCCGGGCAACCGGCTGATCTGTGACCGGCTCATCCTGCCTTCGGCTCGAGCCGGTAACTCTGGTTGATCTCCACCTTCCCGCCGTCGGGCTTGGGAAACTGCCAGGACAGGATCTCGTTCTTGATGCACTGGTTCATGGTCGAGTTGTGCATGGTGTCCTGTACGAACTGCACCGAGCTCACGTTCCCGTCGGGGAAGATGGTGATCTTGACCTTGACGTTGCCCTGCAGCAAGGCGTTGACCTTGAGCTGCTTCTCGTAGCAGGCCCGCACCTTGGTGTAGTTCTGCTTGGTCACCGCCTGCGCCGCTTTGATGTCGATGGTACCGATGGGGATGGCCTTCTTTTTGGGCTTGACCTCCGTATCCTCCGGCACCGGTACGGGCTCGGGCACGGGCGTCTCGACCGTGGGCAAGGCCTCCGGTATCGGGGGGGGCTCCTCGACGAGCCGCGTGACCGGCGCGACCACCGCCTGTTCGTC
>JBFYZU010000376.1:0-10828 GCA_041309365.1 Myxococcota bacterium
GCGAGGCGCATGATGCTCGAACCCGTGAACCACGAGATCACGGAGCGCGAACCCATCGACGGCTACCTCATCTACCAGGGAGGCCTGCCCGAGATCGAGCAGTTCATGAAAAGGTATCAGCGCTGATCGCCCCGCTCACAACCCGTCGAGATCTCAAGATTCTGGCCAGCAATTCGCCTTGACTGGGATAGCCTGTTTTGATTAAGGTTTCACTCGATTCGGCGAGTGACGATGTCTGGTCCCCATTCCCAGTGACCGGTCGTCCTCGAACCTGTTCTGGAGAGTGGAGGAGTCTATACATGGCCGCAAGAACATCGACCGGCAAAGCAGCCCTGGCCCTGGGCGTTGCTCTCGTCATCATCCTGGTTGCAGGCACGGCCCGGGCAGGCGGTCCGACCGATGGCGGCACCAAGGTGGGCACGAGGTTGTTCATCCCGGCCGTGGACTCCAAGGGGCTGTTCACGGTGAACGCATCACCCATCCTGCCTCACCTGGGGTTGAGCTTCGGGCTGGTTCTGGACTACGGGAACTCCGTGTTCAGGTTGCAGAAAGACCCGGCCATGGGCCTGAACAAGAACAGGGCCATCGTCGATAACTCGGTCTGGGGCACATTGCACTTCAACCTCGGCATCAAGAACTGGGTCGTCATCGGCCTGCAGTTGCCCATCGGCGTGCTCGGCGGCAAGTCGCTGGAGAAGGACATCGACGGTGACGGTATCCCGAACGACACCATGGGTGGCATCGATCTGACCGAGCAGTGGGACGGCCAGGGCCTCGGCAACCTGGCGTTGCACGTCAAGGTCAGATTCCTGCGGGTGGAGCTCATGCCCGTGGGCCTGGCCGCCATCATCCAGATAGGCCTGCCCACGGTGGCGGCCGAGAACCCCGGCCTGCTCGGGGAGAACTATGGCTTCTTGACGGCCATGGCCGTCGTGGACAAGTGGTTCGGCCGCCGCGTCAAGCTCGCCCTCAACCTGGGTTTCAGGCTCTCCTTCGGAGGCGTGGCCGGCAAGGGCGTCGACATCACCAATCTTCCCGGTGGCGACAGGTTCAAGTCCGGCGCCGGAGCCTTGCTCTGGGGGGTGGGAGCCGCCTTCGGGCTCATCCCCGACTCGCTGGACTTCGTCCTCGAGTATTACGGCCACATGGTCGTCGGCGGGGCCGCCGTGGATATCGTGCACACACCGATGGAGATAGACGGCGGTCTCAAGATCTTCGTCGAGCGCAACTCCTACCTGTACCTGGGCGGTGGCTTCGGCGGTGTCAAGGACATCATGCGCGGCTACGCAGCCCCGTCCTGGCGCATCTTCGCCGCTTTCATCTTCGAGCCGAGCATCGGCGACCGCGACGGCGACGGCATCAAGGACGACGTCGATCAGTGCCCGGACGATCCCGAGGACAGGGACAACTTCGAAGACCTGGACGGGTGCCCCGATCCCGACAACGACCGCGACGGTATCCTGGATGTGGACGACGACTGCCCCAACGTCCCGGAGGATCGCGACGGCGACAACGACGAGGACGGCTGCCCGGAAGGTGCCGAGGGTGACCGTGACGGCGATGGAATCCTGGACGACGTGGACTCCTGCCCGGACGATCCCGAGGACCTCGACCAGTTCGAGGACAAGGAGGGTTGCCCCGATCCGGACAACGACCAGGACACCATCCTGGACGTTGACGACCTCTGCCCCAACGAGCCCGAGGATCCCGACGGATTCGAGGACATCAACGGATGTCCCGATCCTGACAACGACGCGGACCGTATCCTGGACGTGGACGACGATTGCCCCAACGACCCGGAGACCTACAACGGGTTCGAGGACCAGGACGGCTGCCCGGACAAGGGCAAGGTCGAGATCAAGGGCTCCGAGATCGTGATCATGGAAAAGGTCTATTTCGAAACGGATAGCGCGGAGATCAAGCCGGAGAGCTTCGACATCCTCGACGCAGTGGCCGCTACGGTCGTCGGAAACCCGCAGATCGTCCGGGTCCAGGTGGCCGGGCACGCCGACGAGCGCAGCAGCAACGAGTACAACATCCAGCTGACCCACGAGCGCGCCCTCTCGGTCGTGAAGTACCTGGTGGACAAGGGGGTCGAGGAGCAGAGGCTTTCTGCAGCGGGCTACGGCGAGGAGTGCCCCGTAGACAAGGGCCACAACGAGAAGGCCTGGGAGAAGAACCGGCGCGTGGAGTTCAAGATCCTCGAGACCACGGATGGCTGCACGAACGTGGATATCGCCTGCGAGAAGGCCATTGGCCTGGGGCTCATCCCTCCCGAAGACGAGAAATATTTACCCGGTGGCGGGTACTGCAACTAGAAGGAACGGTGAGGAAAAATGACCGACGGAAATCCTGGAGAAAAGGACAAGACGATCTTCGGGCTACCCGGTTCCGAGTCACAGATTCGGTCCGGCGGCATGCAGCAGTCCAGGGCCTCCCAGGGCCCGGGGATGGTGGCACCAGGAGGGTCCGGCGCCCCCATGTCGGCGCGGCGGTCATCCTATCCTCCTCCCAAGTTCGAGGCTGCGGGGAGCCCCGGAGGAGGCGGACCAGGAGCGCCACCCGGAGGTGGCGCCAAGAAGCCTCCGCTCAAGACCATCCTGGGCATGCCGGCCATGGCACCCGGCAAGAAGATAGGCGGGCCCACGCCAGGCCCCGTGGCGGCTCCATCCGCCAGACCCGCGGCACCGGTTCCTTCTCCAGCGCCGTACCCCGTTGCCCCTACGCCGCAGCCCATGGCGCCAGCGCCGTACCCCGTTGCCCCTACGCCGCAGCCCATGGCGCCCACGCCGCAGCCCATGGCGCCAGCGCCGTACCCCGTTGCCCCTACGCCGCAGCCCATGGCGCCCATGCAGGGCATTACGGACCAGCCGCTATCGAAGGACGGGTATGCGCCGACCATGATGGCCTACACGGGCCCGGGCGGCCCTGTGGCACCGGCAGCCGCTGCTCCGATGCCTGCACCTGCTCCCCAACCATCGCCGCCCAGCGGGCCCATTCCGCAGCCGTTCACCCATAGCGCTGCGGCTGCGGAGCAGACAGTAGGTCAGGCTGCAGGTCAGGTGGGACAGGCCGCGAACCAGGCCGCCAAGGAGCTCGAGAAGGGCTTCGGCTCGATTGGCGCCGGCGACATGTTCGGATCGAAACCCGCGCCCGCAGGAGCAGCCGCCCAGGGTGGAGCCGGCCCTGCCGGCCAGGTCCGCAACAGCACGGTCTGGTGGTTGCTCGGTCTCGTCACCTGCGGCCTGACGACCTGGTTCTGGCTGTGGAAGTCGGCCAGCGAGATGAAGGCCTTCACGGGCAACACCGAGATCAACCCCATCATCCCTGTGGCCATCCAGTTCTTCTTCCCTCCCTGGGGCCAGCTGTTCTTCGCCTACAAGATGGGAGGATGGATGATGCAGGCTCGCCAGAGCGTCGGGCTGCCAGCCGAGGACAAGTCCAAGAAGTGGGCCATCTGGACTTTCATCCTCTTCCTCAGCCAGAAGCAGATCCAGGACGACATGAACGAGCTCTGGGAGGCCGTCGGCGGTGGTGCCTAGCGACCCGCGGGCCCGTTCACATCTTCCTGTTCACTTCCCTGGCCAACCTTCTCACTTCCTCATCGTCCGAGCGCGACGCCAGCTTGCGCACCCGGCTCGTGAGCAGGCTCTTTTGCCTGGGGATGTGGCCGTCGAGCCAGGATGAGATCATACGCAGGGCATTGGCCTGCACGGTCTCGTCCTCGTGCTCGAGGGCCTGGGTCAGGATCTCGATGTCTTCGGGCATCTCCCACTGCCCGAGAAAGTCGTCAAGGACCCTGGTGACCTCCCGCCCGGAAGTGGCAGCGCGCACGGCGCGCAGCATGCGCTGTCTCTCGGGCGCCTCTCTCGTCTTCCCCTCGCTCCCTGACGCCTCGACCTTGTCCTTCACGGGCGATCTCGAGAGGACCTTTTTGACCATGCCCGCCTTCTGGCCCGTGGAGAACAGGCCGTCGAGCTCGTCCTTGTACCGATGGTAGCCTGTCGTGACCTTGCGCTCGTCAAGGTTGCGCCTCGTCGTGGACCCGTCCACGTGTGCGCTCCTGTCCTTCTTCCTGTCGAGATCCCTCCATGACGGCCTGCTCTTCGGGTCCTCATCGCGCCTGTCACTCATGGATGGCTCCCCTGGTGGCTCCCGTTCAGAACACGCCCCCTGCCAGCCCTATCTGGGCGCCCGGGTACGTGGTGCCCAGCCCTTCGACGGGAGGGACGAGCATGAGGCCCGGTACGCCCATGCCCCATCCCGACTCGTCGTGCGCGACGAGAAAGGGCATGCTGGACATCTTGTTCTTCTTCTTCCTGTCCAGTGCCGCCGGGATCACGATGCCCAGCGTCAGCCCCAGGGCCGAGAAGCCGAAGATCATGCCCACGTACCCTCTCAGGTCGTTCGTGCTCGGTCCGTTGTCCTTGATGACGAACGGCAGACCCACTGTGGCGCCGAGCAGGCCTCCCAGCGTTCCGCCCAGCGTGGCGAGTCCGATGGTGCGAGGCTCCACGTCCACGAAGATAGACGCCACGATGCCTGCGGCCAGCGCCACGTCCATGCCCACCAGGGAGGCAATGATGTAGGGCTCGAAGCTCGTGGGTTGCACCATGCCAGTGATCATGGCGGCGAACGCGCTGCCCCAGCTGGCGGACGCGCTCGCCAGGGCGGCGTCGCCGGGCGTTGGATCGAACAGGGACGCAGCCAGGATCCCGCCCGCGAGCCCGATGCCTCCACCGATGACCGTCCCGACGAGGATGGGCCTGGCGTCCAGCTTGCCCATGGCGAGCGGGATCAGCGTGCCGTTTCCCGTTCCCCATCCGAGACACGCATCGAACATGGCCGCGTCCCCGCTCGTGACGCGCAGCTTCCACGTGATGAGAAGGCTCGCCGTCAGGGCGACGCCGCCGGAGAGCAGCATGGCCGGCGGGTACCAGTACCAGTCGATGTCCTCGTCCACCGCGTACATGATGGTGAAGGTCATGAGCATGGCGTAGATGGTGGAAGAGATGGCGATGTCGACGCGTCCGCTCTGATCCCTGGGCGCGGCTGGCTGGTCGTCCTCGTTGGGCTCACCGTCCTTGCTTTCACCGGTCGGCTGGTCAAGGGCATCGGGAAGCTCCGCTCCCGGAACGATAGGTGCTGGCCCGGCCGGCTCCGGACCTGGCTGGGCCGGTTCGGGCGTGGGGGCCGAGGGTGGCGCAGGCAGGGCCAGGGAGGGCTCTGGAGCCGCAGGGGGCGCAAGGGGTTGCACCTCGGGTCCGGCAGGCTGAGAAAAAGGATCGGGCACCACGACCTTCATCAACCCCACGACCTTGGCCAGCACCCCCGATGCTGTCGTGCTGGCGGCGGCCTGTTCCGTGGCACCGGTGTCCACCATGACCGAGAACACGCGCACCGTGATCTCGTCGTCCTTCTTGGCTATCTCCACGGTGATCACGATCTGTGCACCGAGGGCCTGGCCGATCTGGACGATCTGGGAGCTCTCGTTGCATCCCGCACTACCGCAGGTCATGTCTATCTGCCCTCGGACCTTGGAAGGGTCCACCGGGGTCCATCCGCTCTCCTCGAGCTTGGCGAGCAGCGTCGATTCGATGATCTCCAGGGTGACCGTGTCCAGCCCGTCTCCGTGAGGAGGAGCGAGGACGGCGGTGGCCCCGGTTGCGTTCGCGTTCGAAGGCGCCAGCCACGCGATGGCGAGGATCACCAGAGGAGCGAGTGAAGGTTTCATGGGTTGTGCTCTCCTTCCCGTCTCCGGTGGGCGGTCGCGGGGTATGGCTTCCGAGCCTCCCGGAGCTGGGCTGCCCTTCCTCTCCCTCGTCAGGGATAATAGACGTGGGTTCGCGCACGAGCAAGCCAGGGCCGGCCATTCGCCGGGCGGCCGTTGGCGGCGATGGGACCGGGCGGCGCAAGTGTCCGAATACACGTGCCTGCCCATCTGGCACGGGTCGTGCAATCTCACGATCCCATGTCGACTTCTCGCACTGATGAGCCGGATCTCGCCTATCTCGGGCACGGAGGCCGCTTTGTGCTCCTGAGCCGCGCCACGGACGCGGATCTTCTGGACCTCGTGCTCGCGACCAGCGCCGGCCCGGGGCTGGGACGGGCCGTGCTCGCGCGATGCGGGGGCCTCAGGGGGCTCGTGGGCTCCTCCGTGCGCGAGCTGGCGACGCTGCCGAACGTGGGCAGGGCAAGGGCGTTGCGCGTTCTCGCCTCCGTGGAACTGGGCAGACGCGTGGCATCCCGGAGGATCGACACGGGGCAGCCTTTGCGATCCAGCGCGGACGTGCACACGCTGCTGGCGCCAGGTCTCGCCCCCCTGGACAGGGAGATTTTCGTGGCCCTGGCCCTGGACGTGAGGGCCAGGCTCGTCCAGGAGCACCGGATCGCCCAGGGGGCCATGGAGGAGTGCACGGTGGTCCCGCGTGACGTGTTCCGTCCGCTGGTCCGTGGAAGGGCGGCCACCTGCATCCTCGCGCACAACCACCCTTCGGGCGATCCGTCTCCGAGCGAGCACGATCGCCTGCTGACCATGAGGATGGCGGAGGCCGGGCGGATGCTGGGAGTACGGGTCATCGATCACGTGATCGTGGCTTCGGGCGGATGGTACTCGTTCCGTGACGAGGGGATGCTCTGAAGCGGCAGACATCGCCTAGCGACGACCAGCCTCCCAGCCGATCTCGTCCCCGGCGGTCTCGTCCTCGTCTGGCGCCGGCTCCGGGTCGTCGGCCGCGTACTCCAGCACGGTGCCCCGGGTGGGGAAGAGCTGCTCGATGCGATCGCTCACGAGCACCTCGCGAAGCACCTCGTCCATGTGATCCACGATCACGATCCGCATTCCCTCCAGGACGTTTCGGGGGATCTCCTTGAGGTCCTTGCGGTTCTCGCGTGGCAAAACCACCGTGCCGATGTGCTCCCTCGCGGCCGCGAGCACCTTGTCCTTGACGCCTCCGATGGGAAGGATGCGTCCTCTCAGGGTGATCTCCCCGGTCATGGCCACGTCGTGACGTATGGCACAGCCAGTGAGAGAGGAGACCAGGCAGGCGCACATGGTGATGCCAGCGCTAGGTCCGTCCTTGGGAACTGCACCCTCGGGCATGTGGATGTGCACGTCGTACGAGGTGTGGAAGGACGGGTCGATGCCCAGCTTGTCCACCCGCCCGCGCACGTAGCTCAGCGCGGCCTGTGCGGACTCCTGCATGACGTCTCCCAGCTTGCCGGTGAGGAGCAGGTTGCCCTTGCCCGGCACGACGGCCACCTCCACGGAGAGGATCTCCCCCCCGTGACGGGTCACCGCCAGACCCCAGGCGAGCCCCACGTGGTCCTGACGTTCCGGTCTCGAACGGTAAAAACGCGGAACTCCCAGAAGCTCCACGACCAGGTTGCCGTCGATGCGTATCTCGGGGCTCGTCTCTTCCCGTTCCTGCTCGAGGATCCGGCGGACGATCTTGCGCATCACGCTGGCGATCTCGCGCTCGAGGTTGCGCACGCCCGGCTCCCGCGTGTAGCGTTCCAGGATGATGCGCACGGCGTCCTGGGTCACCGTCAGGGGCCTGTCACCAAGGCCGTTCTGCCGGATCTGCTTCGGCACGAGGAAGCGAATGCCGATCTGCATCTTCTCGTCGTCCGTGTAGCCCGGTAGCTCGATGAGCTCCATCCTGTCCAGTAACGGTATGGGAATGCCATCCATGGAGTTCGCCGTGGTGATGAACATCACCTGGCTCAGATCGAAGTCCACGTCGAGGAAATGGTCCACGAAGGCCTGGTTCTGCTCGGGGTCGAGCACCTCGAGGAGCGCGGCCGCGGGATCGCCCCTGAAGTCGACGGTCATCTTGTCGACCTCGTCGAGCAAAAAGACCGGATCGGACACCCCTGCTCGTTTCATTCCGTAGATGATCTTGCCAGGGAAGGCGCCGATGTAGGTGCGCCTGTGCCCCCGGATCTCCGCCTCGTCGCGCACTCCGCCCAGGCTCACCCGTGTGAAGGTGCGCCCGCATGCGCGTGCGATGCTGCGGCCCATGGATGTCTTGCCCACGCCCGGAGGACCCACCAGGCACAGGATGGGTCCCCTGTTCTCGCCCGACATCTGTGCCACGGCGATGTACTCGAGGATCCTGTCCTTGACCTTGCGCAGGCCGAAGTGGTCCTCGTCGAGGATCTCGGCGGCCCTGACAAGGGGCACCTTCTCGTGCGTGCGTTCGCTCCACGGCACGGCCAGAATCCAGTCCAGCCAGTTGCGTATCACCGCGGATTCTGCGCTCATGGGGCTCATGAGCTTGAGCTTGCGCAACTCCCTCTCGCACTTGCCCCGGGCCTCGTCCGACAAGGACCTTGTCTCGAGACGCTCCTCGATCTCCTTGATCTCGCCCTGGAACTCGTCCCCCTCACCGAGCTCCTTGTTGATCATCTGCTTCTGGACGTTGAGGTAGTACTCCTTCTGATCCCGGTCCATCTGCTTTCTGATCTTGCTGCGCAGGCGTCTCTGGATCTGCAGGATCTCTATCTCGGAGGAGAGCAGCTTGAGCACGACATCGAGCCTGGCCATCGGTTCGGTGAGCTCGAGCAGGTCCTGCCTGTCCGAGAGCTTCACCGATCCGAGGTGCCCGGCCACCGTGTCGGAGAGCGTTCCGGGATCTTCCACCGAGGCCAGAGCCGCGATCTGGCCCTGGTCGATCTTCTTGTTCAGCCGGGCGTACTCCTCGAAGCTCGTCCTCACCGTTCGTGCCAGCGCCTCCGCCTTCACGGGGTCGTGAGGTCCGTCCTCGATGACGTCCACGCGCGCCACCATGCAGCCCTTCTGGGTCACGAACTTGGCGACCCTTGCCCTGGTCACGCCCTGTACCTTGAGCCGGATGGTCTCGTTGGGGTAGCGGAGAACCTGGACCAGCGTGGCCACCGTGCCCACGCGGTGCATGTCGTCCTCGTCCGGCTCGTTCACGGCGGAGCTCTTCTGCGCCGCGAGGAAGATGAGCTTGCCAGAGGCCAGGGCCTCCTCCACCGCAACCATCGACCTCTCGCGTCCCACGAACAGCGTGATGACCTGGGAAGGGAACACCACGATGTCCCTGAGCGGCAGGAGGGGCAAGGTCAGGCGGCTGGGGAGCTCCGGACCTCCAGGCTTGTGCGACATCACGTCACCTCGGACGGGCTTGCATCCATCCGGTTCGACCCCTCGCGAGGCCGGGCCATTGGCCTCAGGAGGCCTTCTCCTTCTTGTACACGATGATGGGCGGCTTGTTCTTCTCGACCACGTCCGCGTCGATCACGATCTCCCTGGAGCGATCGACGCTCGGGACGTCGTACATGATGTCCAGCATGGCGGACTCCATGATGGCCCTCAGTCCACGTGCACCGCCTTCCCTCTTCAGGGCCAGCTTGGCGATACGACGGATGGCATCGTCGGTGAAGGTCAGCTCCACACCGTCCATCTCGAGGAGCTTCGTGTACTGGCGGACGAGCGAGTTGCGAGGTTCCACGAGGATCCGAACGAGAGCCTCCTCGTCCAGCTCGTGGATGGGGGCCATCACGGGGAGCCGGCCAATGAACTCGGGGATGAGACCGAACTTGATGAGATCCTCGGGCTGGACCTCGTGGAGGAGCTCGCCCAGCTTCTTCTTGTCCCGGCTCTTGACCTCGGCACCGAACCCCATGTTCTTGATGCCGATGCGGTTCTCGATGATGCTCTCCAGGCCCATGAAGGCGCCGCCGCAGATGAACAGGATGTTGCTCGTGTCCACACGGATGAAATCCTGCTGCGGGTGCTTGCGCCCACCTTTGGGCGGGACGTTGGCCGTGGTTCCCTCGATGATCTTGAGGAGGGCCTGCTGGACACCCTCGCCGGACACGTCGCGCGTGATGGAAGGATTCTCGCTCTTGCGGCTGATCTTGTCGATCTCGTCTATGTAGACGATGCCTTTCTGCGTGCGCTCCACGTCGTAATCCGCGTTCTGCAAGAGCTGCACGATGATGTTCTCGACGTCCTCGCCGACGTATCCGGCCTCGGTGAGGGTCGTGGCGTCCGCCAGGGCGAACGGGACGTCGAGGATTCGTGCCAGCGTCTGTGCAAGCAATGTCTTGCCACATCCTGTTGGACCGATAAGCAGTATGTTGGACTTCGCGATCTCCACGTCGTCCTTCGTCCCGCGATAGTCGATCCGCTTGTAGTGGTTGTACACGGCCACCGAGAGGACCTTCTTCGCCAGATCCTGACCTATGACGTACTCGTCAAGGGTCTTCTTGATGTCGGACGGCTTGGGCAGGGGCGTGGAGGAGCTTTTCGGCTCCTCGCGGTCGATCTCCTCGGCGATGATGTCGTTGCACAGGGCGACGCACTCGTTGCAGATGTACACTCCGGGGCCAGCTATCAGCTTGGCCACGTCGCTCTGGGTCTTTCCGCAGAAGCTGCAGGTCAGCACCGCCCGTCCATTGGTCGTGCGCTTTGGCAAGGTGACGTCCTTTCTCTCGTGGAGAACCCCGACCCCGCCACCTTCCTTCCGCTCTCCGTCACCGGATTATAGCCCAGTGGTGTGACCCTTCTCCAAAAGATAGCGCCCGTCACGGCGATCCGCAAGGCGGCAGGGTCAGGAGCGCTTCACCAGGACCTCGTCGATGAGCCCGTACTTGAGGGCCTGCTCGCTGGACATGTAGTAGTCGCGCTCGGTGTCGTGCTTGATCTTGTCGATGGGCTGGCCCGTGTGCTTGCTCAGGATGTCGTTGAGCCTCTCTCTCAAGAGGAGGATCTCCCTGGCAACGATCTCGATCTCCGTTGCCTGCCCCTCCACGCCGCCCATGGGCTGGTGGATGAGGATGCGGGAGTGGGGGAGAG
>JBFYZU010000377.1:0-3527 GCA_041309365.1 Myxococcota bacterium
GTGGCGTGGGGCCCGTAGCCGCACACGCTGCCACACACGCCGCAGTTGACGGGGTCGGTGCGCAGGTCGAAGTCCTCGTCGATGAGCGTGTCGCAGTCGTCGTCGAGGTCGTTGCAGTACTCAGGTATGCAGTCGCTGCAGTCGCCGTCCGTGTCGTCGGTGCGCCCGTCGCAGTCGTTGTCCAGCCCGTCATCGCAGGTGCCGTCGTCGGGGCTCTCGGCACCGGCTGTCGGCGTGCACTCGTACTCGCACCCGTTGTAGGGATCGCCGTCGATGTCGTGCCACCCTGCATCGCACTCGACCACCACGCAGACATGTTCATGGCATTCCCCCGTCGCGTGACCGACGCTGCAATCCACCCCGCAATCGCCGCAGTTGTGCGGGTCGGAGCCGAGGTCGACGCAGGCGTCCCCGCAGGGGAGCTCCGGGAGCTCGCAGTCCGGGATGCACTCCCCGTACGAGCAGATCTCGCCCTCCTCGCATTCCAGGCCGCACTCCCCGCAGTTCATGGGATCCTGCTCGGTGTCCACGCAGATCCCGTCGCAGAGGGTCTCTTCGTCCAGACAGGTCACGGCCTCTTCGTCCGTGAAGAGATCCCCGTCGTACGAGTCCCACGGCAGGTCGAGGTCCACGTCGGATGCGGGAACGTCACCGACGTCGAAACCGTCGATAGGCGCCGTGCCTTCGATATCGAAGCCGCACGAGGCGGCGATGATCGCCGCAACGGTCACGGCGAGCCGGTCTGTGGATGAAGTGAAGATGTCACACCTCACTTTCGTGATCGTCGCGCCTGACGGTTCGTAGCCGGTTCGATCCAGGGCGAACCCCTGATCATTTTGCCTCGAAAACGTGCAGGTCACAATGGGTCAACGAGAGAAGATGACGCACAGGGGGTGAAATGGTCGAGAAGAGCGTCACTTCGCGCGATGGGCCGCAGCCGAAGCTTGCGCTGGTCCGTGTCGTGGTGGAAGATGGGATCCATGCCCACCTACGATTACATGTGCGAGGTATGCGGGGAGTTCGAGGTCCAGCAGTCGATGACCGATCCACCGCTCGAGAACTGCCCGGAGTGCGGGGGCCGGGTCCGCAGGCTCGTCTCCGGCGGAACGGGGTTCATCATGAAGGGGCAGGGCGGCTCGAGGAGCCACTGCGACCGCGAGACCCCGTGCTGCGGCCAGAAGACCCGCTGCGATCACTCGCCGTGCGGCAAGTAGGAACCGACCAGGGCGAGCCTGTCACTCCAGAAGGGCGGCCTCTATGGCTGTCCTGATCTCGGTGGAGGTGGGGCTCGTGGCCGTCGGCCAGCGTCCCAGAAGCTCTCCGTCGCGGCTCACGAGAAACTTCTCGAAGTTCCACAGCACGGCGCCCGAGCCTCCCGGCTGGGACTTGATCCACGTGAACACGGGATGCTCGTCCGGCGGGTTCACGTTGATGATGTCGAACAGGAGGAAGTTCACACCGTAGTACTCCTCGCAGGCGGCGCGCTGGTCCTCGTCCCCTGCCTGGTGCATGAACTGGTCGCAGTAGAAGCCGAGGACCTCGAAGCCCTGGTCGCCGTAGTCGGTCTCGAGAGCCGCGAGATCGCCCATCTGTGGGGTGTACCCGCACAGCGCGGCCACGTTCGCGATGAGAAGGACGTCGCCGCGAAACTCGCACATGGACACGGTCTCGTGCCGTGTCAGGCAGCGGGCCTCGAGCTCGTAGAGAGACCCCGCTGCGGCGGGCGGATCGCACAGGTAGCCTGCGGGCTCCTCCCCGGTGGGATCCTCCTCCACGGGATCGTCGGGCGTGTCCGGCACGACGGCCGTGTCCTCAAGGAGCGTGTCGTTCACGGCGTCGGCTGCGAGCCCGTCGTCGACGGACGTGTCCACGGGATCGCCGGACGGGCCATCGTTGCACCCGACAGCGAGGAGCGCCAGGCACGCGAGAAGAACGTCACGACTTCCGTACATTGGTCTCACTCCTCGATCTGATAATCCTCAACACTTGCATATAGTAAGGCGATAGCGACCGGTCAAGTGAATTACAGCAACATTGCAACGGTCGCCTGGAGTCCTGCCACGGCCGATCCAGTACGCACGTTCGCACGGATCTGCGGGCACGGCGCTCAGAACGTCAGCACCTCGAATCCCTGCTCCATGTAGCGGGCGATGGAAGGGTGCCCGTTCATCTCCGCGCACAGGTTCAGGCCCTGGGCCCTGGCGCTCTCCAGCGACCCCATCTTGGAGGAGCAGACCTTGCAGGCGCAATCCACGAGGCCCGCGTCGCGGACCTTCCGGTACAGGGGGGTGAACGGACCATCGGGGTCCTCTTCCAGGCTCCTGATGAGCCCGGTCGCGGATCCCTCGATGACGACCCGCACGTCCCAGCCCTTCTGTTTCATGTCGAGGGCGTTCATGAGGACGTGCACGAAGCACATGGGCTCGCCGTTGAAGGCGAACAGGGCCACCTTGCGCATGGGTACCTCCCGGATGCCGCATGATCCCGTCATCGCCCGGCGAATGCAAGTCCGGATCCTCTTACGTCCCCTGTGCACCCGCCGAGCGGCCGACCACGCTCGACCGTGGATCGAGCAAAAAAGAGTCAGGACCTCGTCGAGCGACCGTCCTCGCCGGGGAGCACGAGACCCAGCCTCGCGATCTTCCTCGCGAGGGTGGTCCTGTGCATGCCGAGATCGGCGGCGGCGCGCGAGCGGTGCCAGCCGTTGCGCTCGAGCGCGGCACGGATGCTATCCGCCTCGACCACGGCCAGCGACGGACGCAAGGCGACGAGTCGCGACCGCTGCCCTCGCGTGAGCCAGTCGGGCATGTGCTCCACCTCGATCGTGCTCCCGGTGCACAGGACGTGAGCGTGCTCCACCACGTTCTCGAGCTCACGGGCGTTGCCGGGATAGTCGTAGCACGAGAGCAAGGCCATGGCGTCCGGGGCGAACCCGTCCACACGCTTCGCCCTGAGCATGGAGAAGCGCGTGAGGAAGTGCTTCGCGAGCAGGGGCACGTCCGAAGGCCTTTCCCGAAGCGGGGGGATCTCGAGCCGCATCACGTTGAGCCTGTAGTAGAGATCCCCCCTGAACCTGCCCGTACCCACCATTCCGAGCAGGTCCTGGTTCGTGGCGGCCACGATCCGGATGTCCGCCTCCCTCACGACGTTCTCGCCGAGCTTCTCGTACTGGCGTTCCTGCAGGACGCGCAGCACCTTGGCCTGCAGGCCGAGGGGCATGTCTCCGATCTCGTCGAGAAACAGGGTGCCACCCTGTGCGCTGGCGATGCGGCCCTCGCGGTCGTGCGTCGCCCCGGTGAAGGCGCCCTCGACGAAGCCGAACATCTCCGACTCGAGCAGGTTCTCCGGGAGGGCGCTCGAATTGACGGTCACCATGGGGCCGCCCGAGCGCTTGCTCAGTGTGTGGATCGAACGGGCGACGAGGCTCTTGCCCGTCCCGCTCTCGCCCACGACGAGCACCGTGCTGTCGCTCCTCGCGATGGTGGGAAGGATCTCGAACATGCGCTCCATCCGGGCGTCGGAGGTCA
>JBFYZU010000378.1:0-3644 GCA_041309365.1 Myxococcota bacterium
CATTCGTCGCGGCCCTGTCGTCCGTCCGCATCGATGAAAAGGTTCTAGCCCTGGCCGCGGGCCAGGTTCGCTTCTACGAACCCGGCGTCGCCTCCGCACTCGAACTCGGCGAACTCCTCGATATCTTTCGCAAGACCGATGATCCAGTCCGCCGCAGGCGGTTCGTCGAGGCTCTGCACTCGAACTCGTCATGGAAGGACGGCGTGATCAGCATCGAGCCGGGTCAACCCGACGAAATCGCGGCGCAATCTCGCGAGGCCGGATAGAGTAGAGGCGCCGCGGACGCACACTTATCCGTGTGGGCTCCCCGTTCTCCCCTCTAAACAAACTTGATCTCTGGGATCTGCTGAATGATCTCTGCGCGCCAACCCCTTGTCAAGACTTGGGTTTTCGCAGAGATCACGGGCGATGCCAGATAACAGCAGCCCGATTTCGGATGACCTTCCTGGCTTGATCCGGAAGCAGTTTGGAATCTAGGTTCGACATCGAAGTCCCTGCCGCGATATACAGTGAAAAACGGCATGACCGTCACGAACTCCACGTCCACCATGGATCTTGAGCAACTCGTCGAGGGGTACGACCTCGAGGCGAAGCTCGCCTCTGGGCGGGACGGGCGCGGCGAGCTGCCATCGTCGTTCTTCGAGACCTACTCGGCCTTCGCCAACACCGACGGTGGCATTTTGCTACTCGGCGTCGAAGAGGCTCCCGACGGCCACCTCACGGTCAACGGGATCGCCGAGCCGGCCAGGGTGGCCCGTGCGCTCTGGGACGGGCTCAACAACCGGCAGCGAGTGAACACGAACCTCCTATGCGAGCAGGACGTCGAAACGCTGGTCGTGGACGGCAAGTCCATCGTCCGTGTCACGGTGCCGCGAGCCACGCGCAGGCAGAGGCCCATCCACGTAGGCCAGAACCCGCTCACCGGCTCGTTCCGCCGCAACAACGAGGGCGACTACCGCTGTCCCGAGGAGGTCGTGCGGCGGATGCTCGCCGAGCAGGTCGAGGACACGCGTGACGCGCGCGTCCTGCGCGGCTTCGACCTCGGCGACCTGGACGCGACGACTGTCGCCAAGTACCGCCAGCACTACCGGAACCGCAGCCCCGACCATCCCTGGAGCGGCCTCGATGACAAGGAGTTCCTTCGCTCGATCGGCGCCTTCGGACGTGATATCAATACGGGCTTCGAGGGCCCCACCTCGGCGGGTCTGCTCATGTTCGGCAAGCTCGTCCGGATCAAGGAGGCCTTCCCCAACTACATGCTCGACTTCCAGGAGCGCGCCGACGCCCGTGCGGACATCAGGTGGGTCGATCGGTTGACCACGGACGGCGCCTGGTCGGGGAACCTCTTCGACTTCTACCAGCTCGCGATCCTGCGGCTCTTCCGCGACCTGCGCGTGCCGTTCCAGCTCAGGGGCGACACGCGCATAGACGAGACGCCCGTGCACGAGGCCCTGCGCGAGGCGCTCGTGAACACGCTCATCCACGCGGACTACACCGGCCGGGTGTCGTTGCTCGTCGTGAAGCGTTCCGACCTCTTCGCGTTCCGCAACCCCGGCGCCATGCGCATGCCCGTCGAGGCCGCCATGAGCGGCGGCGTGAGCGACTGCCGCAACCGCCACCTCCAGGACATGTTCCGGTACGTGGGCCTCGGCGAGCAGGCCGGCTCGGGCATCCCGAAGATCCAGTCGGCCTGGCGAATCCAGCACTGGCGCTCGCCCGAGATGGTCGAGCATGTAGCGCCCTACGAGCAGACCATCTTCACCCTGCGCATGGCGAGCCTGCTGCCGGCCGAGGTCGTGCAGGCCCTGGAGCAGCGGTTCGGCGCCGCCTTCGACAAGGCCTCCGAGGTCCAGAAGCTGGCCCTCGTGACCGCGGCCGTCGAGCGCTCGGTGACCCATGCCCGGCTGCGGACGATGACCGACACGCATCCCAGGGACGTGACGGTGGCCCTTTCGTCGCTGGTGCAGCGGGGCATGCTGGGTTCCAGCGGCGCCCACAAGCGGACCTTCTACTTTCTGCCGGGAGAACGGCCGGCGGCAGAGGCCACGCCGATCGGCTTCGAGCTGCCGGGGCTGGAGGCGAAAACGCAGACCGGCACGGCGACGACCGAGGTGAAGACGACCACGCAAGTCACCACGCATGTGACCACGCAAGTCACCGTGCAAGTCACCACGCAAGCCGTAGGGCTACTCAAGGCTGCAAGGAAGCCGCGGACCCGGGATGAACTCCAGGAGGCCATAGGCCTCAGGAACCGTGAGCATTTCAGGAAGGCGCATCTGGAGCCGCTGCTCGCGGCCGGCCTCCTGGCAATGACCATTCCAGACAAGCCGCGGAGTTCTCAGCAGCGATACGTCACGACGCCAGAGGGCGAGCGCTTCCTTGAACGGGCGGGGGAGTGACAGAGACGATAGAGTACCCGCACAGGGAACTTCAAGAAGGCTCTCGGTCGCCTCCTGGCCGATGGCTTCCTGGCCATGACCATTCCGGAAAGGCCCAGGAGCAAGAGCCAGAAGTACCGGCTTACCGGCAAGGGGCGAACGCTATTGATCAGGGGCAAGAGCAAAGCATGACCATGGTTGTCCTTTCTATCTGCCGCTCTGACCATCCGCTCGCGGCATCTCAATGCGCTCGCCTTCACCCCGAACTGCAGAAGCGATGATCGTTTGCGCCGCAGGCGATTGCCATGGAGCAATCGACCGGCTCTATCAGGACCTGCTGGCCTTCCAGGAATCCTTGCGCGTTCGCTTCTCCCGGGTGCTTCACGTAGGCGATGTCGGGATATGGCCCGATCCTGCCCGCATCGATGGCGCCACGAAACGCCATGACGGGGCCGGCGACTTCCCCCGTTGGTGGGCCGAGCGGCGCGCCGCCCCAATTGAGACACTGTTCGTCAAGGGCAACCACGAGGACTTCGTTTGGCTGGACGAGCGCACCGACTCCGAGATCCTTCCCGGCCTGTTCTACGTGCGCAACGGAACCCGCTTCGATATCCGCGACGATGCCGCCACCTACTCCGTGGGTGTAATGGGCGGCTGCTTTGGACCCTCCGACTACCATAGGAGATCGCGTGATCTCCGATCGTACGGTAAGCGCCACTACACCCGTGACGAGATCGACGCCCTCATCGCAGGCGGCCCGGTGGACGTGCTCCTCGTGCACGACGCCCCCGCAGGAGTCACCTTCGAGCGCCATCGCCGCGGTGCCGGATGGACGAGCGATACCGAGGGGCTCGACGATCTCATCCGTCGAGTGCATCCCAGGATCTGCTTCTTCGGTCACCATCACGCGCGAATCGATGCCGAGATCCACGGCGTCCGGTGCATCGGCCTAAACAAGGTGCGCTGCCCGGGCAATCTCGTAGCGGTGGAACTCGGGAAGCATCGCAAGGATGTCGTGATCCTCGGTGAGTGGCCCGTTCGGAATCCCTCCGACCACTGAATGACCAGTGGCTCCGACCACCACTGCGAGGAGTGCAAGCGTCGGGGCAGGGTCGCATACGTCCGCGAGGAGGTGCTCGTCGCGGCATTCGTCGCGGCCCTGTCGTCCGTCCGCATCGATGAAAAGGTTCTAGCCCTGGCCGCGGGCCAGGTTCGCTTCTACGAACCCGGCGTCGCCTCCGCACTCGAACTCGGCGAACTCCTCGA
>JBFYZU010000379.1:0-8914 GCA_041309365.1 Myxococcota bacterium
GTCGTCCAGGCACGCGTCCGTCACACCGCACAGCCCGCCGTCCTCGGTCGCGGGGCAACCTCGGACGAGCGTCCTGAGCTCCGAGATCGTCGGCAGCCGCCACTCGCCCGCTCCGTGGCCCGCCACAGACAGCGCCGCGCAGTACGATACCGCAGAGTCCAAGTGCGAGTACCTTCCTCCCAACGGCGGGTCCTCCCACACGAGATCCGTGGTCGGGTCGAGCCAGCACCCGTTTCTCTGCCAGCACCCGTCGCAGCAGTGGTTCACGCCGGCGCACTCGCCCACGATCACCAGGGCGTCCACGTCGTCGCAGTCGTCCCCCGCTGCGCACAGGTAGGACACGTGTCCGTCGCCGTCGTCGTCCTGATCAGGGTGGCCGTTGCAGTCGTTGTCCAGCTCCGAGCACTCCACGGTGGGCGCTCCAGGATAGGCCGTGGCGAGATCGTCCAGGCAGTCCGTGCCGCCCGTGCACTCCGTGCCGGATACGGACGAGGCCGGGTAGCCGTCGCCGTCCGCGTCAACGGGATCGTGCGCGCACTCGTCGTAGCCGAGGTCGCAACGGTCCGCCGTGCACGGGTCCGCGTCGTCGCAGTCGCCGTCCGTGGCGCACTCCACCTCGACGGGCGTGTCGGTCGCCGTGTCCGCGACCGTGTCCGCGACCGTATCCGCCGTGTCCGCGGTCTCGTCCATTGCCGCGTCGTCCTCGCCTCCACCACCACCGCACGACACCAGGGCCAGGCTCAGCATCAACGCCGTGTTTCTCATGGTCCCCTCTTCGGCATCCCGGTCAGCGTATCACCGCCGCGCAGGCCCTTCCATCCATTTGGGGAGCGGGCAGCAGCCTCGCCCGTGCACCGATTCCGGCCTCGAACACGCCCGTCTCGACCGTGACGGCCGCTCCGACCATTGAGAAGAACAGATAGTGGGGATGGGGTGACGGACGATGGCAAAGAAGGGCCCGTGCTGACCAGCCACGGGGCGCCCATCGGCCACACTCCATCCGCCGCCTTACACGAGCGATCCCAAAAACCTGTCCGCCGGGACGACCCTCACCCCGTCTTCCATGTAGTCCTTCCTCGCGTTCAGGACCACCTGGTACGCCCAGGGGATCCCGAGCTTATTCTTGAAGTAGCGCAACGAGCGATCGACTTTCGCATCGGAGAGCTTCGCCTCCACCGCGAACCAGGGCTTGTTTCCCACGACGATGAGGAAGTCCACCTCCCGCCCCTGCGTGTCGCGGATGTAGTGCAGGCGGGCACTGTGCCCCTCGCTGTCCTGCAGGTGGTGACAGAGCCTGAGCAGGTGCAGGGCCACCAGATTCTCGAACCTGTACGGCTCCTCGGGGACCTGGCACGAGTCCCACATGTAGACCTTGGGCATCTTGGTGAGCGCGCGGAATGTCCGTCTCGCGTAGGGTCGTACCCGGAACACGTGGTAGAGCCTCTCGAACACCTCCAGCCAGCGGGACACCGCCCTGTGACTCACATCGAGGTCCTCCCTGAGCGAGTTGATGGACAGGGGTGCACCGACGCGCTCGCCGAGCATGTCCGATAGGACCTCCAGCCGGGACAGATCCTGTACGTTCGAGAGGTCCCGCACGTCCTCTCGGAAGAACCGCTCGTGCCTCTCGTTGTGCCACCTGCGGCTCTGCTTCTCCGAGCCGACGAGCAGGGGCTCGGGAAAGCCGCTGTGCTTCATGAGGGCCTGCACCGCGTCCCCGGCGCTCCGTCCCACCTCGATCTCGCTACCGGGCGCGGGGCTCGCGCTTCGCCCCTCGATCTCCGCGACCGTCAGGGGATGGAGTCGGTGGCTGTGGTAGCGCCCTTGAAGCGAGTCACCCCCCTTGCGGTACACGTCGAGACGAGCCGAGCCCGTTACGAGAAACCCGATGCGGTCCCCGTGCTTGTCGTACTCTCCCTTGAGCCACCTCTTCCAGCCTCGCCACTTGTGGATCTCGTCCAGCACGACCAGGGCCTCTTGGCCGGGCCACCGGGATTTTCGGATGTCGCGGCGATCCTCGGCGTTGTCCCAGAGAAGGTAGACCCCCCCCCGCGTTTCGAGGATCCGCTTGGCCAGCGTCGTCTTGCCCACCTGCCTGGGCCCGGAGACGAAGACCATCTTGTCGCGGAGATCCTCCTCGATCCGTGGTGCCACGGACCGGGGTTGATACCTGTTTATATTTGCCATGAGGTCAATTTTATCATGTTATTGTTTGCCTGCAAGCCAGGAATGTCATGACCGGGGCGAAGCCCGACTCCATTGAAACGGTCTCGGTGAAGCATATCGAACCGTGTGACGCCGGTCGTATCCGCCGACACGAGCGAGCTCGACTCCTGCATCCCGCCGCCTTGTCCACGAACGCCTCGATACGGCGATGGGGGTCTGATCGGGCGAGGATGGCGAGAAAAGATCAGCCGAAGATGAAGGTGCCCACGAGAGCTCCGTACGCCCCGTGGATGTTCGTCCAGTAGCTCTCCTCGTCCTCGTTGTCCTTCAGGTTCAAAAAGAGGCCGCTGTAACCGAACTCCATGCCCAGGGCGAACGGCCCACCGCCGAAGAAGCAGCGGCCACCCAGGCCTATGTGCGTGCCCAGCGCCACCCCCGAGTCCGTGTCCTGCGACTCGCCCATGGGGGTCTCGGCCTTCTGCTTGCTCACGTTGAAGCCGACGCCGACGGACAGCACGAGGTAGGCCTCGGCCGCAGCGCGGATGCTCTGGAAAAGGGAGATCTCGACGCGGGGAGAGAAGATCATCGACGTGAAGGAGTCCCGTATCTTGGAGTCCGAGGGCTCGTCCTTGACGATGCTCGTGCCCCTGTAAAAGCCGATCCCCAGGCCGATGGCCAGCTTCGGCATCCTGAACCCGATCACGGCCGCCGGGACGGAAGCGGCGTTGAAGAAGCTCATGCCGTCCGCGGTGGTGAACACCGTGGCCGAGAGCAGGCCCTCGGTCATGAAGCCCGTCGCGATGGACGAGATCTGGCTCGGGGCAGGCGCTGGTATGGGCGCTGTCGGGTCCTGCGCCAGCGTGAGAGGTGCGTAGAGGGTGACGACGGCTGCCGCCACGACGGGAATCATCTTTCTCGCGTTCATCAGACCCTCCTTGTGGAGTGGTGATGATACCATCTGGCTCCCGGGGGTCAACACGCGTTGACGCCGGATGTGCGCATGCGCTCTTGCCCCGGCCCGCCGGTGCGTGCTACGCCCGGGAAACCGGAGGTCAGAGGAACATGTCCGAGCACGAAGACACCGAGACGAAAAAGCCCGTGAAGCTCTCCCCAGTCACCATCGGCATCACCGCCGCGGCCGTGGTCGTGGTGGCCGTGGGGGGGTTCTACGTGAGCAAGGTCATGGCCAGGGCCAAGGTGGACACCCTCGTCCACCAGCTGTCCAGCCCGGACGTGGGACAGGTCAGGAAGGCCGAGGACGAGCTCGAGAAGCGCAGCGCGAAAAAGAGGCTCGTGGCCGAGGTGCTGTTCGAGAACCTGGCCCTCCACGCGGGCGACAATATCGAGAAGGAGGAGCTGTTCCGCTCCCTGTTCGTCAAGATCGGCGACGACAACACCGTGTCGGTGCTCGGCGAGGGGCTCGGCAAGCCCGAGACGGACGCGCCCACTCGCAAGGTGGCCATCAGGATCCTCGCGGAGATCCGCAAGCCCGAGGCGGCGAGCATCCTCGTCGGCCTGCTCGGGCACGAGAAGGACGCCGACGACGCAGCGGACGCCCTGGTGTCCATCGGCAAGGTCGCCCTGCCCTCCGTGACAGGGGCCATGGGGTCGAAGGACGCATCCGTCAGGCGCAGGGCCGTGGTCGTCATGGGCCGCATCGGTGACGCTTCGGTCATGCCCGCGCTCGGCGAGGCCATCGTGGACGACGACCCGCAGGTGCGCATCGCGGCCGTGGTCTCGGTGCGCGACCTGGCGGCCGATGGCGCGGTGGGGCTCTTGTGCGGGGCTCTCGCCGACGCCGAGCTGGAAGTCCGGATCAAGGCGATCGACTCCCTCGAGCAACTGGCGGACGCGAGCGCGCTCGAGCCCCTCGTCGTGGCACTTTCGGACACGGACTCCCACGTGCGCGCGATGGCCGCACGGATCCTCGGGAACCTGGGCGACTCGAAGGCCGTCGAGCCCTTGCTCCAAGCTCTGTCCGACAAGGACCCGGACGCACTGATGAAGGTCATCGAGTCGCTGGGCAAGCTCGACGACGCCCGCGCCGTCGCGCCGCTCATCGGGCTCTTGTCCCACGACGACGCTGGCGTGCGGCGCAAGGCCATCACGGCGCTGGGAGATCTGGGAGACACGGCCGCGGTGGAGCCCATCCTCGCGTGCCCCGAGGCGATCTCGCCCGAGGCCGTGGCCGCCTACGGCAAGCTCGGCGACGTCAGGGCGACCGAGAAGCTCGTCCTGGCGCTGGCCACCGAGGTCACGCTGCGACAGCCGGCCATCGATGCCTTGGGCCTCATCGACGACCCCCGCACCCTGGAGCTCGCGCTTCCCGCCATCAAGGAGGCCGACTGCACCATGAAGATCAAGAAGGACCTGGCCACGAGGCTGATGGCGCTCGTGACGGGCCAGACCTTCGTGGTGGAGGTGCCGCTCGAGGAGCTGCTCCTCAAGGAGCCGGTGGAGGGCGAGATACCGCCGGAGGTTTTGCCCGAGTAGGTCTCAGGTGGATCCGCCCGCCGGATCCTGGGGCATCCCGAGAAAGACCGACAAGGACATCCCCATCACGTGCCAGTCCCAGTACGTGCGCGAGTACACGGTGAAGCCCGCGTGCCAGCTGAACCAGCCAGGCTCCACGCGGAAGCGTTGCCACATGTAGTAGACGTTCAGGGCCAGCGGCCCCACGATGGGGAACATGAGACCCACGTAGATCCGGGTGCGGTCGTAGTCCGCGTCCGGGTGCAGCACGGCGCATATTCCCACGGAGGCGAAGAACCTGAACGAGTACCCGCTCTTCACGCCCACGTCCAGGGCCGCCACCAGCGTCTCCTGGAGGCGGATCTGCTCGGACATGCCGTTCTCGAACAACCTCACGTCCAGCCTCACGGTGTCCGCCAGCGTGAACCGTCCCAGCGGCACTGTCAGCGTGAACGCCGCGCCGGGTCTGTACTCCGCCATCCAGGCCTGGTCCACGTCGGAGGCAGAGCTCGGCAGGTTGAAGAAGTAGCCGTGCCAGAACGCCTGCCTGTAGACCACGTCCACGCTGGCTCTGAGCTTCGGGAGCTTGACGACCTCGAAGCGCAGGCCGAGGTCGGTGTGCTGGCGGTACAGCTCGGCCATGCCGTTGCCCACCCTGAGCTCCATCTCCGCGAGCAGCATGACCTTGGGGTTGATGGACGCCGCGAGCTTGGTCGTCACCCAGAGCTGCGGATCGTTGTCCGCGATGTCCGCGCCTGCGGGCGCGCTCGCGAGCAGGACGCCGGCCACGGCCAATGCGCAGAGCCTCCTCATGCCGTCACTTTTTCGGCAGGTAGCGCGCAGGCTCGTCGAAGAAGTCGATGGCGCAGAACCGCGTGTGGAATATTGCCGCGTGCTCCACTCCTGCCGGCACGAAGTAGGTGTCCCCCTTGCGGTAGCGGTGCGTCTCGCCTGCCACGGTCAGGCTCATCTCCCCTTCGAGCACGATGCCGAACTGCGGGCCGTGGCTGTGGGCCGGGATGGCGCCGATGGGCTCGATGTCGAAGAACACGACCTGCCTGTCCTTGCTCTGCATGAGCCACCCGCGCACGCCCTCGAGGCGGATGTCTATCTCCGGCAGCCCCTGGACGAAATCGGGATAGTCGAAACGGTCCATCCTGTCACCTCGTCTTCCGGATGAGCTCGAGAAACCTGGCAGGCTTCACGAACTCGGTCACGCGCCCCACCTCTTTTCCCTCGCCGTCGAACACGATGACGGCCGGCAGGCCCGGCACGCGGTAGTGCTCCATGATCCCCTGGTCCTCGTCGGTGTTCCCGGTCATGTCCATCTTGACGAGCACGAACGTCGAGAGCACGGCCGAGACCTCCGGATCCGTGAACGTGATCTTCTCCAGCTCCTTGCAGGCCGCGCACCACTCGGCCGTGAAGTCGAGCACGTGCGGCTTGCCACCGGCCCTGGCCTCGGACACGGCCCTCTCGCGATCCGTGCGCCAGACGAGCGTGGTGGGCTCGTGAGCCAGGGTGGAGTAGACGGCGCCCGTGCTCCCGCCCACCAGGAGCACCAGGCCGAGGACGCGCGCCGCGAAATACCCTGCCCTCGACCGCCTGTAGAGCGTCGTGTGCGACCAGACGATGAGAGCGAGACCCACGGCGCCCGCTCCGGCCAAGGACCACGTGACGACCGGCGAGTGAACGAACGCGTCGCGCAGCGGCTCCACGGCCCCCCACACGAAGAACCCGGCCACCACGAGCAGGATGGCGCCCAGCACGTCCTTGATGCCGTCGAGCCACTTGCCCGACTTGGGCAGGCTCATGGCGAACGTGCCCACCAGCAAGAACAGAAGACCCATGCCCAGAGAGTACGAGAAGAGCAGCGCCGCACCCAGCACCGGGCTTCTCGTCGTGCCCACGTAGGCCAGGATCCCCGAGACCATGGGCCCTGCGCAGGGTGCAGCCACCACGCCGCTCACGAGCCCCATGACCAGTGCCCCGGCGAACCCGATGCCTCCTGTCCGGCCCAGCCGGTTGCGGACCGTCTCGGGCAGCTGCATCTCGTACACGCCGAACATGCCCAGGGCCAGAGCCACGAAGACGACCGCGATGGCGCCGATGATCCAGGGGTTCGACATGAGCGATCCGAAGAGCATCCCCGTGAGCCCGGCCACGACCCCCAGCGCCGTGTACATGATGGCGAGCCCGCCCACGAACGTGGCCGACAGGGCCAGCGCCCTGAGCCTGCTCTTCGACTCCGTGGCCCCGAACACGGCCACCGTGATCCCGATGACCGGGTACACGCAGGGCGTGAGCGAGGTGACGAACCCGCTCGCGAACGCGAACCCCAGCGCGAGGGGCAGGTTGTCCTGGATCAGCTTTGTGATGTCGCCGGCGAAGTCCATCCAGGCCGGCAATCTACCACGACGATCCGCGCCAGGCTACTTTCCGGATCCGCGCGTGACGAGCCACACGCCCGCGAGGGAGGCCAGAAGCACCGCCGTGCCTCCCGCGATCATGACGGGATGAAGGTGCGGATCCTGCGCGCCCACGTTGTTCCAGCCCGTGACCGTCAGCCCGGACCAGGCCGACACGAGAGGCGCGCCGTTGAAGGCCGCGTGCGCCGCCATGCTGGCGAGCACGCTGCCCGTGCGCATCACGAGGTAGCCCAGACAGAGCCCCACGGGCACGATGAGGATGATCGTGCGCGGGATGAACACGTGCGCCCCGCCGAACAGCACGGCCGTGACGACGAGCGCGGTCAGCGGGCGAGAGCTGTCTCGCACCCACGTCCAGATGATCCCCCTGAAGATCAGCTCCTCGCCGAGGGGCGCGGCGCCCACCAGCGCGAGGATGATGAACACCCTCTCCACGGCAGACCCCGGCTCGTAGATGGCGAGCATGGTGAGCATCTCCTCCTCGGTGGCAGGCCACACGTACTGCCACAGGTTGTCGAGCTCGCCGAGCGGGAAGGTCAGGCCGGCGCCCGCGACCGCTGACAGGGCGATGACCGGCAGGCCAGCGGGCCTGAGCCCCACGAGCTGTGCGCCGGTGCGTCGCGGGAGGTCCAGAAGCCCTGCGACCAGGCCTCGCGACTGGAGGCACAGGCCGATGAGGAAGGTGAACACGACGCACTGGATGAAGAAGGTGTTCACGAACGTCGAGGATCGCTCCGGGCCGACCGCGAGGTAGCTCAGCCCGAAGAGCACGACCGTGCCGAGGATCAGGCCTCCCGTGAGCAGGACGGCGAGCAGCGTGGCCGCCACCGGCGCCAGGGAAGGAGAGATGCTCCTCACGGCTCCCCCTGGGCGCCGGCCTGCCACACGAAGTAGCGCGCCGCGCCCGGCGCGATCTGCAGCACCACGGCCTGGCCGGTCGAGAAGAGCCCCCCGCCCTCGCCTTCCCAGGGCGCGGCCTCGATGCTGCCCGTGTTGACCCAGAGGCCCGGGTGGCCCACGCCCTGCGCCAGGGAGGCGCCCGTCCTGGGATCCACGGCCACGCCCGCGGACTCGTACACGTGCCCGAACACTCCGAAGAGGCCGTCCCTGCCGGCGAGCGCCTGCGCGAGCGCCGGGTCTCCCACGTGCGTCCCTGCCCTGGACCTGTCCACGCCCCACTGCCCATCGCCCCGGGGGGGCTCGACCGACAGGAGCACGGCCTGCCCGTCGATCCCGTCGAGGAGCGTACCCAGGTGCTCGACGTCGCCGTCGCCGTAGCCGCACCCCTCGCTGCCGCTCGCGAGGTAGTAGGGATCGCGTAGGCCGGGCAGAGTGACCAGGGTCACGCTTCCCCATGCGATCGTCCTGACCCGCGACAGGTCGATGACCGGCTCGCCGTCCGCCCTCGCAGCGTCCACCGCGTCCAGAAACTCCCTGTAGTGCTCGCTGGACCCGGGCAGGAGCCCCACCATCACGCCTGCCGAGGCCAGCCTGCCGGCCAGGGCGCGGATCTCCTGCTCGCTCGATCCGGTGTCTCCCAGGGCCACCATCATGTCCACGCCGCCGGCCTTGCAGGTCCTCACGAACGCGTCCACGTTCGCGGCCGTGGCGTCCCCGGCGGCCGCCCCTGCCAGCACGCACAGATCGAGCGAGTCGCCGGGATCGGGAGCGCACGCCGCCCTGTCGTCGTCCCAGGAGCACGTGACCTTGCCCGCGGTCACGCTGCCCTGGCCCGACCTGCCCGGCGTCGCGCACCTGCGGTACTTGCCGCCCTCGGCCCTGCCCTTCGACGGCACGCGGCACGCGCACGCAGGCATCGCCAGCGCTGCCAGTAGATCGGAAGAGCA
>JBFYZU010000380.1:0-27013 GCA_041309365.1 Myxococcota bacterium
AGCTTGTCGTAGGGGCGGTGCCCGGCGGCCAGCACGATGGCGCCGATGCGCATCTGCTCCTCCTTGCCGCCCACCTTGATCTTGAGATCGAAAAGGCCCGGTGCGCCGGAGATCTGCTCTATCTCCGCCGACAGCTTGACGGTGATGTTGTCGTGGGCGCTCACGAGCCCGGAGAGCTCCTCGACGCCTGGATCCTCGAGCTCCTTCCAGGGCGCCTTCGTGGGGACCTGCAGCTTGATCTTGCCGGCCCAGCCACCGAGCCTGTCCTGCTTCTCCAGGAGCACGACCTTGTAACCGGCGCGGGCGGCGTGCAGCGCGGCGTTCATGCCGGTGATGCCTCCGCCCACGACGAGGATGGTCCTGTCGATCGCCTCCTCGGGCTTGTACGGCTCGAGGGGCTCCGTCTTCTGGCTCTTGACGATGCCCATGCGGACATAGTCCTCGGCCAGCATATCGGTGTCCTCGTGCTTGGGCTCGCTGACCCAAGCCACGTGCTCGCGGATGTTGACCCGCTCCACGAGGGCCTTGCCTCCGAAATTGAACGCATCCGTGCAGACACGGCTCGAGCAGGCACAGATCACGGCCCTGTCCAGGCCATCGGCGTCGATGTCCTTGCGGATCTGATCGAGGGCCTCCGCCCCGCAGAGGAACTCGTGCGTCCGACAGACCTTGGCCTTGTACTCGTCGGTGGCCACCTTCTCGAGCTTCGCGATGTCGATCGCATCGCCTATCCCGCATCCGCTGCAGATGTAGACTCCAAGTATGCTATCCATGGCTCACCTCTCTCACTCGCTGATGATGGACTTCAGGGCCGACGCGGTGGCGTCCTGGACCGAGGAGGAAACATCCATCGGGCCGTGGGCCACGCCCGCTCCGAAGACGCCGTCACCGTCGATTGCGATGAAGCCGTTGTCGTCGAGGAGTGAGGCGTTGAGGAGCTCTCCGGCCACGTTGTTGGGGACCATGCCGGTCGCCAGCACGACCATGTCGAACTGCTTGCGCAGGATCTTGCCTCCCTTGACGTCCTCCGCCACGACGGTGAGGTTCTTGGTCGCGGCGTCCTCCGTGATCTCCGCCACCTTGCCCTTGGTGAGCGTGAGCTTCTGGTCCTTCTCGACCTTGCGCAAGAAGTCCTCGTGCCGCCCCAGCGTCCTCATGTCGATGTAGAATATCTCGGCGTTCGCATCCGGATGGGCATCTCGCACGTACGTGGCCTGCTTGAGCGAGGCCATGCAGCAGACCGCGGAGCAGTAGGGCAGGTGGTTCTCGTCGCGGCTGCCGGCGCACTGGACGAAGGCGATGCTCCCTATCTCCTTGCCGTCGGATGGCCTCAGGATCTTGCCCTTCGTCGGACCGTCGGGACAGGCGAGTCTCTCCATCATGACGTTCGTCACGACGTTGGCGAGCCTGCCGAATCCCAGGTTGTCGATCTTCTCCGCCTCGTAGGGATGCCATCCCGTGGCGAAGACGATGCGACCGACCTCGAGCGTGGTCACCTTCTCCTTCATGTCGAGATCGATGGCGTTGTACTTGCAGGCGGACTTGCACTTGCCACACTCGTCACCGGGGCACACCGAACCGTCGATCACGTAGCGATTCGGCCACGCCATGAGGAAAGGCGAATAGATGGCCTTGGTCTTGCCCATCCCCATGTTGAAATCGTCCGTTCGTTCGACGGGGCAGACCGCGACGCACTCGCCACAGGCGGTGCAGTCGTCGGTGACGAAGCGCGGCCGCGTCATCAAGGTCACGGTGAAATTGCCGGGTTCGCCCTGGATGCCGGTGAGTTCCGAATCCACGAAGGCGCGGATCCGGGGGTTCTGCTTGATTCGCTTGAGGTTGATCTCGAGCCCGCACCAGGGTGGACAGAGCTTCGGAAAGTACTTGTTCAGGCGGGCCACCCGGCCGCCCAGGTAGGGGTTGGTCTCCACGAGGAAAACCTCGCGGCCGACCTCGGCAGCCTCGATGGCGGTGGTCATTCCGCTGATACCACCCCCGACCACCAGGATGCTGTTGTTGCGAATCGTCATGAATTCACCTCGTGTTCCCGTATTTCTTCCTGGGAAGGACTCAGGGCATCTTTAGAAGGATCGCGAAGTCGTGTCAAGGGAATTCGCAATTACTAATAGTCTTGTAAAGATAAGACGCGACCGAGGCCCTCGAACAACCCATATTATTGTGTAACCATTTGATTTATATTGTTTATTTAGCTTTTTAGCTTTTGCTTATTCACTATTGACAGCCTTTCGTCCCTGAGTATGCTAGACCTCTGCTCTCTACCCCCGGATCGGGTGGGAGGCTGGACAGTGAAGCGAGCAATCGAAGTGGCAATGACAGCCGCTTGAAGCCATTCAAAGGAGATACACATGGCAGGAAAGAAGTACGACACGCCACTGTGTGATAAGCTGGAAAAGGGAGCTTGGCCCAGCTTCATCACCGAGATCAAGAAGGCTGCCGCATCGAGCCCTCATGGATATGCCAACGGCGTGCTTGGTCAGCTCGAGGCCTCCTATACGGAGAAGATCGGGCACTGGAAGCACGGAGGCATCGTGGGCGTCATGGGGTACGGCGGAGGCGTCATCGGCCGCTACTCGGATGCTCCGGACAGGTTCCCGGAGGTCGAGCACTTCCATACCATCCGTGTCAACCAGCCTGCTGGATGGTTCTACACGTCCAAGGCGCTGCGCGACCTTGCGGATCTCTGGGAGAAGCGTGGAAGCGGCATCATGAACATGCACGGCTCCACGGGCGACATCGTCTTTCTCGGAACGAAGACGGACGAGCTCGAGCCGGTGTTTGCGGATCTGGTCGACAAGGGCTTCGACCTCGGCGGGTCGGGATCGGATCTCAGGACACCGAGCTGCTGCTGCGGACAGGCGCGTTGCGAGTGGGCATGCTACGACACCATGGCAATGTGCCACGCCCTGACCATGCACTACCAGGACGAGCTGCACCGTCCGGCATTCCCTTACAAGTACAAGTTCAAGTTCGCGGGATGCCCCAATGACTGCGTGGCTGCCAAGGCACGCTCGGACATGTCGTTCATCGGCACGTGGCGGGACGACATCCGTATCGATCAGGCCGCCGTGGCCGAGTACGCCGCCAGCGGCAAGGTCGACATCCAGAAGGATATCGTCGCGCTCTGCCCTGGCCGCTGCGTCGGGTGGGACGGCAAGAAGCTGACCATCGACAACTCGAATTGCCTGCGGTGCATGCACTGCATCAACGTCATGCCAAAAGCACTCAGGCCTGGCACCGACACGGGCCTGAGCATCCTCATCGGCGCCAAGGCGCCCATCGTTCAGGGTGCCCAGCTCTCCTCGATGCTGATCCCGTTCTACAAGCCGGAGCCTCCGTACGAGGATGTCTGCGATCTGGTCGACGAGATCTTCGACGTGTGGTCTGAGAACGGAAAGAACCGCGAGCGCGTGGGCGAGTTCATCCAGCGCGTGGGAATGGGCAACTTCCTCGAGAGCATCGGCCTCGAGCCCACTCCAGAGATGATAGCGTATCCTCGCGACAACCCCTACATCTTCTTCGACCAGGAGTCGGACGGGGAAGAGGAGTAGTCGTTTCAGGATAGGATGTAAGGCAATTTCTGGGTTTGTAACAAAACCGGAGTGATGAACATGGCAGACACCAGGACAAAGACGGACATCGGACCGCCACACTACGAGCAGTTTCTTCCACCCGTGATCAAGAAGAACTACGGCAAGTGGAAGTACCACGAGATCCCGCGCCCGGGCGTGCTCAAGCACGTGGCTGAGAGTGGTGACGTGCTCTGGTCCGTGCGCATGAGCACGGCCAGGCTCATCTCCACGCCCACGGTTCGCTGGATCGCGGATCTCGCCGACAAGTACTGCGGCGGCCACGTTCGCTGGACGAGCCGCAACAACGTCGAGTTCCTGATCACGGACGAGAAGAACATCGATCCCCTGATCAAGGACATCAAGGCCAACGGGTACCTCGTCGGCGGGACCGGCAACTCCATCTCCAACATCGTGCACACCCAGGGCTGGGTCCATTGCCACTCCCCGGCAACGGACGCGTCCGCCATCGTGAAGTCGGTGATGGACGAGCTCAGCGAGGAGTTCACCCACATGCGCCTGCCGGCGAAGATCCGCATCGCGCTGGCATGCTGCCTGAACATGTGCGGCGCCGTGCACTGCTCCGACATCGCGATACTGGGAATTCACCGCAGGCCACCCAGGGTCAACCACAACGACCTGCCGAAGATCTGCGAGATCCCCAACCTGATCGCGTCCTGCCCGACGGCGGCCATCCGGCCGGCCACCGTGGATGGTCACCCATCCGTGGAGGTTCTCAAGGAGAACTGCATGTTCTGCGGGAACTGCTACACCGTCTGCCCGGCCATGACGCTGAACGACCCCGACATGGATGGCGTCTGCATCTGGGTGGGTGGCAAGGTTTCCGACGCGAGGACCAGGCCGACGTTCTCCAAGCTCGCGGTGCCCTTCATCCCGAACAACCCGCCTCGCTGGCCCGAGGTCGTGGCAGCGGTGAAGAACATCGTCGACGTCTGGTCGAAGGATGCCCGCAAGTACGAGCGCATCGGACAGTGGATCGATCGCATCGGATGGCCGGCTTTCTTCAAGAAGACGGAGATCGAGTTCACGAAGTACCACATCGACGATTACCGTTATGCCGGACTATCCTTCAACCGGACGGCCCAGCAGAGATTCTAGAGGAGGCACACCGTGGGAGTCACGATCGAGCAACTCGCTGATGAAATGTTCGAGATGGTCAAGCGAGACACGGGCGTGAAGAAGTACAAGTCAATGGACCTCCAGAAGGCCATGGCGAAAAAGTACGGTGACGACATCGACAAGTCGATGTGCAAGGGCGCAGTCCGCGCGCTCATCGACTCGGGGCGCTGCGTCTACACGTACTTCGGTGGCAGCTTCATCGAGATCCCCCACGAGGAGGGCGCGGCCAAGAGGCTCGACAAGGAGGAGTAGCTTCTCCCTGCCGAGTTATCCTGGCCAAAGCCGTTCTCGCGGTCCTGGCGTGCACTTGACCGCTGGAATATCACGAATCGTCGTTGCCGGAGCCGGGGGGGACTCAGGCAAGACCATCGTCAGCCTGGCACTGATAGCAGAGCTGCGCCGCCGCGGGCTTGGCCCCGTCGCGTTCAAGAAGGGCCCCGATTACATCGACTCGGCCTGGCTTTCGTGGGCATCCGGCACAGTGGCCTACAACCTCGATACATTCCTCATGGGTGACGAGGGGGTCTTGAGGTCTTTTTTGGCACATTCCGAGGGTGCAGGTATCTCAATCATCGAAGGCAATCGTGGGTTGCTGGACGGCATGGATGCAGCAGGGACCCACTCGACGGCTACCCTCGCACGGACCATACGTGCTCCTGTCATCCTCGTCCTGTCGGTACGCAAGGTGACGGGGAGTGTTGCGGCCTGGGTGGAGGGCTTCCGCCGTCTGGCCACGGATGTCGACATCAGAGGTGTCGTGCTCAACAGGGTCTCTGGGCATCGGCATGGGAGGGTCACCTCCATGGCCGTGGAAGCCCTCGGGATTCCGGTCCTCGGGATGATCCCCACCCTCGATGGAGACAACATGCTCCCCGATCGTCACCTCGGGCTCGTCACGCCAGAGGAGCATGGGCATCTCGATGGCATGCTGGTGCGTCTAGGCGAGATTGCGGCCAAGCACCTCATGGTGGACAGGTTGCTCCAGATTGCGGCCGATGTCGCCCCGCTGGATTCGATGAGAGACCTCCCCATGCCTCCGTCGGCGGAAAAGACGAGGATCGGGGTGTTCCGCGATTCCGCGTTCACGTTCTACTACCCCGACAACCTGGAGGCGCTCGTACGGGAAGGTGCTCGGCTCGTGGATGTTTCACCACTTGCAGACGATGCTCTACCCGATGTGGATGGACTGCTGATCGGGGGCGGATTCCCCGAGACTCACGCCGAGATACTGTGCCGCAACAGAGGGCTGAAGGAAGCCGTCAGGGGCGCGGTCGAGGGGGGCCTTCCTGTCTACGCGGAGTGCGGGGGCCTCATGTACCTGTCGAGGGCGATGAACTGGCGTGACAAGAGCTACCCGATGTCCGGGGTGTTCCCGTTCGATGTGGTCATGTGCGACAAGCCCCAGGGGCATGGGTACAGCGTCGCTCGCGTTGATGAGAAAAACCCCTTCTTCGATGTCGGGACCGTGCTCAAGGGACATGAATTTCATTACTCAACTATTGATACTACTGCAGTTAATTACAGGTCCGCATACGCGGTGGAGCGCGGCACGGGGTGTGGTGGCGGACGCGATGCGGCCACTTGCAAGAATGCCCTGGCCGCCTATATTCACCTTCACGCGAGGGGTTGCCCCGAGTGGGCGCAGGGTGTCGTGCGTGCGGCACGGCGGTTCAGGTCCGGTAGAGGAAGCGAGAGGGCCTGATGGCCCTCACAAGATACCATTGAAAGGACGTATCCATGGGACTCATCAGCAAGGACAAGAAGAAGAAGACGAATCTCAGTGGAAGAGCCATGCCAGGCAAGCCGTCGTCTGGTGGTGGCGAGACCTCGAACCTGCGGCCCAAGTACGTTGAAAAGCTAGCTCCGTGCATGGAAGGATGCCCGGGTGGAACACGGATAAGGGACGTACTGACCACGATCGCTCAGACCGAGAAGAAGGGGCGGACCTGGGACGAGTCGTACACGCAGGCCTGGCACATCATCACCGAGAAGAACCCGTTGCCCGCCGTCTGTGGTCGCGTCTGCCCTCACCCCTGCGAGAGCAACTGCAACCGGGCAAAGAAAGATGGTGCGGTTGCCATCAACAACGTCGAGCGCTTCATCGGCGATTACGGTATCGCCAAGGGCTTGAAGCCTGTACGCCTGAGCGACGAGAAACGCCCCGAGAAGATCGCGGTCATCGGCGCAGGCCCCGCTGGACTCTCGGCCGCCTATCACCTGGCCATCCGCGGCTACTCTGTGACGGTCTTCGAGGCATTCAGCAAGGGAGGCGGGATGCTACGTTACGGTATCCCTGCCTATCGCCTTCCGCGAAATGTCCTGGACAGCGAGATCCAGCGGATTGCCGATCTCGGCGTGGAGTTCAAGTACAACACGATCATCGGCAAGGACATTGTTTACGATAAGCTCGCCAGCGAGTACAGCTCCGTTTTCGTGGGCATAGGGGCACACAAGGGTCGCGAGCTGGGAGTCGAGGGCGAGGACGCGGCGAACGTGTTCACGGGCGTGGGATTTTTGAACCTGGTCAACTCCGGCAAGCCGGTCGATGTGGGGGACAAGGTCGTGGTCATCGGCGGTGGTGACACCGCAATTGATGCGGCACGGATCGCAAAGCGTATCGGCGCCAAGGAGGTCACGCTCCTCTACCGAAGGACTCGCGAGGAGATGCCGGCCATCGACGAGGAAGTCGGGGAAACCCTGGAAGAGGGAATCAGGATCGAGTATCTCGTTGCGCCTGCCGCGGTAATCCGTGACGGCGACAGGGCGACAGGGCTGAAGTGCATCCGCATGGAGCTCGGAGAGCCGGACTCCAGCGGACGCCGAAGGCCGGTTCCCGTGAAGGGTTCGGAGTTCGTCGTCGAAGCGACGACCATCATCCCGGCCATCAGCCAAGAGCCGGAGTTCGCGGGGCTCGAAGCACTCCACGAGGGCAAAGACTGGGTACGAACGGACGACGAGTTCAGGACACCGGTCGAGAAGGCCTACTCTGGCGGTGACGACCTCAAGCTGGGTCTTGTCACGAGAGCAATCGCGCAGGGTCGTCAGGCCGCCGAGGCGATCGACAGGCATCTCAAGGGCATCAACAAGCCGCCCAAGGTGGAGATGCCGGTGATCAAGTACGATAAGATGCTGCTGGATTTCTATCAGCCGGCAGAACGCCACGAGAAGACCAAGATCCCTGTGTCAGAGCGGTTCGGGGCACTGGACATCGAGATTGCAAAGACGCTTTCGGAGGCGGAGATCCAGGCCGAGGCCCAGCGTTGCATGAGCTGTGGCATGTGCATGGAATGCGAGAACTGCTGGAAGTACTGCCAGGACAACGCAGTTATCCGCCCCTCGGCACCAGGCGAGAAGTTTGCGTTCAAGCTGGAGTTCTGCCAGGGGTGCAAGAAGTGCGCTGAGAACTGCCCATGCGGCTACATCGACATGCTCTAGGCTACTGGGAGCGATCATAATAACCCATCAATATTGATGTGTTATTGTCTCTTCTGGAAGGCAAAAGGGGTTGCTCTTGACGACGCAGAACCGTTGTGATACGACCGCCTCTCAAGTTTAAGCAATTGCTTGAAAGTTGCGGATACCTATGATCCCGACCGTTCCTCGACGGTCCTCCCATTGTGAGGGGCCGCCGATCAAGCAGTGAGTTGTTCGAGACAAGGAAAACGTTTCCAAGCAACGAGGAGAAGGAGAAAGCAATGCCGACCTTCACACAGGGGAATGTCTCCGTCGAAGTCGACGAGGATGGGTTCATCATCAATCCCGAACACTGGAACAAGGAAGTCGCCGCTGCGCTCGGAACCGTCGAGGGCGTGGACGTTCTGACCGAGGAGCACTGGAAGATCGTGGACTATCTTCGCGACTATTTCGTCAAGTTCGGCGTGGCTCCCATGATCCGCAAGCTCTGCAAGGATACTGGCTACCCGCTGAAGAAGATCTACGAACTTTTCCCTAGTGGACCGGCGAAGGGAGCCTGCAAGGTTGCAGGTCTTCCCAAGCCAACGGGCTGCGTCTGATACTCTCAGCGCCTCATGCGTATCCGGGTTCCAGCCAATCCAGGGTACGGCGCGCTGGCATCATGACGGTGTTTCACCATCACTCCGGGAACGCCGTCTTGCACCGGGTTGTGTCCACGAGCGAGGGCTGTGTCGCATGATGCTCGAGGATCTGCTGAAACAAGAGCGTGAGGCCATCCTGGAGGCCTGGAGGCAGGTCATCCGCGATTCCTACCCTCAGGAAACGGCGCGTTTCCTGCTCAGGGAGCAGGATCAGTTCGCCAATCCGGTCGGTCACTTCATCCGGTCTGGAACCGAGTCCGTGCTCGACCAGATCTTGGGCGACATGGACGGCGATGTGATACGGGCGACGCTGGATCCGCTCGTCCGGATCCGCGCCGTGCAGGACTTCAAGCCGTGTGATGCGTTGCGTTTCATCTTCGATCTCAAGCAGGTCGTACGCGACCGCGTCTCCCCGGACATGGGGCTCGAGAAGGGTGCATGGGAGCTGCTGGAGTTCGAGTCACGCATCGACAGGCTGGCGCTGTTGGCTTTCGAGATGTACGTGAGATGCCGCGACCGGATAGGAGAGATCCAGGTCGAGTCCATCAAGCGTAGATATGCGGTCATTCTCAAGAGGATGAACATGCTCGACGCCGATCCCGATGCCGAGGTGGAGCTCGGAGAAGGTGAGGCGTGACATGCACGTGAGGTACGACCCATGAACGTCCTGTTCTCATTGGCAATGGTCGGGGTCCTCGTGGCCATCGGCTACTTTGCGGCACAGGTGACGGCGCTGCAGGTCGTGTTCGGCATTGCGGTGCCCTATCTGGCAATCGTCGTTTTCCTCGGGGGATTCGTCTACAAGATCGTCGACTGGGCGAGGTCTCCCGTACCGTTCAGGATACCGACGACCTGCGGGCAGGAGAAGTCGCATCCCTGGATCAAGAGCAACTACTTCGACAATCCCCATGACACCCTCGGTGTGATCGGGAGGATGCTGATGGAGGTGCTCTTCTTCAGGTCGCTCTTCCGGAACACCAAGGTCGACGTCATCGACGGCCCGAAGGTCGTCTACGGATCCAGCAAGTACCTCTGGGCTGCCGGACTCGCATTCCACTGGTCTTTTCTGGTCATCTTCCTGAGGCACTTCCGCTTTTTCACGGAGCCCGTTCCTGCCTTCGTGCACGCGATGCAGTGGGCTGACGGCTTCATGCAGGTCGGGGTCCCCGTGGTCTACATGACGGATCTCTTCATAGTTGCAGCACTCACCTACCTGTTCGCGCGTCGCGTGGTGGTACCCCAGCTCAGGTACATCTCGCTCGTGGCCGACTACTTCCCGCTGTTTCTGATCGGTGGGATAGCCCTCTCGGGCATCCTGATGCGCTACTTCACGAAGGTCAACATCGCGGGGGTCAAGGAGCTCACGATGGGGCTGGTCACGTTCTCACCGACGATTCCCGAGGGGATTGGCTCCATCTTCTGGATCCATCTCCTGCTCGTGTGTGCTCTTTTCATCTACTTCCCGTTCTCCAAGCTCATGCACCTGGGTGGGGTCTTCCTCAGCCCCACTCGCAATCTCGCCAACAACAACCGGGTCAAGCGGCACATAAATCCGTGGAATCCAAAGGTCGAGGTGCACACCTACAAGGAGTGGGAAGAGGAGTTCAAGGACAAGATCGAGATGGCTGGGATTCCGCTGGACAAGGAATAGGACACATCGATGAAAACCAAGCCAGAAGAACTTGCTAAAATCGACTTCACGCCGCCCGCAACCAACTGGATGGACGTCAAGGCGGAGTTTCGCAAGGGGACCTGGTCCTATCCGGCCGCTGCCAAGAACCTCGAGTATCTTGGCCTTTCGAATCCCCGCGAGTGGTCCCCGACTGAAGAGGACTGGAAGCTCCCCGAGGGCTGGGAGAAGATCATCCACGAGGGCTTCAAGGAACGGCTCGAGAAGTACCGTTCGCTGAAGGTCTTCATGGACATCTGCGTGCGGTGTGGAGCGTGCGCTGACAAGTGCCACTTCTTCATCGGATCGGGCGATCCGAAGAACATGCCCGTTCTCAGGGCAGAGCTGCTCAGGTCCGTTTACAGGAACGACTTCACGACGGCCGGGAAGATCCTCGGACGTCTCGCGGGCGCGAGACCGTTGACCCTGGACGTCATCAAGGAGTGGTTCTACTACTTCTTCCAGTGCACCGAGTGCCGGCGTTGTTCCGTCTACTGCCCTTACGGGATCGACACTGCTGAGATCACGATGATGGGCCGGGAGCTTCTGCTCCTTCTCGGTTGCCAGATCAACTGGGTCATGGAGCCGGTTGCCAACTGTCACCGGACTGGCAATCACCTGGGCCTCCAGCCCCACACCTTCAAGGACAACATCGAGTTCGTCCTCGACGAGCTTGCCGATACGACAGGTCTCAAGATCAAGCCGACCTTCAATCGCAAAGGGGCAGAGATCCTCTTCATCACGCCGTCAGGCGATGTTTTCGCCGACCCTGCATACTTCACCTTGCTCGGATACCTGATCCTGTTCGAGCATATCGGGCTGGACTACACGCTCTCTGCCTACGCATCGGAAGGTGGGAACTTCGGCCTCTTTACGTCGGCCGAAGTCATGAAGCGTCTCAACGCCAAGATGTACCTGGAGGCCAAGAGGCTCAAAGTGAAGTGGATCCTCGGCGGCGAATGCGGGCACATGTGGCGCGTGGTCAACCAGTACATGGACACGCTCAACGGCCCTGCGGACTTTCTCGAGGAGCCAGAATCGCCCATCACAAAGACGAAGTTCGAGAACGCCCGGAGCACCAAGATGGTCCACATCGCGGAGTTCACGGCGGATCTCATCAAGAACGGCAAGCTCAAGCTCGACAAAAGCCGCAACGACCATCACAGGGTGACATTCCACGACTCCTGCAACCCGGCAAGAGCCATGGGCCTACTGGAGGAGCCGCGATACATCCTGCGCAACGTCTGCAACAACTTTTTCGAGATGCCAGAGAACACCATCCGCGAGCACACGTTCTGCTGCGCTGGAGGCGCAGGCCTCGGAAACGACGAGAACATGGAGATGAGGATGCGCGGGGGGCTACCTCGCGGCAATGCTCTCGCCCATGTACGTGACAAGTTCGGTGTCGACATGATGGCCTGCATCTGTGCCATCGACAAGGCGACGCTACCTCCACTGGCCGAGTACTGGGCCCCGCCCGTGCAGATCTGCGGTGTTCACGAGCTCGTCGGGAATGCACTGATCATGCCGGGCGAGAACAAGAGGACGACAGACCTGCGCGGAGTGCCCCTTGCAGGAATGGAGGACAGCGACAAAGGCGGCGACCATGTATGATAAAAACAAGATCATTCCGGGGCTTGTCATCTTCATTGCCCTGGTCACTCTGCCTCTCTGGTACAACCCCGTCATGGGCAAGGCATCTGCAATGCCGGAGCTCGAACTCCCGGATGCCGAGCAGCAATGCGTTCTGCCGTCGGTGGAGATGAGGGAGCAGCACATGCAGATCCTGGATGCATGGCGCGATGAGGTCGTCAGGGAAGGGCAGCGCTACTATGTGCATCCGGACGGCAAGACCTACGAGAAGAGCCTGACCAACACCTGCCTCGGCTGCCACACCAAGAGGGCCGAGTTCTGCGACAAGTGCCACGACTATGCTGGGGTCGTTCCCTACTGTTGGGATTGCCACGTCGAGAGGGAGGCAAAATGACCATGGACAAGAGCACGCGCAGGGGATTTCTCAAGCTGGCGGGAGTCGCTGCCCTCGGGGCTGCTGCCAAACCTGTTTATGATGCCGTTGCCGGACAGGCGGCGACGGATGTTCCGGTTCCACCCGCAGAGCCTCTTTTGGCAAGACGCTGGGCAATGGTCGTGGACACAAGGAAGTGCCTGAGGCAGAAGGGATGCAGGGACTGCATCATCGCCTGTCACGAGGCGCACAACGTCCCCGATTTCGGGAACCCCAAGGACGAGGTCAAGTGGGTGTGGAAGGAAGGGTTCGAGCACTCTTTCCCGGATCAGGAAAACGAGTTCATGGAAGCGGACCTGAAGCATCAGGATGTCCTCCTCATGTGCAACCACTGCGACAACGCTCCATGCGTCCGCGTCTGCCCGACGGGGGCCACGTTCAAGCGTGAGTCGGACGGCGTCGTGATGATGGACATGCACAGGTGCATCGGCTGCCGCTACTGCATGGCCGCCTGTCCCTACGGGTCGCGTTCCTTCAACTGGCGAGACCCTCGCACGGCCATCGCGAAGATCAACCCGGATTTCCCCACACGCACACGCGGAGTCGTGGAGAAGTGCAACTTCTGTTCCGAGAAGCTGGCCAGGGGCGAGATGCCGGCCTGCGTCACGAGCTGCAAGGCCAACGCCCTGACGTTCGGGGATCTTGAAGATCCGCAATCCGAGGTCAGGGATCTCTTGAGCCGTCATTTCAACATTCGTCGCAAGGTCGGCCTGGGTACACAGCCCATGGTCTACTATCTGGTGTGAGGCGGTCATGCTCGAAAAAGCTCTGAAGGGAAGCGCGGCGTACTGGACGTGGATCATGGTCCTGATGGGGCTCATCGGAGTGGGCTCCATCTTCTTCATGAAACAGCTGTTCACCGGTCTGACCATCACAGGCCTGAGCCGTGATGTGACCTGGGGTCTCTACATCGCCCAGTTGACTTTCCTGGTCGGCGTGGCCGCCTCTGCGGTCATGGTCGTGCTCCCCTACTACCTGCACTCCTACAAGGACTTCGGTAAGCTCACGATCCTGGGTGAGTTTCTCGCCATTCCCGCCGTCATCATGTGCATGGCCTTCGTGTTCGTGGACATGGGCCAGCCGATGCGGATCCTGAACGTGTTTTTGCATCCCACGCCAAACTCCGTGATGTTCTGGGACACCGTCGTGCTCTTCGGCTACCTGGTGCTCAACATCGTCATCAGCAGGGTGACGTTCGATGCAGAGAAGAAGGGCATTGCGCCACCCAAGTGGATCAAGCCCATCATCATCCTTTCCATTCCCTGGGCCATCTCGATACACACGGTGACGGCCTTTTTGTACTCGGGCCTTCCGGGGAGAGGATACTGGCTCACCGCCATCATGGCGCCGCGCTTCCTCGCGTCTGCCTTTGCGGGCGGACCTTCCATCCTGATCCTCCTCGTTTTGCTACTGCGCAAGCTCACCAAGTTCGATCCCGGCCAGAAGCCCATCCAGAAGCTCTCCGAGATCGTGACCTATGCAATGCTGGCCAACATCTTCTTCGTTCTCATGGAGGTGTTCACGGCGTTCTACAGCGGGATCCCCGAGCACACGGCGCACTTCAAATTCCTTTTCGTCGGTCTCGATGGTGTCAGCTACCTGGTTCCGTGGATGTGGACCTCCATGATCCTGGCCGCAGGCGCGATCGTCATGCTCGTCATTCCATCCATCCGCAAGAACGAGAAGCTCCTGCCGTTCGCGTGCGTGGCCGTGATAGTGTCAATATGGATAGACAAGGGACTTGGACTGATGACCGGAGGCTTCGTCCCGACCCCCACCCATGATGTTGTGGCCTACATCCCCACGCTGCCCGAGATCATGATCACCGTCATGATCTACGCGGTCGGAGCCCTCATCCTGACCGTTCTTTACAAGATCGCCATCAGCACCCGGGAATCCATCGAGCAGTGGGACGCAAATCCCCCCGCTGCAGCAGGGAAGTAACCCACCGCTCGTTGCCTGTCATCAGGACATCGACGAAGCTTCAACTACTGCCTGGGAGGGGAGAGGATCTCCGCTAAGGGCTGATCTTGTTCAGTGAGGCGTTTCGAACCCCCCCATCGACGGAAATGCCTGCGTGCAGACATCTCATGAACGTACTCACTCTTGAGGGTCAAGTCACAGTTGGGCTGTTCGACAAGGAAACTTAATTACTGCATGACCGCTTGTCATATGACATGGAACAATCGGTCATGGGGCAGCCGATACGTTTCGATCCAGGTACTGCCATCGACTTTTCGATGTTCACAGGTCATGGCTTCGAGATGATACATTATGTTGCATTCCGGCAATGGGTATCATAGGTTTGATCTCATGAGCTCTCCGGGCGTCCTGGAAGTACCCGACATGTGGAGGACTATCGCCGAGAACAGCTTCGACGGGATCATGATCATAGATCCGGAACAGCGCATCGTATTCTGGAACTGCCAGGCCAAGCGTATCACCGGATACAGCCCGGACGACGTGCTCGGTCAGAACTGCCTCGTCGGTGTGCGCTGCCCTTCGTGCCTGCACAAGTGCGGGCTGTTCTCGCTGGGTGAGATATGCGATCGCACTGTCACCATGATGACCCGCACCGGCCGGGAGATCACGATCGTCAAGAACGCCCAGCTCATCCGCGATCCCGATGGAAGGGTCGTGGGAGGCATCGAGGTCTTCAGGCGCATCACGGGCACTTCAGTCATTCGGGGTGAGCCCGACGAGGTCATCAAGATTCGGGAGGCCCTCGTCGCCAATCGCTACAGCCGCGACCGGACTGCCCGCGCCCTGGGAATGAGTCGGGCCACCCTCTGGCGCAAGATGAAGCGTCACTCCCTCTGATAGGGCCTCTCGGCCTTCTACTGCTGGCGCTCGGGCGTTCAGCCCGTGCCGAGCAAGGCCTGCCATTCATGGAATGCACCATCGAGCCGGATACCACCCACGCATCCACCTGACCGACGACGGTAATGGTCTCAAGGGTCGGCTCGTCGTCCCCGAAGACCCCTGTTAATGATACGAGCATGGCTTCTGTGTGGTATCATGACTCGTCATGGTGACAGCCGGGAAAGCGCCACCACCCCATCCATCGCACATCGATCCGACCTACCCCTATGGCGCCCGTAACCGCACCCTGTTCCAGTCCCTCTGTCTGTGGGTCATGACTGTGCTGGGCTGGAAGATGCACGACGATCTACCGGAACTTCCCAGGTACCTCGTCATCGCCGCCCCGCACACTTCCAACTGGGACTTCATTCTGGGCCTCATCGGCATGGGGGCCATAAGACTTCCCTTCAGATGGGTCGGCAAGCACACCCTTTTCAGGCCTCCCTTCGGGTGGTTTTTCAGGCGCGTGTTGGGAGGAATCCCCGTGGACCGCGCCAGCCGGCACAATTTTGTGGACCAGATAGTGGAGCTCTTTGGCAGCCACGATGAGATGGTCCTCGTCATGGCCCCCGAGGGCACACGCAGCGCCACGGGCTCATGGAAGACGGGCTTCTACTGGATTGCACTTGGCGCAGGGGTGCCCGTGGTTCTCGGGTTCATCGACTGGGGCCGCAAGGAGGGAGGCGCAGGCCCATTGTTCTGGCCAACCGGCGACATCGACGCCGATTTCGAGATCATCAGACGGTTCTACGCCGACAAGAAGGGTCTGCACCCCGAGAGACAGAGCACCATCTCCATCCATCGCTGAAGGATCAACGCCCAGCTTCCTGCTGGATCGAAAAGCATCTCCGGCAGGTTACTTGCAGTCGTAGGTGACGGATGTCTTGCCGGACAAGATGTCCACGAGGCAGTCGCTCTGGCACAGGTTCAGGGCATCGAAGAGGGGGTCGACGTGCTCCATGGCCTCGTCCCTGGTGTCCCACATCGACCCTTTGGCATCGCCGCTGGCGGACCACTCTTCGTACATCTTCTGAAGGCCCTCGTTGGTCTCCTTGCAGTAGTTGCGGCACGCGATGCGCTTGGAGTGGTACTCGGGGTGAGGCCCGTCCTGTGTGGCTGTCCATGTCTTGCCGCCGAATTCGATGCTCGCCGTGCACTCGCCGTGCTCGGACGGCGGGCTGCACTCGACGTCCACCGTGAAGCCTCCCGAGGCGGCGCTGACCGTGCAGCGGTCCGTGCAGCTGTCGCGATCCGCATCCAGGTGAAGGTCGATCTCCCCGGAGCGGCTCAGCTTCGATTGCTGGCCGGCAGCCGTCTGCTTCCACTCCATCCAGGCCTTCTCGACGAAGGGGTCCTCGTGCATGCAGTACTGGTAGCAAGATCCCCAGATGGCGGACTTCTTGGCCTCCGCCTCCGAGGCATTGGTGCCGATCGAAAAGTGCTTGGTTGCATGGCCCTCGAGAACCGACTCGCACAGGGAACTCTTGTCCTTCTTTCCGCATCCGCAGCATCCTGCCATTACAGGTGCGATACTAAGAAATAGTACAAGGTCAATGATGATCCTACCCGTCACGCGTCTCATTCTGTCTCTCCTTGCAGGTGTTCTATTCGGATCCCATCCCCCTCGAGCCTAGCTGTAACTTCCCGGTGACCCTTGCCTCTACTTGTAGGTCACCTGCCGCTTGAAGCATACATAGATCTCGTTCGTGGCCGTGAAGCCCGGCTTCAGCACGTGCACCATGGTCGCCATCTCGTAGCCCTGCTGACCGAGGTCCGACTTCACCGGCGCGCCATCGAACTCCTCCCACGTCAGGTTCGTGCAGATGTGCTCCCACTGCTGGCCTTGAAGCACCTGCGCCGCTACAGGAGGCGCTATGTACTGGTGTGCGACGATCCCTGCAGCGCAGCCGATCAGGATGGCTGCCGTGACGGCGACGACGACGAGCCTTCTGTCCATGACGACCTCCCAAGTCTTGAGGCGGCAATATACCATGTCATGCAGGTTGCTCACGAGGGCTTCTTCGAGACCGTCAATCCCTCATGACCACTTCGTGGCCTCATCATGCCAGATGCTATGATCCCGACGAGGTGATGGGAGCACGGTCGGCTGTTTGTCACGCAAAACAATTCGCGTGAGGTCAAAAGGCCGACAGCACTAGATGCCTTGCTGGAGGTGGCAACCGGCGCACGGGTCGGGGAATGCGAACCGCGCGAGGGCCTGCTCTCGTTCGCTGTCGGCGGCGTTCAGGCGCTCGAGAGCCAGAGGTCCCGGCTCACCGACGTTCGCAGACAGAAAGCGCTTCTCGGCCTCTAGTCGCGCTGCGAAAGGTGCCACGAAGCGGCGTCTTGTTTCGCTCTCGAGAATCTCGACGAGCATGGAGCCTGCGAGGTTGCCCCAGCTCTCGGGCTTCACGACGATGCGTCCCTTGTGTGTCACCCGAGGAATATCTCCACTGATCGGGAGTAGAAGGTTCACGCAGGGGCCTACCCTGCCATCCGACCCCACGAAAGCCATCCGCAGAGGGTTGAGCGCGCAGGTGAGCATCGGGCGCGGGGATGTGGCCGGCAACCAGAGTCCGATACCCCGCTTTCGTGCGCCGGACTCGGCGGCGAGAAGCGCCTCCGCCACGCCGTCCGCCACGCCGATGCGGGTGAACGCCGAGCGGTCGAGCAAATCCTTTGTAGGAGTGGTGTCGAGGTGGTTCACGACGACGCCTCGAAAGCCGAGCCTCGCTGCGATATCGACGATGTATGGTAGATCCTTGGCGTTGTCTCGCGTGAGCAGGTAGTTGATTTTGACGTGGGTCGGACTCTTGCGCGCGAGCCCGGACGCCGCCTCGAGCACGTCTTCTAGCGATGAGCCGTCCCTGAGCTTGGCATGCGCGAAGGATCTTCCGGCCACGGAGAGCGAGACGAGGTCGACTCGGAGCTCGACCATCCATTCAACGGCCTGGCCGAGCAGGTCTCCGTTGGTCGTGATGCCGACGGAACATCCGGCCCTCTTGGCATCCTGGACCATGGACGGAAGATCGCGGTTCAGGAGGGGCTCTCCCCATCCCTGCAGGTGCAGATGCCGGGCGACCGAGAGGTCTACGACGAGTCTCTCCCAGGTCGACCTCTCGAGGTCGCGACTTTCCCACGACTCGGCGAGAGCGTGACGGGGGCAAACGATGCACGATCGCGTGCACCTGCTGGTCACTTCCACCTGCAGGGCATCGAGCGGTCGTCTTCCGGCGAAACAGGACAGCATGGCCGGTCAGAGTATAGATCGCTCACGGTCCGATCGCTCGAATTGCAGCTTGAGGGTTTAGCCCGCCGGGCCCCGGCGTGCACGTACTCCGAAGCTGACGTGCATGGTGGTGACCGGCGATCCCGTTCGACAGCTGACCACTGGCCTGATTGACACAGCGAATGGAGGTGTCAAACCTCTCGAGACCGATGAAGGTGTCATCGGCGAAACCGGCATCTTGGGGGGAACTCGGGCGCAGTCGTCCTACTTGCGGGATGTGACCTTGCGCCGCATGGATAGAGCAGAAGCCTAGGGTGCAAGACGGGATCGCGGGGTCTGGCGAGCGGTATCAGACTCGACGATGATTAGAGCCATCTCGTCCGGGATGGGCTGCCCTGGACGGTTGTTCGCACGTGGGGTTCGTTTCGCTCGCACTCGTGGTATAAGGTGCATGTCTCATCCACCCGGCTCTTGGCGAGCCGGCCAGGCACGAAGATCGTGACGGGATCGGTCGACCATGGCCGGGTCATTTCGCCGATCCTGGAGGAGATGATGGGCCACAAGGACAGCTCCAGGGACCCGGATCCGTGGACCGAGAGCATACTCGAGAGCATCTCGGACGGCGTGTTCACTGTGGACGACAAGCGACGCATCACCTCGTTCAACCGGGCGGCCGAGCAGATAACCGGTATCCCGCGCGAGGAGGCCATCGGCAGGCGCTGTTCCGAGGTGCTCAGGGCCAGCATGTGCGAGACCGACTGCGCTCTCGAGAAGACCCTGGCGACAGGCGATCCCATCATCGGACGTACCGCCTTCATCGTCGACGCCTCCGGACGTCGCATCCCCATCAGCGTGTCCACGGCCCTGCTGCGCGACCGAAAGGACAGGGTCGTGGGTGGCGCCGAAACCTTTCGCGACATGAGCCTGGTGGAGGATCTTCGCAAGCAGCTCGAGGGTCGCTTGAACGTGGGCGACATCGTCTTTGTCAGCCACGAGATGAAGCGTATCGTCGACGTGCTGCCCAGGGTGGCGGAGAGCGAGAGCACGGTGCTCGTCACGGGCGAGACCGGGACGGGGAAGGAACTCGTGGCCAGGGCCCTTCACGACCTGAGCCCGAGGCAGAAAGGCCCGTTCGTGGCCATCAACTGCGGAGCTTTACCCGATACGCTGCTGGAGTCCGAGCTGTTCGGCTACAAGAAGGGGGCCTTCACTGGGGCGGTGAAGGACAGATCGGGGCATTTTGCCATGGCCGAGGGGGGAACCCTGCTACTCGACGAGATCGGCGAGGTGAGCCCTGCCCTGCAGGTTCGACTCCTCAGGGTCCTGCAGGACGGCTCCTATGAGCCCCTGGGCGCCACGAGGTCCGAGCACGCGGATGTGCGGGTCGTCGCCGCCACCAACAAGGACCTGGCCGCCATGGTGGATGCCGGACAGTTCAGGCAGGATCTCTACTACCGGATCAACGTGGTCAACATCGAGGTGCCGCCCCTTCGCGGGCGCCGCGAGGACATCCCCCTGCTCGTCGATCACTTCATCAGGTACTTCAACGTCCTTCGCTCTCGCGACGTGCCCGGCGCCAGCCCAGAGGCCCTTGCCCTCTTCATGGCCCACGACTTCCCAGGCAACGTGCGCGAGCTCGCCAACGCCGTGGAGCACGCCTTCGTGCTGTGCGGCCACGGGTTCATCGAGCCGCGCCACTTGCCTCGCGAGCTCGCGGCGCGGCCTTTGCCTCTGCATCCACCCACGGACATCGCGTCCGCTCGCTCCGACGCGGAGACACGCGCCATCCTGGATGCGCTCGCCCGAAGCAACAACAGCCGCGTGGCCGCCGCCCGCGCCCTGGGGATGCACAAGAGCACGCTGTTTCGAAAGGTGAAGGCCCTGGGTATCACACTGCCGGACGAGGACGGCCGCACGGCGCCGAGGGAAGACACCCATGGGTGAGCACGCTGGCATGGGGAGGTCGGTCAGAGGGGTCGCAATCCTGCGGTCACGTGCGACTCGCATCATCACTGCCACCGATTTTCATGCTGTCGCGATCCGTGCTATGAGCCGGAAATGCTGGAGACTTGGCCGAGGCCCGGGGCCTGTCCATGTGTTTGGACGGGGGGGATGTCACGCCCGCGTACCTGACAGGGGCGTGTGACGAAACGAACCGTGTCTGGAGGTCGTGTCATGTCGACGCTCGAGGAGTTTCTCACTCAAGCACAGGAGATGCTCGTCAAGGAAGTTCGCGAGAAGTACACACCGGCCGTGGCCGATCACTGGCAGCATCCACGCAACCCCCACGTCATGCGCGATCCCGATGGCCACGCTCATGGGCTGGGCGTCTGCGGTGATGACATGGACATCTACCTCAGGGTGCGGGGCGGCAGGGTCGTCGAGGCCAGCTTCACGACGGACGGTTGCATCACCTCCATCGTGTCGGGTTCCATGGCCGTGCAGCTCGCCACCGGGCGCACCCTCGCAGAGCTCAGATCCGTGTCCGCAAGGGACGTGCTCGAAGGGCTCGGCGGCCTGCCCGAGGAGAGCGAGCACTGTGCGGAGCTCGCGGCCTCGACATTGCGGGAGGCTGCCGTCGATTGCCTCTTGAATGCAACCGAGCCGTGGAAGAAGCTCTACCGGAAGTGACATGATGACCCGAAGCGGGCAGGGAGAGATGCACGTGAAACCGTTCGATATCATGAGCGAGGCCGAGTGGGGTGCGCTCCTCGAAGAGATGGTCGGCGAGACGCTCATGGCCTCCATGCTGACGGATGATCAGGGGGCCATGCTCCTCAGCCGCGGGGAGCGCTACCCGCTATGCGACCGGATCCGCAGTGACTCTTCCTCGCTGGCCGCCATCTGCAGCCAGACGAACAGGGCCATGCTCGCCGTCGTCCGTAGCACGCTCACGCCCGTGGTGGAGGAGTGCGAGGCTGGAATGGTGCGCATCGTGATCCCCGTTGTCCATGACGGTCAGCTGGTGGGGCAGGTCACGGCCTGCGGGCGCGTCGCCATGGGAAGCAGCGTGGAGACCTTCCTCGTGGCGCAGACCCTGGGCATGCAAGAGGCCGACGTGGTGGACCTGGCCTCGCACATACCAGCCGTGACCCTCGGTGATGCCCAGGTCATCGCCCAGCGCTTTCACGCCAGGCTTTCGGGTACTGGCAAGTAGACAGGGGAAGGCCATATACAGTCGCAGTATTGCGTCTATATGTTCGATAATGATTGCATCTATGCGACTATAACGTGGGATACCCGATTCCTTATGCACTGTAACTTGCTGTGATCGTTTAGCTATTATCGATTCGACCCTCCTGGCATGACTCCTGCTTTATCATTCCGACGTGGCAGGACGAAGAGGATGAAAACGGCGCTCACCATATGGGAAGGACGCATCTCGCCCGTGTGTGACGTGGCGAGACGGATCCTGCTCATCGAGACGCTCGACGGAACCGTGGCGAGCGAGGCCGAACACGTGCTCGACGATGACGCACCGCTGCACCGCGTCAGGCGGCTCGCCCAGCTTGGCGTCCAGACCCTCATCTGCGGCGCCATCTCGCGCCCATTCTCCGCCCTGCTCGCCTCGTACGACATTCGCATCATTCCCTTCGTTGCGGGGGATGTGCGCGAGATCGTGAAGGCGTGGCTTGCTGGCCGGCTGCCGGACCCGGATCTGTCGATGCCGGGTTGCGACCGCAGGCGGGCACACGAGAGGCGTGGCATCTGCTGCGGCCTCGAGCAGGATGGGATCACCTTTCCCGGGCGGGGTGCCCGGAGCAACGAGGAGAAGATCATGCCGAACAAGGATGGAACGGGACCTCAGGGCCAGGGTCCGGGAACGGGCCGTGGCCGTGGCAAGTGCAAGGGACAGAAGGGATCGGGTCAAGGTGGAGGCCGTGGCCGTGGTCGTGGCCAGGGCGGTGGCCGCGGGCAGGGTCAGAGCGGTGGTGGCGGTGGTGGCGGTGGTGGCGGTGGTGGCGATGGCGGTCAGCGGGGACAGTGACAGGGTACGAGGACACATTACATACTAAGGAATAAGAGATCCGGGAGTGAACATGAAGATCCTAGTGACATCATCTGGCAAGACGCTCGAGTCGGCAGTGGATCCGCGGTTCGGGAGATCGGTCGGGTTCATCGTCTACGACACGGACACGGAGACCTTCCAGGCATACGATAACACCCAGAACCTCAACGCGGCCCAGGGTGCTGGCATCCAGGCCGCGGGTGCGGTCTCGCGCACCGGCGCCAAGTGCGTGCTCACGGGGCACTGCGGCCCCAAGGCGTATCGTGCCCTGATCGCCGCAGGTATCGAGGTCTTCGTGGGCGTGGATGGCACGGTCAAGGAGGCCATCGATCGGTACAGGACGGGAAAGCTCTCCACGGCTTCCGGGCCAGACGTCGAGGGTCACTGGTAGGCCAGCATGAAGATAGCCATCGCCTCAGGCAAGGGTGGAACCGGCAAGACCACCCTGGCAACGAGTCTCGCTCGTGCCCTGGCCTCGGCGGGCCGCTCGGTGGCCTACCTGGACTGCGACGTGGAGGAGCCCAACGGGCACATCTTCCTCGCCCCCGTCATCGAGTCCAGCCGTGACGTCACCATCCCCGTGCCCAAGGTGGACGAGAGTGCGTGCGTCTACTGCGGCGACTGCGGGGCGACGTGCCGCTACTCCGCCATCCTGGTTCTCCTCGACACCATCGTGACCTTCCCGGAACTGTGCCATGGCTGTGGTGGCTGCACCATGGTCTGTCCGGTCTCGGCCATCACCGAGATCCCACGGGTCACGGGCAAGGTGGAAGCGGGCATGTGCGCATCCGGCGTGCACTTCGTGCAGGGCCTGCTCTCCGTCGGCGAGGCCATGAGCCCTCCCGTGATCCGGGCCGTGATCGCCTCGGAGCCCGAGGTCTCCGTCGTACTTCGCGATGCACCGCCCGGCACGAGCTGCCCCGTGATCGAGTCGGTCCGCGGCGCCGACGTGGTGCTGCTCGTGACGGAGCCCACGCCCTTCGGGCTCAACGACCTGAAGCTGGCCGTGGAGATGGTCCGGACCCTCGGCCTCCCATTCGGCGTCGTCGTGAACCGCGCAGGCGTGGGCGACAGTACGATGTACGACTGGTGCGCCTCGGAGAACGTGGAAGTGCTCCTCGAGATCCCGGACGACCGCGAGGTGGCCCGGCTCTACTCCAGGGGCGAGCCCGTCTTCTCTGCCCTGCCATGGCTCGAGGCAAGGCTCGTCGACCTCGTGGATAGCCTCGAGACGCTTGCAAAGGGCCACAGTCCTGCGCCGCCAACGGCCGTTGTGCCCTTCGAACCTCCATCCGATCTTCCCGTGCTGCCCTCGGAGAGGCCGGTCGTCAAGGAGTCGGCCGGGGCGGGTATCAAGGAGATCGTCGTGTTGAGCGGCAAGGGCGGCACGGGCAAGACATCCGTGGTGGCCTCGCTGTTCGCTCTCTCTGCCGGCGCCGCCGTGGCGGACTGCGACGTGGACGCGGCCGATCTGCACCTCGTGCTCTCGCCAGAGGTGACAAATAGCTGGCCCTTCTCGGGGAGCATGAAGGCGCTCGTCGACGAGGGCGCGTGCACGGACTTCGGCACGTGCCGGCAGGTCTGTCGCTTCGACGCCATCCACGTCGTTTCCGGCCAGGGGACCCAGGTCTCCCGCGTGGACGGCGTGTCCTGCGAGGGCTGCGGCCTGTGCGCCCGTGTGTGCCCCGCGGGAGCCGTGTCCATGGTGGGGGCCCTGTCGGGCGAGTGGTTCGAGTCCTTGACCCGTCACGGCCCCATGGTGCACGCCAGGCTCGCCATCGCCGGAGAGAACAGCGGCAAGCTCGTGTCGCTGGTGAGGCGCGAGGCCCGCGCCGTGGCCATCGCCCAGGGCCGGCGGCTCCTCTACGTGGACGGATCTCCCGGCATCGGCTGCCCCGTCATCGCGTCCATCACGGGCGCGAGCATGGTCCTCGTGGTGGCCGAGCCCACGCTCTCGGGTATGCACGACATGAAGCGCGTGGCCGAGCTCACGCGCCACTTCAAGATCCGGACCGTCCTGTGCGTGAACAAGGCGGACATCAACGAGGCCATCACGGAGCGGATCGAGGCCGAGGCCATCGAGCTCGGCCTGCCCGTGCTCGGTCGCATCTGCTATGATCCCGCGGTCACGGAGGCCCAGGTCCGGTGCCTGTCCGTCGTGGAGCTCGGCGACAGCCCTGCGGCCAGGGACATGAGGGCGATCCACGACAGGTTGCATGAAGAGCTGGAAAGAACAATAACATAGACTGTGGAAACGAGGAGCGAGTCATGAGCAAAAGCACGCAAGGTGGTTCCTGCGAACATGGGGGATGCTCCGAAGCGGGGCACGGGCACTCGGCGCACGACGAGGAGAAGATGGAGAAGGCCGCCATCGCGGCGAGGATGGGCCGGATAGGGCGCAAGATCATCGTGCTCTCCGGCAAGGGTGGCGTCGGCAAGAGCACCGTGGCCGTGAACCTGGCGATGGCCCTGTCCATGGCGGGCAAGAAGGTTGGCCTGATGGATGTGGACATCCACGGGCCCAACGTACCCAAGATGCTGCACATCGAGGACCCCCACATGGTGAGCACGGGCGAGGGCCTCATGCCCGTGAAGGTGGACGAGAACCTGAGCGTCATGTCCATCGCCCTGCTCATGCAGCAGAAGGACGACGCCGTGATCTGGCGCGGCCCAATGAAGTACGGGCTCATCAAGGAGTTCTTGAGCAACGTGGAATGGGGCGACCTCGACTTCCTCATCGTGGACTGCCCCCCTGGAACGGGCGACGAGCCCCTGTCCGTGGTGCAGCTCATCGGCAACGCCGACGGCGCCATCATCGTCACCACCCCGCAGCAGGTGGCCGTCCTGGATGTGCGCAGGTCCATCCGGTTCAGCCAGAAGCTCGATCTGCCCGTGATCGGCGTGGTGGAGAACATGAGCGGGCTCGTGTGCCCCCACTGTGGCGGCAGCGTGGACCTGTTCGGCTCCGGCGGCGGCAAGGCCCTGGCGGACGAGTTCTCGGTCCCGTACCTCGGTTCCATCCCGCTCGACCCGCGCATCGTGACCTCGGGCGACGACGGCATCCCCGTGGTCCGCTCGGATCCGCACGGCGAGACGTCCAAGGCCTTCGGCCGCATCGTGCGCGTCCTGCTCGCGTCGGAGCTGGGGTCGGCCCGGAAGGAAGAAGCTCCAGCCGATGGCAAGATGCGCATCGCCGTGCCCGTGGCAGATGGGGTGCTGTGCATGCACTTCGGCCACTGCGAGAATTTCGCCTTGTACGAGGTGGACACCGACAAGAAGACCGTGGTCGGCAAGCAGCTCCTCGTGCCTCCGGCCCACGAGCCCGGCGTTCTCCCCGCCTGGCTGCACAAGCAGGGCGCCAACCTCATCATCGCCGGAGGAATGGGCTCGCGCGCCCAGAGCCTGTTCACCAAGCATGGCGTGCAGGTCTTGACCGGCGCCACCTCCGGAGATCCCGACGCCGTGATCAAGAGCTACCTCGAAGACAGCCTCGTTACGGGCGACAACGTCTGCGACCACTGACATCCTCACCGAGCATGCCATCCACGAAGGGTGAAGCACGCATTCAACCGTGATCGTAGTCGTTTCGATGCTTCGAGTACCCCTGGATGCAAGGGTACGGCGAGTGCACCGAGCCCAATGACGGGTGATCGTGCCTGTTCTCGATGACGCCCTGTAGCCGGTTCAGTCGGTCACCATCACGCGCCTTCGGGCGATGACGCGCACGTTGCCGTCCGTGTCCGTGGCTCGCACCTCGATGAGGTGCTGGCACGAGGACAGGGTGGAGAAGTCGAAGGTGCCGCTGTAGCCCACGTCGTCGCAGCCTCGATAGCCGGGCCAGACCAGGCAGACGTCGGGCCGCGACTGCCCGTAGGCGAGGGCCGTGGCCGGCGCGCCGTCTACCCACAGCTCCATCGATGCCACTCCATCGTTGTCCAGGGCCCAGCCGCGCACGGTGACCGTACCCGTGAGGGGCTCGTCGTCGGTGGGCGCGTCGATCACGCCGAAGGGAGGCAGGCCCGCGTCCAGCCAGGCCGCCTCAGCTGCGACGCTGTCCAAAGACCCGAGGATGAGGTAGGCGCGCGCGAACACCGTGCCGCTCGCCGGGATGCCGAAAGAAAATCGCGCCCTGACGTTGTTGAAGGGCAGGGAGCGCAGCTGCCACCCCTGGAAGCCCTGCAGCATGTTCTCGTAGAAGATGCCCACGCCGTAGCTGGCCGCGTCGTTCTGCATCGAGACCCAGCCCCCGGGGCTCGTGAAGTTCTCGTAGTAGAAGCCGTCGCCACCGGCGGGCGTATCGATGGCCACCTGCGTGCCATCCGAGTCGAAAAGCCTCCACAGATCCTGGGTGCCTTCCTCCCCGTTGGCCGTGTAGACCGTCGGCATCTCCTGCTCGGTGGCGGCGTGGTCGATGTCCGCCAGGTTCACGTCCTCGT
>JBFYZU010000381.1:0-8678 GCA_041309365.1 Myxococcota bacterium
GACCCTGCATGGTCTGCCACCAGCGCGCGTGGGCTCCTGGGGTTCTGGACGGTTCCCGGCCAGGGCGTGTCCGGCGCAGGACCCTTTTCGCGAGGCACGACCCTCGATGCGTTGAACGGCCTGGCGGCGTTCGTCGCAGCGAAGATCATCTCGCGCGCCTTCCCCCTGAGGACGGAGCTCCAGGCCAGCACCATCGCCGGCATCGACGCCTCCCGCAGAGCCATCCAGGTCGGCGCGATCCTGAGCCTGGGCCACGGGGTCGACGGATCCCTGCAGGCCTCCGTGCTCGTCAACGTGAGCTCGGGCCAGGTGAAGGGGCTCGAGGCCGCCGGCGTCCTGAACCTGGCCAGGTCCGTGCACGGCGTCCAGCTGGGCCTCGTCAACGTCGGCGGCCACGTGTCGGGCGTCCAGGTCGGTCTCGTGAACGTGGCGCGCGAGCTCGATGGCGTGCCGCTGGGCCTGGTCAGCGTCACGAGCGAGACGAGGTTCGAGCTCGACCTGTGGACCTCTGGCGCCATGCCCCTGAACGTGGGCGCGAGGCTCGCCACCGGACCGTTCCATACGATGATCGTCGCGGGCGCGGATCCCGTGGGCCGCCATGACCGCAGGTTCTGCGCCGGCCTGGGCGGAGGGCTGCACCTCGCGATGGGCCGGTCGATCTTCGTGGACGTGGACCTCTTGACCTTGGCCACGAGCCCGACGCCCGGTGAAGACCAGCACACCGGCCCTGGCCTCCTCGTGCAGGCCAGGATCGTCATGGGCGTGAACGTCGAAGACGGCTTCGCGCTCTTCGCGGGCATGAGCGCGGATCTCGCCGTGTCCTGGAGTCCACGCGCAGGAGGCGGCGCCCGGGAGATCCCCCCGCTTCGCCCTGCCCCCCTCTCGGCCGACACCACGCTCGGCCCGGGCTTCCTGGCCGGCATCCGCCTCTTCTGAGCGTTCGATCGCCGGCGATGGCCAAGAGACGATGCGCACTGCCGAGGACGACGCGATACCTGGACGAGCCTCGGCCGCTGGCCGGGGACAGGCGCCGATCGGCTGCACCTCGAGGCAGTTCGCGAGGTCGAAGTGTGGACCGTTCCATGTTTTCGTGTATTATTCCGACAGTGCACGGTAACCCGCTTCGCATGCGCGCCACCTCATCGGCGATCAATACCCTGGCGGTCGCCGCGTTGGCCATCAGGGCAGCGGGTTGCGCCATGGGCTTCGACGCGGACCCCGTCCAGAGGCCGCAGGACGGAGGCGACGTCCCCGTGGATTCGACCTGGGACGTGCCGCCGGACGTCCCGGTCGAGCTCCAGGATACTGCCGATGCGACGGACGCCGAGGCAGACTGCGCAGCGCCGTACACGGACTGCTCCGGCGAGTGCGTGGACCTGGGCTCGGATACGGACAACTGCGGCACCTGCGGCCACGAGTGCCCTGCACCGTACTCCCACACGGTCGCGACGTGCGAGGAAGGCGAGTGCGGCGTGGCGTGCCAGCACGGGTGGGTGGACAACGACGGCGATCCCGGCTGCGAGACCGCCTGTGCGGGCTCGGGCGTGGAGACGTGCAACGGCCTGGACGACGACTGCGACGGCTCGCCCGACGACGGGTACGCGTGCGTGCTCGGCACGGACGTGGCCTGCCTGACCACGTGCGGGTCCGTGGGGACCGGCACGTGCACGGCAAGCTGCCTCTTGCCCGCACCGCTGGAGTGCGATCCACCCGAGGAGACGTGCAACGGCCTGGACGACGACTGCGACGACGTGGCGGACGATGGGTTCGACCCGCCCTGCACCGGCTGCACGCCGGACTGCGACGGGCGCGAGTGCGGCCCGGACCCCGTGTGCGAGGAGTCGTGCGGCGAGTGCACGCCACCCGATACCTGCAATGCGGCCGGACAATGCGTGTGCACGCCCGACTGCACGGGCCGCACGTGCGGTCTCGACCCCGTGTGCCACCTGAGCTGCGGTACGTGCACTCCGCCTGCGGTGTGCAGCGCGTCGGGCAACTGCGTGTGCACGCCCAACTGCGACGGGCGCGAGTGCGGCCCGGACCCCGTGTGCGGGACGAGCTGCGGCGCCTGCACCCTGCCAGAGACGTGCAATGCCCTCGGCTCCTGCGTGTGCCTGCCCGACTGCGGCACGCGCGAGTGCGGTCTCGATCCGGCCTGCGGGGCGAGCTGCGGCACGTGCGTTTTGCCCGAGACCTGCGACGTCACCGGCACGTGCGCGTGCACGCCGAGCTGCGGATCGAGGGTCTGCGGCCCGGATCCGGTGTGCGGCCATAGCTGCGGCATTTGCGCACCGCCGCTCGTGTGCAACTCGTCCGGTTTGTGCGTGCCCTCGTGCACCCCGGACTGCAGCGGCAGGGTCTGCGGACCCGACCCGGTGTGCAGCACGAGCTGCGGCCTATGCACCTCGCCCCTGAGCTGCAACGCGGCGGGGCAGTGCGTGTGCATACCCGACTGCACGGGCCGCTCCTGCGGCCCGGATCCCGTGTGCGGCCTGAGCTGCGGCTCCTGCACCTTCCCGCTGGTCTGCAACGGGTTGGGGCAGTGCGAGTGCGTGCCCGACTGCACGGGCCGCGAGTGCGGGCCGGACGCCTACTGCGGCACGAGCTGCGGCACGTGCGTCTCGCCCGAGACCTGCAACGGGTCGGGGATCTGCACCTGCGTGCCGGATTGCACCGGCCTCGAGTGCGGCCCGGACCCGGTGTGCGGCCAGAGCTGCGGCACGTGCACGGCGCCGGAGACCTGCAACGCCTCTGGCGCGTGCGAGTGCATCCCGAGCTGCGCGGGCAGGGAGTGCGGCGACGACGGCTGCGGCGGAACCTGCGGCACGTGCCTGTCCAACGAGACCTGCGACGGGACCGGGCACTGCGTGTGCGTGCCCGCGTGCACGGGGCTGGAGTGCGGGCCCGACACGTGCGGCGGGACCTGCGGCAACTGCGTGTCACCCGAGACGTGCGACCCGCTGGGGCAGTGCAACCAGTGCGCGCCGGTCGTCCGCTACGGGTTCGACGCGTCGGCCGAGGGATGGATCTCGGGAGGCTACGGAAACGACTGGGCCCGCGGCGCGCCCACGAGCGGGCCTCTTGGCGACATCAACGGCCCGGGCGGCCTGTGGGCCACGGATCTCGCGGGCAATGCGGCCACGTGCGCAGACTCGTGGATCGAGTCGCCCGCCATCGACCTGTCGCCCTACGCGGGCAGGACCATCACCCTCGTCTTCTGGACGTGGTACGAGTTCAGCCCGTGCGACGTGTGGTTCGTGCACGAGGACTACTCGGGGGGCGTCGTGGAGGTCTGGAACGGATCGAGCTGGACGTACCTCACCCCCATCGGCGGCTACGGCGGCGGGTCGCTGGAGCTGTCCGACGGCACGGGCGATCCTCCACCGTGCAGCGGCCTCGCCAACTCCATCGACGGCAGGACGGGGTTCTACCCGCGGAGCAACAACCTCGTCTGGCGCAGGATCAGGGTGAATTTGACCTCATACGCCACGAGCGGGATCAAGGTGCGCATGCACTTCGGGGCGCACGACAAGTACATCTGCAACCCCTACACGGACGGGTGGTACGTCGACGAGGTCAGCATCGTCGTCGACCCCTGCTAGCCGGACGGCCAGCGGGCCGTACCTCTCGATCGGACGTCCGTGACTGCCAGGGACCCGGTCAGCACCCGTGTGGACGGGCGGTGTGGTAAGGCAGGCGGGAACGACACGGACAGCCTCTATCATCTCGAAGCCCCCGCTCGGGCGAGACACGGCATCTGGTGACGCCGGCGCATCCGCACGAGATCGAGGATGCCAGGGTGACCCGAAGCCAGCTCGCGGCGCGATGCGCTGCAAACCTTCGTGCCACTTTCCGTGCGGCGGGTGCTGTCCGGTGCACAGCCTGCCGCACGAGGCCGCAGCGTACGGTAACGCGCTCTCGGCAGCAGCAGCGGGCTCGCGGCGCGCTGCACGTGCAGGGCCGGCGGGTCGAGACACCCGCACTCGGTCGGTGCTAGTATCGAGGAAACCACACAAGGAGGTTTTCGGATGGGATGCCACCGGTCGTGCCCGATGCCCGTCGCGGCCATGTCCGCTGCCGCGATCGCTTCATTTCTCGCCGTCGCCCTCACCCCCTTGCGGCCTGCCCACGCGCTCGCGTACGACGTGGGTCCCGGCCTGGCCTTCGAGGCGATCGGCGACGTGCCATGGGAGTCGCTCATGCCCGGCGACGAGGTCCTGATCCACTGGCGCGAGGCGCCCTACGCCGAGAAGTTCGTGATCTGCCGTCAGGGCACGGAGTCGAATCCCATCGTCGTCCGCGGGATCTCGGGCCCCCTGGGCGAGCTTCCCGTGATAGACGGCCGCGACGCGACGACCCGATCCTCCCTCGACTTCTGGAGCGAGACCCGCGGCGTGATCAAGATAGGCGGCGCCAACGCGCCGGACGACACGATGCCCTCCTGGATCGTGATCGAGAACCTCGAAATCCGCTCCGGCCGCGCGCCGTTCACCTTCACGGGTCGCGACGGCCTCACCGGCTACGACGAAAACGCCGCCTCGATCTTCGTGGAGAAGGGCGAGCACATCAGGCTTTCGAACCTCGCGCTTCACGACTCGGGAAACGGCCTGTTCGTCGCGCACGAGACCACCGACATCCTGGTCGAGGGCTGTCACGTCCACGACAACGGCATCGAGGGCTCCATCTACGAGCACAACAGCTACACCGAGGCGAACGGCATCGTGTTCCAGTTCAACCACTACGGCCCGCTTCGCGCAGGCTGCCTCGGCAACAACCTCAAGGACAGGTCCGCCGGCACGGTCGTCCGCTACAACTGGATCGAATCGGGCAATCGCCAGCTCGACCTCGTCGAGAGCGACCACGACTCGCTGATCTCGCTTCCCTCCTACCGCGTGACCTTCGTGTACGGCAACGTGCTCGTCGAGCACGAGGGCGACGGCAACTCCCAGATCCTGCACTACGGCGGCGACAACGGAGACGACGAGAGCATCTACAGGAAGGGCACGCTATACTTCTTCAACAACACCGTCGTCTCGACCCGCGACGGCAACACGACGCTCGCGCGCCTCTCGACGAACGACGAGCACGCCGACTGCCGCAACAACGTGATCTACGTGACCGCACCCGGAGACAGGCTCGCCATGCTCGCCGAGTCGGGCGCGCTCGACCTCGCGAACAACTGGACGAAGCCAGGCTGGGTGGATTGCCACGGCACTCTCGCCGGCACCATCACGGACCATGGCGGCTCGGTGACCGGAGATTCGCCCGGCTTCGCGAACGAGGCCGCCCAGGACTTCCACCTCGCGCACCCGGGCTCGCTTTGCCTGGACGCCGGCACCGACCTCGCCGCGGCCGCTTTGCCCGATCACGCGCCGCTCTCGCAGTACGTCGTCCACCAGGGAGCGGAGCCGAGGCCGCTCGAAGGACCGCTCGACCTCGGCGCCTTCGAGACCTGCCAGTCTGGCGACTGCGCGGGCGCGGGTGACGACGTTCTCGAGCCCGTCTCGGACCTGCCGCCCGAACCGGGCCTCGACACGTCCACAGACCCTGGCATCGACTCGCCCGACGCCGCTCTGGACACGCCGGCAGACCTGATTGCGGACCCGGGCATCGACACGAGCCCCGACGATCCGGATCGCGTCTCCGGCTGCGGCTGCTCCTTCGTGTCCTGAGGACCTGCGCCCGGCAGTCCGTGCATGCCCTGCACGATGGACCCATTGTCGCACGCGGCCAGAGCGCGTGGCGAGCTCGATCGCGCATGTCGCAAGGGCGTCAGTCGAAGGCGTTGCGAAAGCCGGCCAGCAGGCCGTAGGCCTTCTTGACGGCGACGGGGTTGAAGATGGTCGCGGGGATGCCGTCGCCCAGGTCCATGTGGCTCACGAAGACAACCCTGGTCCTCGTGCCGTCGTCTTGAGGAGTGAAGGCCCACGACCCGCTCACCTTGCTCGGCAGCACGGCGTCGGATGCCGGGGGGGTCTTGCCAGGGGCCAGGTTCCAGGACCTCCTGTAGACGTTGCCATTGTCCTTCTGGGTGACGCTCCACGTGAACCTCAGCACGTAGTGGCGGTCCTCGATGAGCGGGTGGCTGATGCGCTGGTAGATGTACTCGCAGTTCTCGCCGCAGGACCCCAGCTTCTTCACCGCGATACCCTTTCCCTTGGACTTGGCCATCGCCTCGGGCAGATAGCTCCACACCTCGTCGGAGGTCGCGTCCACCGTGGTCACCGCCTTGACCCTCTTCACGTCGCTGCCCTCCACGTCCTGGGTGAAGACCGTCACGCCGTTCTTCGTGCCTTCCTTGACCCACCCTGCTCGTGCCACGGAAGGAACCAGCACCATCGGGATGAGCGCTGCCATGAGCCTTGCGTTTCTTGCCATTGTCGTCGCCTCCTGCTGCCGGCAGGAAGCGCAACGGCCGTGCCACTGCCGTCGCCGTGCGAAACCCGTGCCTTTTCATCCACGCGGGCACCTCCCATCCCGGCGATTCGAGAGGTCTTTTTCTCCTTCGCAAGAGGTGCGACTTGAAATCCGCGACGTGACCGAGGCAGGGCACAGAGACGATGCCATGCCGGCATGGTCTGCCAGTCTGGTGCGCCAGTTCGGCAGCGCGCACGAGATCGCGTTCGTCGCATCATGGTCCAGGCCGGCCGGGTGGATTGCCTTCGAGTACTCCCGTGGTATGATTGGCCACGACATGCCAAGGGCAGCGGGTGCTCACGATGGCCATGGCCATGCAGCGCCTACTACGATCCGGCAGAGTGCGAGGCCCACGAGAGCTGCTACGTGAGCAGAAGCAGGAGACGGGCGTGCAGGCGATCGAGCGCAAGCACCCGGACGAGCCGGCGCGGCCGGGCCGGCCAGGGCGGCGGGTGTCCGAGTACGTTCGGCACGGCACGCAGTCGCTGATCGCCGGGTTCGATGTGCGCGAGGGTTAGGTGCTGGCGCAGTGTGGCGACACCCGGAGAGCCGAGGATCTGGTGCGCTTCATGGAGCAGGTGGCAGCGGAGTATCCGCAGCGGGAAGTACGCGTCGTGTGGGACAACCTGAACATCCACGGCGGGGCGTGCTGGACGGAGTTCAACCAGCGCCACGGCGGGCGATTGCACTCTTACCACACCCCGCTGCAAAGGCCCCTTGCGCCTCGTCGAGCTCGCCGCCTCGCCAAGGTCCATCCGCAGGGCATGGCCCGCGCGGGCCTCGCACCCATGCCACCACCGCCACCGCCACGATCCGGCCGGCTCGCGGATTGACAGGCTCCGCGGCCGATCGTGTAATGGGGCAAGGGAGGTGAACATGAGAGCCGTTTCCCTGATGCTGGCCCTGCTGGTGGCGGGCTGCGGTTCATCCGGCAAGGGGGACGACGCCTCGACGGACCCCGACGCGGCCGACGACGCCATCGAGGAGGTCGACGCCTTCGAGGATGTCGCGGACACGGCCGGCGACCAGGACTCGGCGGACACGCCCGGCGACGAGCCCGCCGACGGAGGCTGCGCAGTGGACACGGACTGCGACGACTCCGATCCGTGCACCATGGACGTCTGCACCGCGGACACGGGCGAGTGCAGCCACGACGCGATGGATGCCGACGGCGACGGCTACGTGGCTGCGGGCGCGGGAGGCGAGCACTGCGGCGGCACGGACTGCGACGACGCGGATGCCGACGTGTTCCCGGGCGCTCCGACGACCTGCGACGACGTGGACGACGACTGCTCCGGCAACTGGGCCGACGAGTCCGGGGCGGACGACGACGGGGACGGCCACCTGGACGCCTCCTGCGGGGGCGACGACTGCGACGACGACCGTGCCGACGTGTTCGCCGGGGCGGACGCCGTCTGTCTCGACGGCGTGGACCAGGACTGCGATGGTAAAGACGACGGCCCGCAGGTGGCGGACATCCGCGTCACGAGCGTCTTGGGCCTGACGTGGGATCCGGACCTGGCCTGGACGGGGAGCGGCTTCGGCGTGCTCTTCTACGACCAGCGCAACGGCAACCAGGACGTGTTCTTCGCCACCGTCTCGGCGGACGGATCCACGGTGGGCAGCGACGTCATGGTGTCCACGGACACGACGGCGTTCTCGATGGAAGGCACGCTCGCCTGGTCGGGAAGCGAGTTTCTGGCGTGCTTCAACGACGATCGCTCCGGCGAGAAGGAGATCCTGTGCCGCCGCGTGGGTGCGGACGGGGCACCCGCCGGCGCGGAGATCGTGGTCACGTCCACGGGGGCCCGCTCCGAGTACCCGGACCTGGCGTGGACGGGCAGCGAGTACATGGTCGCGTTCGAGGAGGACTCCGCAGGCGCCTACACCCAGGTGAGGATCCAGCGACTGGGCCCGGCCGGGGCCCTGGTGGGCGCAGCGGTCCCGGTGGCCGGGGGCGTCACGTCGCACGCGTACTCCCCGGCGATCGCGTGGAGCGGCAGCCAGCTGGGCCTGTGCTGGATGCGGGAAGCCTCGGGGCCGAACCAGATACTCTGCTCTCTGCGCTCGGGCGACGGCAGCCCCCTGGGCACGGACGTGGACGTGTCGCAGAGCGCCGGATACAGCCAGGAGCCGTCCGTGGCGTGGACCGCGAGCGAGCTGGCCGTGGTGTGGGTCGAGTCCGCGTCGGGCTCGGACGCCGTGTACGCCGCCCGGCTGGCCGCGACCGGCGCGCCCGTGGGCTTTGCCACCAGGCTCAC
>JBFYZU010000382.1:0-20481 GCA_041309365.1 Myxococcota bacterium
TGCGAGCAGATCCTGCATCACGGGGCCCTGGTTGGCCAGGTTGAGGTTGATCTTGCTCTCCTCGTCCACGATGGTGACCTCCATGTCTCCATCGATGTTGCCGAAGCCCTCTGCCCCGTTCATGTCGACGCCGATGAGCGAGCCCATGAGCTCGAGGCCGGAGGTGTCGTCGAAGCTCACCACGAAGTAGTCGGCGAACTGCCACAGGGGCGGCGGCCTCAGGTGGAACCTCCTCATCTCCGTGGACACCACGCCCTGGACGCTGAGGAGCAGCCTGGAGAGGTTGATGGCGGAACGCGCCAGGTACTCCGAGCGCATCTCGTCGCGTACGTTGTAGGTGCTCGCCGCGTTCACCTGGGCGTTGCGTGCCATGTCGGCCACGACCACGCCCAGCATGGTCACGGCCACGATGGCCATGAGCATGGCCACGCCTCTCTCACCGGACCTGCCCTGTGGATCCTCTGGCATCACCCTTCCCCCGAGTAGAAGACGGGCTCGGTGATGTTGATGGGGGTCTGTGTCGCGAACTCCAGCTCCTCCCCATCGGGACCGGCCACCACCAGCCGGATGCGGACCTGGAGCGGCAGGCGATTGAGCTGGCCGGTGATCTGGGTGGTGTCCCACTCCTTCTCCCACTGGTCCATGGTCACGTCGTAGAACTCGAGGTCGAAGCCGAGGACGTCTTCCACCAGCACGAGCTTCCCCCCACCCTCCTCGGGCTCGTCGTCTATGCGCCGCGACTCGCGCCGGACGAGGTGCTGCCTGTCGCGATCCTCGGGATCCTCCTCGACGTAGTACCCGATCTCGCAGGAATCCGACTCCCGTGCATCCTTCAGCCGGCGCCTGTGGGAGAAGGTCATGAAATCCAGCGTATCGGGATCGTCGTTGCGTCCCACGAAGACCGATTCGTGGGTCACGATCTCGGTGTTGAGGTTCCGCGTCAGGTACGCCATGGAAAGGTCGGAGCAGATCCTCCTCATGGCCACGCGGACCTGGTGATACCTGCTGTTGGTCTGCTCGGTGACCTTCTTGGCCTTGCCCGTCTGGGCGAATGCCGTCCAGATGAGGGTCGACGCCATGGCGAGCACGGCGACGGCCACCATGATCTCCATGAGGGTGAACCCGGGTGCGCCTGCGCGAGGACGATGGCTCCTTTCCACGCTCACGGCCCACCCCCACCTATCTGCTGCTTGATGATGGGCTGCATCTGGTCGAAGTCGAGGGATGGCTGGGGCACCACCCCGCCGGCCAGATCCTGGATCACTCCCATCTGGATGAGCGGCCCGAGCGCTCCCTGCCCGTGGTTCACCACGTACTGCGAGAGGTGCATGGTGCCCTCGGCACCGCGCTCCGGCCAGCGCACGACGAGATCGACGCGGCGCATGGCTCCCACGAACAGCTCGTTGATCATGGGTACCAGCATGGCCAGAGCACCCATGCCTCCCACCTTGGAGAGCTGACTCTCGACCCGCTCCGCCTGGAAGTCGCCGATGAGGGTCGAGAGGGCATCCGGTCCGATGGCGCTGGACTGGGCCGTCGTGATGTCCGAGAAGCTCGGCAGCTCCACCCGGCGCACCGTCCACTCGCAGGTGAACTTCTCGGAGTCGTCATCCTCGGAGAACTCGCAGCATTCCTGGCCCGACTCGTGCTCGTCGCTCTCCGCGAACCCGTCCCGCATGAGCTCGAGCTCGAGCTCGCTCATCTTGCACCTTGCCATGAGAGGAGCCACGGTGGCGAGGCGTGCGCGTGAGCTCAAGCTGATGCTCGAGGCCTGGCTCGCATAGAAGACGCTGAAGAAGAACGCCACGTAGGCCATGGCCACCATGACCTCGAGCAGGGTGAAGCCGCCAGGCAGGGTGGCCCCGCCTTTCAGGTCACCGCTCCCCCCCGAAAAGGATCTTCGCGAGTGGCTCACTCCATCTCCTCCTCGAGATCGGGCACGAATGCGAAGTTGTGGACCCTGGCCCGCCCCATGAGAGGCATGACCTCCACGGAGAATATCTCGCCTGAGGTGTTCGTGATCTGGATCACTGCGTGATCCCCGAACCCGTCGGGAAAGAAGTAGACGTAGGCCTTGCCCTCGCGGCGTGGCTCGTCGTAGAGCACGGAGTAGACGGCCAGGAACGTGACCCGGGGCTCGAGCTCGCACGCATCGAAGCGCCTGTCACCGATCGGTGCGAAAACGGGGGGCTTGTAGCGGGGAACCTCCCCGGAGTGGAAGCCACTGCGGATCTGCTCGCTGAGCGTTTCCACGCCGAGATCGAAGCCTTGCTCAGCCGGCTCTGGCGTCTTAGAGGATGGGTCTTTGCCGGTCTCTTCGTCCTCTCCCGGCTCCCCGACTCCGCCCTCCACTTCGCGGTCGATGACGAGCTTGCCCTCTCCACCTTCCAGGCTCAGCACCTGCTCATCGAGATCCACGACGAGCCGGGCGTTCTGCCCGTGGGTGGCCGAGTAGCTGAACCCGCGCTGGACGGCCGCAGCCACGAGATAGGCAGACCCCTTGAGCCTGGTGGTTCCCAGAGAGCCGATGGAGGCCACGGACACGGCCGCTACGAGCGCAACGATGGCCACGGCCACCATGATCTCGACGAGAGTCATCCCCGACTGCGAGTGCGACCGTTGCATGGTATCAATCCTTGTCCGACCCCTTGATGAGGGTGCGGCAGGCCTCCGGGCTCAGATCGTCCTCCGTGCCGAAGTTGCCGTCGCGACCGGCGGAGAGCACCACGATCTCGTCGACCCCCGGGCACTCCACCTTCATCTCGTTGCCCCAGGAGTCCTCTGGGTCACCTTTGAGCCCCTTCTTGAGCTCGTCCATCGACGGGCATTCGGGCGAGTCCATCATGTAGAGCTCGGCAGCGGACATCACGTCGTTGATGCGCACGCAGGTCGTCTTCTGCTGAGCCTTGCGCAGTTGTGGCACCACGGCCACGGCAACGCCCGTGGCAATGAGCGCCATGATCACGACCACGACCATGATCTCGATGAGGGTCATGCCTCTCTCGGCATCCCTGCCGTGAAGCAGGATGGTCCTGGCCCTGTCCGGTACATCGCGAAGCGTCATCTGGTCCTCCTCTCCTCTCTTGTCCTTCCCGTAATGCACCATCCGTGCCGCCTCAGTGAGGCTTCACGTCGTCCTCTGTGTAGCGCTCCCGGTCCGGGCCCGCACTTGTGATGTCCGCCGACTCGGACAGCGTGCGCCCCGGGCAAGCCATGTCATAGGGGCTGTTCCACGGATCCGTGAATCCCCTGCGGTAGTACGGTTCCCCTCCGGCCGGTGGATATCCAAGCTCCGCGAGCTCGTGGGGGCAGCGCTCGTGATCCAGCCGGAACTTGCGCACGGCATCCTGCATCCTGAGGATCTCCACCAGGGCCTGCTTTCGCTCTGCCCGGATCCGCGAGTACTGCACCGACCAGATCACGACGAGCACTCCGAGCACGGCCAGCACCGAGTTGAAGATTCGCGCGCGACGCACCTTGTTCGCGGGGCGCTCCTTCTTCCTGGTGCCCACGACGAACAGGTACGGCTTCTTCGACAGCAGCGGCATCTCGTCTGTCCCTCTCGCCTCCTCATCCTGCAAACTGGTGGATCTTGAGCAGCGGCATCAGGATGCAGGCGGTCACGAGCCCCGCCCCGCCTCCCATGATCAGGATCATGGCCGGCTCGAGGAACGATGTGAGGATCGATATGCGCGTATCGGCCTGCTCGTTGTAGTAGCGGGCCACGTTGTCGAGCATCTCCTCGAGCTGTCCGCTCTGCTCGCCGATGGCAATCATCTTGCTGACGATGGGGGGAAAGCGTCCCGATCTCTGCAACGGCTTGAAGAGGTTCTCTCCCTCGCGCACGGCCACGATGGCATCTTCGAGCACCTTCTCGAGGATGGCGTTGTCCAGGATGTGCCGGGTGATCTCCAGGGACTTGAGCACGGGGACACCGCTCGCGAGGAGCGTCCCCAGGGTCTGGGCGAATCGATTCATGGCGATCATCATGAACAGCTCTCCGAGCACGGGGATCCAGAGCAGCGTCGCGTGCCACTGGACCCTGCCTCCGGCCGAACGCTTCCAGTTCGTGAAGAGAAGGGCAGACCCCACCACGAGGGGCACGACCACGACCCAGAACCACGGGCTTCTCAGCATGTCCGAGACCGAGATGAGCATCCGCGTGTACCATGGCAGGATCTGGTCGAAATCCTCGAAGATGGCGGTGATCTTCGGGACCACGACCATCATCATGATACCGAGTATGAGAATCCCGATGACGGCCATGATGGCCGGGTAGGCCATGGCGGCCACGACCTTGTTTCTGACCCTCTCGTGGCTCTCACCGAACTCGGCGAGCCGGGCGAGCACGAGCTCCAGCGTACCGGATTGCTCGCCTGCATTGATCATGTTGACGTAGATGTTGGAGAAGATGCCAGGGAAGGCCGCCAGCGCGTCGGAAAAGCTCTGGCCCTCGCTGATCCTGTCCCGGATCTTGGTGAAGGTCGTCTTGAGCTGGGGCTTGTCGATCTGGTCCACCAGTGCCGAGAGCGCATCCACGAGGGGGATACCGGCCTTGACCAGCGTCGCGAGCTGGCGGGTCGCCATCGTGATATCCTGAGCCGTGACCTTCCCGAACAGCTCGATCTTCAGCGACCCGGACCCGCCGGCTCCCTCGGGCTCGCCCCCCGAGGCGAGCTCCCACATCTCGGTGACGTAGATGCCCTCACCGCGCAGGATGGACTTGAGCTCCTTCAACGAGGACGCATCCCTCATCCCCCTCTCGGCCCGGCCCGCGGCGTTGACGCCCTTGTAGCCGTAGTAGGCCACTACTCGATGTCCTCCTGGGTCACCCGCATCACCTCCTCGATGGTGGTCTGGCCCAGGAAGGCCTTCTTGGCGCCATCGTCGCGCAGCGTGTCCATGCCCTCGGCCACGGCAGCACGCTTGATGGTCGTCGAGTCGGCGTTCTCCAGAAGAAGCCCCCTCACGCGATCGGTAATGAGCATGAGCTCGTAGATTCCCGACCTGCCACTGTAACCCAGGTCCGAGCACTCCTCGCAGCCCACGTGCTCGAAAACCGTCGGGGCAGCGCGACCCCACCAGGGCGGAGCATCCACGGCTTCACCCGTGGCGTACGGCCCCGCCTGCATCCTGTCCCACGGCGCGGTCATCCTCTCGGGGCTGACGCCTATCTGCCTGAGCCGGTCGGCGGTTGGCGAGATCGGCCTCTTGCAATGGGGACAGAGCACCCGTACAAGCCTCTGGGCGAGGATCGCCAGCATGGACGACGCGACCAGGAAAGGTTCGATGCCCATCTCCACGAGGCGTGTCATGGCTCCGGCCGAATCGTTCGTGTGGATGGTCGAGAGCACGAGATGTCCGGTGAGAGACGCGTGGATGGCAATCTCCGCCGTCTCACGGTCGCGGATCTCGCCCACCATGATGACGTCCGGATCCTGGCGCAAAAAAGCACGCAACCCGCTGGCAAATGTCAGGTTGATCTTGGGATTGACCTGCATCTGGCTGATGCCCCGGATGTCGTACTCGACGGGGTCCTCGACCGTGAGGATGTTCAGCTCGGGCGTGTTGATCTGGCTGAGAGCGGCATAGAGCGTGGTGGTCTTCCCGCTGCCCGTGGGCCCGGTCACCAGGATGATGCCGTGGGTCCGATGGATGAGACCTCCCATCAGCTTGTAGGTATTCACGGCAAAGCCCAGGTCCGTGAGATCGAGCATGACCGTGGACTTGTCCAGAAGCCTCATGACCACGCGCTCGCCCTGGCTCGTGGGTATCGTGGACACGCGGACGTCGATGCTCTTGCCCGCGATCTTGAGCGAGATGCGACCGTCCTGGGGAAGCCTCTTCTCGGCGATGTTCAGCCCGGCCATGATCTTGACGCGGGAGATGATGCTGGGCAGGTATCCCCGGTTAGCCCGTTTGATGTCGTAGAGCACACCATCCACGCGCAGGCGCACGGAGACGTCGCGATCCGTGGGCTCGATATGGATGTCGCTGGCCCTCTGCCGGACTGCCTGGAAGAAAAGTGAGTTGACCCACCGGATGATGGGGGCCTCGTCGGTCAGGTCGAGGATATCGGTGAGGTCCTCCTCCCTGCGCTCCTCCTTGCCCGTCAGCTCGTCTCCTGCACCGGAACGCTCGTAGAGATCGTTGATGGCATCGGAGATCTGCGAGGGGGGGACCACCACGGGCATCACGGGCTTGCCCAGCAGGGTGCGCACGTCGTCCAGGGCGGTCTCGTCCAGGGGATCGGCCACGGCCACGACGACGAGATCCCCGAGATCCTGCACCGGGATCGTCCTGTGCTGGCGAGCGAATGTGATGGGGACGAGCAGGAGCGCATCCACGGGGACACGTGTCCGGTCTATCTTCTCGAGAAAGGGCATGCCCAGATCCGACGCAAGCTCCCGGTAGAGGCCTTCCTCGGTGACTGCCTGCTCGGCCAGCGCAATGTCCACCATCCTGCCCTCGCCTGCCTGGCTCCGGGCTCGCAGCTCCGTCAGCCTCCCCTCGTCCAGGAGCCGACGGCGGGTGGCCAGATCCTCGAAGAAGACGTCGTGCACCTCAGGGCCCCTCCGGTGCGTCCAGAGACGTCTTGGGCGCGTGATCGGGAGGAGGCACGAGCAGGATCTGCTGGAGCAGCGCTTGTTCTTCCTCGAGCTCCAGGATGGTCTTGTGGATCTCCTCCACCAGCCCGTTGGTCCTGGAGTAGTCGATGGTGGGTTCGTAGTCGGCCGAGTTGAATGCCGTGAACTGCTCGATGAACTCCCTGCGCTCCTCCATCTTGCGATTGAAGATGGACCTGAAGTCCGAGGCATCGCGGATGATGTACGGGGTCAAGAAGATGAGCAGGTTCGTCTTCGTGATGCGGGTCTTCTTCTTCTTGAACAGATATCCCAGGATGGGGATGTCCCCGAGGATGGGCACTTTCTCGACGGACTCGGTGATGTTGTCCTTCACGAGGCCACCGAGCACCACGGTCTGCTGGTCCTTGACCACGCTCACGGTCTTGGCCATCCGCTGGTCGATGAGCGGGCCGAGATCCGTCTCCCCCGTGACCTCGCTGACCTCCAGCTCGATCTCCAGCTTGATCTGGTCGCTGTCGTTGATGTGGGGGGTGATCTTGAGGGTCAGGCCGACGTTCTGCCGGCCGATGGACATCATGGGGTTGAACCCGTAGCCGCCGGCCATAGCGCTGGCGCTGCTGCCCGCCTGCCCTGCCAGCCCCGCCAGGCCGCCCAGCCCGCCCAGGTTGCCCAGCGCCGAGTATCCCTGCTGGATGGGCACGTTGCCTCCCACGGTGATCTCCGCGGTCTCGTTGTCCGTGGCCAGTATGTTGGGCGTGGACAGGATGTTCACGTCGTTGTTCGACTGCAGGGCGTTGACCATGACCCCGAAGCTGGGGATGGAGATGCCCGTGCCCAGGATGCCCTCGGCCTCGCTGATCTCCGGACCGCGCAACCCCAGTGCCAGACCCGTGAGCGACGTGGGATCGAGGAACACGGACGACAGGCTGCCGAACGTCGTACCGCCGAAGAGCAGGGATTGCTCGTCCATCGTGTCGAAGGCTGTGCCGGCGTTGAAGGACACGCCCAGGTTCTTGATCTTGGAGACCTGCACCTCCATGATCACGGCCTCCACGAACACCTGGCGCCGGGCCTGATCGAGCTCGTCGATGACCTTGCGCAGCGCAAGGTAGTCCCGGTAGGAAGCCGTGATGACGAGCGAGTTGGTGGCCTTGTCGTGAGTGATCTTGACCTCCCCCTCGAACAGCTCGCCTGCCCTGAGCCCCGCGCCATCCTTGCCCGCGTGGGCCTTGCCAACCCCGGAGACCACGTTGCTGAGCACGCCGGACAGCTCCTCGGAGTCCGCGTGCTGCAGGGGATGGACGTGGATCTCGCCCTCCCCCGGCACCTGCACGTCGAGCTGCTGCATGAGCTGGATGACCTTGAGGTAGGCTCCCTCGCTGGACACGATGATGAGCGAGTTCGTGCGCTCCTCGGGGATGATCTTGGAAAGGAAAGCCCCCTTTCCCTCCGGACCCGCCACGGCCGGCTGTGGGCCTCCCTTGCCCGCGGTGGTGCTCGTCACTCCGGCCGCCTCGAGCACATCCATGAGCATCTCCGACATCTCGGTGGCTGAGGCATAGTTGACCTTCTCGACCCAGATCTGGTCTCCCGTGCCGGGCTTGTCGAGCTCTCCGATGAGCTTCTGCAGCCTCTTCACGTTGGTGGCGAAGTCCGAGATGATCAGCGTGTTCGCCCCGAAGGGTGTGATGTCGGCACCCTTGGAGGCGAACTTCGCGAGAAGCTGCGCCATCTCGGTCGCACCCACGTGATCGAGGTGGAGGATCTTCGTCACCACCTGATCCCCCGTGGGAACTGTCTTGCCGTCCGTGACCACCGGCACGGCCAGGGAGGAATGCCCGCCCGCGGAGTCGACTATCTTGAGGAAGGGCCCGTCCGGTACGATGGTCAGATCGTTGAGCTCGAGCACGTTGAGGAAGGCCATGTAGGCCTCCTGCGCCGTCACCGGCGTGGGGGCGATGATGGTGGCCTTGATGTTCTGCTTGACCTTGTTGCCGAGGACGAACTTCTTCCCCGTGATCTTCGCGATGTGCTTGACGAGCTCCGCGAGGTCCAGGTTCTCGAGGTTCAGCGAGAACTTGAAGCCCTTGGGCTGCTTCTTGTAGTCGATACCGAGCTCGTAGGCCTCCTGTATTCCGTACCCGAGGTCCGTGCTGCTGGCGCCGGTGGTGGGCGTCGTGCTCTCGGCCCCGGCCCCTGGTGCTGGCGGGGGAGGGGGAGGCGGGGTGGACGTCGGGGCCTTGTCGTTACCGACCGTTCCGGGCGACTGTTTGGTGGCCGATGGCGGCGCGGGGAAGTGAGGGGGCTTCTGCATCCCGGGGGAGATGGGAACCGTCTTGAGCGCTCCCTTGCCCTTCTTCGTGACGGGCTTGATCTGCTCGATAGGTTGCGTCGTCGCCTTGACGACGCCGGGCTGACCTCCCTCCTTGCCGTCCGGCGACGTCTGCTTCGATGGGTCGTTCTGCAGACCGGCGAAGCCCAGGGCAGGACCCGCGGCGAAGATGACCAGAAGAGGCACAAGGCCCATGGATGTTCTCATCTGTGCTCTCATTTGATGTTGTAAGTGAAGGTCACTGGCTTGCCGTGCCTCAGGACCTCGACCGTCATCGTGCTGTCCCCGGAGAGGCCGGCGAATGCCTCGTAGGCCTTGTCCGGGCCGTCCATCGCCAGGTCGTTGACGGACAGGACAACATCGCCGTTGTGGATCCCGAGCTTCCCCCACAGGCTCGTCTTGCGAATACCGTAGACCTTGAACCCGTTGATCGAATCTCCCTCCACGTTGGGCAGGACGCGACCGCTCTGCATGAGCATCTGCTTGTTCTGCACCAGATAGTCGATGAGGGAGCTGTCGAGATCCTTTTCCGTGGGGGAGATGTCCTTGATGGACTTGTTGAGCAGGGCCTGGAAGTCGGCCGGGCTGCCGGAGCCACTCTCGGCATCGAACGCCTTCTTCTCCTCGGGTGTGATCGGCTTGGCAACGGCCGTGGGCGGCGCCGTTGCCTGCATCGATTCGTTCCAGAGATCGAGAAAGCACACCCCACCGCTCGATTGCTGCAGGTAGAGGTAACGCCAGGTGATGTCCTTGACCTTGAAGTTCTGGATGGTATCTCCGATGTGCACGATGGTCGATACGTTGTCCTGGTTGACGGCCGCGAAGCTGTAGTCCGGGTAGTCAGGGGCCGCGTAACAGGCCTGGACCACGAGCGGTGTGTTGCATCGAGGCGGGATGTACCCTGTGATGTCCATGTCCACGAACATCTCCTCGGGCTGGGCCGGAGGCTCGACCGACTCGTCCACCACCCCGTCGAGCGGACCGGTGACGGAGTCGAAGAGGTTTCGCCGGAGGATGTCCGTACCGTCCACGGGAGCGAACACGACACGGGCCGGAGCGGTTTTCGGGGTCGGCTTCGCACCGGTCTCACCTGGAGAGGGAGTGAGGGCACCCTGGATGGCCTCGTCCACCATCCCCACCAGGAAATGATCCACGCCGGCGGCCAGGAAGGTGGCAAGGACCGCAATGATGGCCAGGTCCGCGACCCACATGAAGCGGTCGAGTAGCTTGCCTATCATCCCGCGCACCTTCCTATTACAAACGTCGGGATCATTCAATGACTCCTGTTGCAACTAGCGTGCCTTTCGGGCCACTGGGGACTCCAGTGCCCCACCTGTCTTGAGCACCCGGAGATCCCCGTCTTTCTGCCATCCACGGGTCCGATTTCCCCATCTCGCAGGACAGAATCGACCCTCGCATTGCCTTGCTTTGACAAAATGGCAACCTGGCCGATCGGTCGACCTGGACCTCGTTGACGCTGCCTGCGACCGTATTAGCTGTGGATCATGGAGACAGGTATCGAGGGACATTCGGAGAGAACGACCGATGACATCCGAGAGCGAGGGAACCACCTCATGGGCCAGCCATCGCTCTACCTGTCGCAGCACGCGCGCAATCCCATCGACTGGTATCCATGGGCAGAGGAGGCACTGGCCCGTGCCAGCAGGGAGTCCAAGCCCATCTTCCTGTCCGTGGGATACTCCTCCTGTCACTGGTGCCACGTGATGGAGAGGGAGGTCTTCGAGAAGGACGACGTGGCCCGCTTCATGAACGATCGTTTCGTGAGCATCAAGGTGGACAGGGAGGAGAGGCCGGACATAGACGCCGTCTTCATGGAGGCTGTGATGGCGCTCAACGGGAGCGGCGGCTGGCCCATGAGCGTGTTTCTCACGCCGGACCTGCGGCCCTTCCACGGCGGCACATACTATTCTCACGCGGCGTTCCTGGCGACCACGAAAGCGATCGACCGTGCCTTCCAGAACCGCAGGGACATCATCGAGGAGCAGGCGAGGGCTCTGTACGAGCACGTCTCGAGGATTCCCACCATGGGCCACGACGATCCCGCCCGGGAGGACCTGGTCAACTCCACCGCGACAAGTCTCTTGACCTCATGCGACCTCGCATGGGGCGGGCTCGCGGGCAGCATGAAGTTCCCGACCCCCATGGCATGGATGTTCCTTCTGGACTGGTGGCACCGGACACGGGACCCGGGGGCAGAGCGGGCCATCCGTGTGACCCTGGATGCCATGTCATCCGGGGGGATCCACGATCACCTCGCTGGGGGGTTCCATCGCTACACGGTGGAGAGCCGTTGGATCGTCCCGCACTTCGAGAAGATGCTCTACGACAACGCGCTCATGGCCATTCTCTTCACCCGGGCATCGACCCTCCTCAAAGAGCCACGCTACGCCGAGGTCGCCCGATCGACCCTCGATTTCATGTTGGAAGGCATGTCCGGCCCCGGCGGAGGCTTCTTCTCCAGCATCGATGCTGACAGTGGCGGACAGGAAGGGGCGTTCTACGTGTGGACTCCAGGCCAGATCGAGGCGATCACCGGCGACGACGCGCCTGCGATCTGCAGGCTTCTCGGAGTCACCGAGCAGGGTAACTTCGACGGCTCGAACGTGCTCACGCGACGCACCTCACCGGGAGTGGATGGCCGGCTCTTGATCGAAAAGTGGCGCCCGGCCCTGCTTCGCGCACGCGAGTTCCGGACGCCCCCCACACTGGACCGGAAGGTCATCACGGCATGGAACGGCCTGGCCATCGTCGCCATGGCCAGGGGCCATGCGGCCATGGGCCATGCCCGCCACCGCAAAGCCGCCGAAGCGGCCGCAGGGTACATCCTCTCGCGTCATCGAAGCGAGGATGGCCGGCTCCTGCGTTCCTCCACGGACGGTGTCACGTCCGGGCCCGGCGTGCTGCAGGATCACGCGAACATGGCCTGGGCACTGGCAGAGCTTCACGATGCCACGAAAGATGCCTCGTACATGACCGAGGCGCAGCGGATGGTCGACCTGTGCGTCCGGGATTTCGGCCATCCTGTGGCCGCGTTCCACCACACGCCGGTTCCCGACTCCCGGGGCCTGCCCAGGCAGATCCTGCTCTCCGATGGTGCGCGCCCTTCGGGCAACTCCGCCATGCTGCATGCGCTCCTCGTGCTCTCCCGGATCACTGGACGAAGCGACTACCGGACGACTCTCATGCGGACCCTGTCGGGCCTCGGCAGGGAGATGGTCGCACGTGGGATCGACATGTGTTTCTCGTGGGACGCGGCGCTGCTTGCCCTGGATCGGACCTGAGGACTCTAGGGACATCTCGCGGTGGGCCAGCGAGGCCCGGTCCCATCGAACTCGAACCGCCGGAGGGCGTTGAGGGCAGTCCATGTCGAATGGTACCTCACATAGAAGTCCTGGGCCTCGGGATCGCCGAAGCTCCCGTCGGGGTTCTGGATGTCGAGCAGCCATTCGATGGCTTGCCCCACCACGGGTTCCTCGTCGCCGACGCCAAGGATGCGCAGGGAGTCCACGAACTCGGAAGCCATCTCGACTTCCCCCTCCCGAACGAGCCGCGGGAGTCCGCGAAGCATGTACTCGCGCTCGAAGCCCATGCTGCAACCCGCCAGCGACAGTCGCCCGTAATCGGACAGCACATAGACCACGTGCGTGACGAGGTTCATCTGGTCGATGTTCTCGTCGGGGTCCATCCGGGCCGGATCGCCGTAGACGAACTGCTCCGCCTCGGACATGGCCCACTCGAGCGCTTCCCCGTCCAGCAACCGGGCCCGGCGGGCGAAGTGAAGGCAGATGATGGCGTCGCAGATCTCCCCTGCGTCGGCGGAGTCCTCTCCGGGCTCCAGGCTGTACAGTGCTCGAAACGTGAACTTGCGCGATGCTTCGGATGAGAGCCTGTCGAGCGATGCAGATCTCACGTCGAACTCCGGGGCCAGCGAGGCAGTGGAGATGAGGTCGATGGCCCCCGTGGCGTTTCGTGCATCTCGAGTGGCAGCGATGGTCCTCATGGTCACTGCCCTGCCCTCGGTCATCGCGCGGGCGCGCAGCCTCGGGTCGTCGGCAGAGGTGGCAAGCTCGTAGAAAAACTCCATGAAGTCCGAGCCGTACTCCTCGATGACCACGTCGCGCCGCCCCTGCTCAACCATCCACTCGAAGGCGGCCCATACCGCGGCGCTCCGCTCGTCTGGCCCCGTGGCACGCGATGCCCAGACAATCTCCGTGAAGACCTGCACACCTACGAGCAGCACGAGAATCGAACGCACGACCCTGTCGGCCATGAGGACCCCCTGCACGAAAGGTACGGCCTCGTCGGTGGACGGTCAAGCAGGCGCTGCAGCTCAGAGGAGCTCGAGCTTGCGGTAGATGGTCCTCGGTGCGATGCCCAGGAGATGGGCAGCGAGCTTCTTGTCTCCTCCTGTGTGGCGGAGGGTCTCGCGTATCACGAGCCGCTCGATGTCCTCCAGCGACGTGCCCACGGTGACCCTGATCTCCTCTGATGGCCTGTCGGCGGCAACCACCGCCTCGGGCAGGTCGCCGGCCTCGACGGTCTCGCCGCGAGCGATGACGACGGCTCTCTCGATGGCATTCTCGAGCTCGCGGATGTTGCCCGGCCACGAGTGATCCATGAGCAGGTTCATCGCCTGTGGCGAGATGCCGTTGATGGACTTTCCATCGCGGCGCGCGAAGACCGTGAGGAAATGATCCGCGAGAAGGGGGATGTCGTCCCGACGGTGCCTCAAGGGAGGGCTCTCCATGAGCACGACGTTGAGCCGGTAGAAGAGATCCTCGCGAAACCGCCCCTCGGCCACTTCCAGGGCGAGGTCCTTGTTCGTCGCAGCGATGAGTCGAACGTCCGCGAACTCCTGGCGCCCACCCAGAGGGGTGTACTCACCCTCCTGGATGACCCTCAAGAGCTTCACCTGCACATGAGGAGGCACCTCGCCCACCTCGTCCAGAAAGAGCGTGCCAGCCCTCGCCTGGGCGAAGAAACCTTCCCTCCTCTGCACCGCTCCGGTGAACGCTCCCCTCTCGTACCCGAACATCTCGCCCTCGATGATCGTCTCCGGAATGGCCGCGCAGTTGACGGCCACGAAGGAACCGGTGGCTCTGGGAGAGCTGTCGTGTATGTAGCGGGCCAGAAGCTCCTTGCCCGTACCGCTCTCACCCTGGATGAGCACGTTCGCCATGGAAGGTGCCGCCTGCGCGGCGAGCGCCAGGGTCCGCCTCCAGGGGGGTGAGTTCCCCACGATGGTCCGGTCCTTCTGCGAGTTGATCTGCTGGCGCAACCTCATGTTCTCCACCACCAGCGACCTCTTCTCCAGGGCCCTGGTCACCGTCTTCACGATGACCATCTTCTTGAACGGCTTCTCGATGAAGTCATAGGCACCTTCCTTCATGGCATCCACCGCCGTCTCCACGGTGCCATAGGCGGTCATGAGGATCACCTCCACCTCCGGCGAGAGGGTCTTGAGCGCCCTGAGCAGCTCGACGCCGCTCATGCCCGGCATGAGCAGATCCGTGAGCACCACATCCACCTGATGGCGCTTGAAGATCTCCACGGCATCCTTGCCGGCCGGAGCCCTCAAGATCCTCATTCCCTCCTTGTCGAAGATCCGCTCGAGCGAATCGAGATTGCTCTTCTCGTCATCCACGATGAGGATCGTCGGAGCAGGTTGCATCTTATCCTCCCGGGGATATTCCTATCCCGAGCTCCATGGGCCTGCAAGAACCGTACCCGCTCTTTCCTGCAGTGCTTGGTCAGACCCACTGCTCCATGAGCTCCCGGCAGGCGCGGTCGACGTTCGCCGGATCTTCACCCACCTCATGAAGCAGCGCCTCGGCCCTGTTCCTGTGTGCCGGGTCGTCCAGGTCCTCAATACCGTGCAGGAGGCCGGCCCTGCGGCCGATCCGGTAGAGGAGCCTGTCTTTGTCGGACATGCCCAGGTAGCCGTCCACCTTGCGCATGAGCCGTCCGTGATCATCGGGCAGGTCGCCCTCGAGGTCACCGATGAGATTCAGGATGTGGTCGGAGCGCAACATGGTATGCACCCCATCCAGTCCCTGGATGAAGAGACGGATCTCGCGAACAACGCTGTCATCGTCCATGACGAGGAGGTTGCCTCTCTCTGCCTCCCAAGCGAGCGGAGCCCTGCGCGTGATGGCCAGCGTCCTGAGGCGGGTGAAGTCGGGTCGTACCTCCGCGATGCAACGAGCCGACTGGACGGCGTGCTCCTCCGACAGCGCCGCCCCACCCAGTCCTGGCATGACGTACGCAGAGAGCTCGAGGCCGGCTTCCACTGCGGCCCGTCCGCCTTTCACGTGCCTGGCGAATGTGGCACCCTTGCTCACGAGGTCGAGGACCCGGTCCGAGCCGCTCTCGATGCCCACGTGCACCCTGTCGAGGCCGGCCTCCCGGAGCATCGTGAGCCTCTCGCGACCGCGTCTGGCCAGAGTGGCCGTCCTGGCGTAGGCCGTGACACGGGTGATGCCGGGCAAGCGTCTCTTCAGGTGGCCCAGCACTTCGATGAGGCCCTCGGTGCCCATCGAGAGAGGGTCGGCATCCTGGAGAAAGACGGTCCGCTGTCCCTTGAGAAGCCACCAGGCGGCAGCCTGCATGGCCGACCCGGGGTGCGAGGTCCCGAGAAATCGTGCGATGCAGCGGTTGGTGTCCTCTGCATGGGCGAGCCTTGCCGTCCGCTCCTGGATCTGCTGGACGGCATCCGCGACCTCGTCGATGTCTGAGACGATCTCCTCGACGAAACGGCGTGAAAAGTGGCGGCCCTTGTAGACCGGGCAGAAACCGCACTTGTTCCAGGGGCAGTTGCGGTTCACGCGAATCAAAAGGCTCGCGGCTTCGCTGGGAGGCCTGATGGGACCCTGTTCGAAGCTCACGGTCGATCACCAGGGGCCGAAGACCACGGACCTGAGATTGCCACGGGACGATTCGATGGCCTCGGATACGTCCGCCCTGCCTGTGATGGCAGGACCATGCCCGGACAGCAGGAATTCCGGCCCGAGGCCGTCGAAGGCCTGGAAGCTGTCCAGAAGAGTCCTGTAGCTCCCGCCTGGAAAGTCGCACCTGCCGAACGCGCCACCGGGGAACACCACATCGCCCACGATGAGAGCCTTGCAGGCCGGCCAGAAGAGACAAACCGATCCCGGGGAGTGACCTGGGGTGCGCATGACGGAGAGCTGCACACCTTCCACCGTCACACCCGGAGGCGACAGATCCAGCGTCACATCGAGGGCCGGAAGCTCCGCCCCGAAGAACCTGAAGAGCATTCCTCCCTGTCCCTCCAGGTACGCCCTCTCCTCGGGGCTCATCCCGACGCTGGCGCCCGCAGCGGCGAGCACCTCGGCCCCCTCGATGTGATCGGGATGGCCGTGGGTGAGAAGCACGGCCCCGAACCGGCCCACATCGATGCCAGCACCTGCCATGGTGGCGAGAAGGGAACCGAGAAGGTGACCGTGCCCTGGATCTATGGCCACGAGCCTGTCTCCCTCGATGACCACCGTGTTGCAGTTGTTCTCGTACCCACGCCACTCGAAAAAGTGCAGGCCGGGCGCGAGATTCTCGTGCCGGTGCTGGGCGCGCTCCGATTTTCGCACCACGTGCCATGCTGGCACGGCCTTCGGCCCGTCGCCGAAATCCACCTTCACGCCGGTCCCCGACCCCGGAGTCGACAGCGACGTCACGACCGCGGTTCGATTTCTCAGCGACGCATCGGGCCCCAGGTACCTGACCTGATCTCCCTCGTCGAGCCAGTGGATTCTCATCACGTTCTCCATTCCCCGGTGATGGAATTAACCACGCCCGCCCCTTGCGGCAAGCGCATCGAGGGATCGGGCTGATGGCGAGTGGTTGAGGATGGTGGGCAGGTGGGGTCAGATACCCCCGAGTGGGTCCTTGTACTCTTCCTTCTTGACCTTCGTACCGCCACTGTCACCGCCACTACCTGACTTCTTCTTCTTCTTCTTCTTTCCGGAATCGTCGTCCTGCTGCAGCGATGCAAGCATCTCCTCGAGCTTCTTCTTCTCCTCGAGCTCCTCGGCGGTCATCTGGCTCTCGTCCTTCATGGTCTGAAGCTGGGAGAGCAGCAGGTTGATCTTCTTGTCGCGCTCCTCGGCCTCCCTGCGCAACTGATCTTCCTTGGCCGATGCTTCCCTGGCGATGCGGTCCCTCTCGGCCTTGTCCTTGTTCTTCTGGTTGATGATGATGCCCACCGACCCGCCGATGATGGCCAGGATGACGATGACGATGACGGCGTATCCCCACTTCGGGAAGCCCTTCTTGCCCTTGACCTCGATCTCCTTGAGCTGCTCCTCGTGCTTCATGCGCAGCTCTTCTTCCTTCAGGCGGGCCTCCATCTCGAGCTTCTTCTTGAGCTCCATCTCCTGGAGCTCCTTCTCGCGCTGCTTGCGCTCCATCTCCTCCTGCTCGGACTTGATCCTGGCGAGCCGCGCATCCTCTGTCTCGCGGGCCCTGCGCTCCTCCTCGGCCTTGCGCTTGGCCTCGGCCTCCTCGCGGGCCTTGCGCTCGGCCTCCTCGCGGGCCCTGCGCTCCTTCTCTTCCTTGCTGATCCTCTCCTCCTCCAGATTCATGAGGTCGGAGAGAGCGGACTGGACACTATCGACCTTGGGCTCCTGGGGCATCTTCTTCTCCTGAAAACCACTCTCGAAGCGAAGAGTCATGTTACGGAACCACCCGTCCCTTGTCAATCCAATTGAACCCCCGCGGATCGTGCACACGCGTCATATTCTTGGACAACTTCTGGCAGGATCGCTTGGGGATCGCGGTCCGTCATATCGCGAATCGCGATCGTGCAGCAGGCGTTCTTTTGCCGGGGCCCGACCCGGCCGACCGGCCTTGCATCCGGCCCCGTCACCTGCTAATCCTGCTCTCACGGTGCGCGCGCACCGGTGAAGGAGAGTGGTCCACATGATGACCGCACCACGTCCGCTCCCGTCATTAGGCATGTTCCTGGCGGCCCTGGCGCTGACGAGCTGCGGGGCAGCCGCATCGAAAGCGAGCTACGAAGGTGCCGTGAGCGAACCCTACTATGGCACCGGCGGCAGCGGCTACGCCGAGACGGGCTATGCAGGGGCAGACTACTCGGAAGCCTACTCCGAGGAGGCCATGGCCTACCCCACTGCTCCTGCGTCCATGTCGGACGACATGGGAGGTGAGGGTTGGGCTGCCGTGACGGGGGTCTTCGACGGCGAGGACGAGGCTGGTATCGGCGATGGCATGCTCGCCTATGCGGACATTCCAAAGGACAAGGCGCCTCCCCCCCCGGCGCCGGCACCGGAGCAGCCCGCTCCTGGCGAGCATCACGAGAAGCCAGACACGGCCACCGACGCTGGCGGGCAGGGAACCGATCGGATCATCCTCTACGTTGCCGAGATGAACATCGCGGTGTTCAGGGTGGAGGAGAAGATCGACGAGATCCGCAAGCTCATCAAGGACTGGGGCGGTTACATGATCTCCATGGACTCCAGCAGGATAGAGTTCAGGGTGCCCGCCGGCAAGTTCGAGGACGCGATGGAGACCATCGAGGGGCTCGGCGATGTGACGTACCGCAACGTCACGGGGACGGACGTCACGGACGAGTACATGGACCTGCAGATCAGGCTCAAGAACGCCATCGCCGTGCGAGACAGGCTCCTGGAGCTGCTCTCCCAGACGAAGAACATCAACGAGAGCCTGCAGGTGGAAGCCGAGCTGGAGCGTATCACGGAAAAGATAGAGCTCATGAAAGGCCGGATCAAGTACCTGTCCGAGGCGGCGGCCTACTCGCGCATCACCGTGTACCTCTCGGTGAAGATGAAGGCGAAGAAGCCCATCCCGTCGCTCTACGCCCCGTTCCAGTGGATACAGGACGTGGGGCTCGATTCGTTGTTCAACTTCTAGGTTCGAGGAGGCGAGACAATGATAAGGATGCATGTGATGCTCACGGCTGCGGTCGCGCTCGCGCTCCTCTTTGGCACGGGCTGCAAGTCGAAGCACATCAAGACCCCGTCGGACTTCGCGCAGATGGAGGACCCCGGGTACGCTTTCGAGTACAGGGCCATCAGCTCGAACGAGGTCGTCATCGGGGTGCAGCGCAAACCCAACGAACCCAAGGGCGATGCCGATTTCTGGATGAACGTCTGGAAGGACAAGTACCCGCCCATCAAGGACTATGCATACGTTGCCGATGAGAAGATCAGCACCTCTGCGGGCCTATCCGGCTTCCTTCTCGAGTACACGAGCGAGGAGGAGGACGGCAAGTACACCCTCATGGTGGCACTGTTCGTGAAGAAGAAGTACATCTGGATCCTCACGGCCGGAGGCCGTGAGGACAGGGTCGCCGAGCACCGCGACACCATCATCGCAGCCTTCAAGACCTTCAAGCCCTGATCCCTGCTCGAAGAATTCCCTTGCAAGAAGTCCCGGGGCGATTTATATACAATATAGCTGCTTTGTGTATATTTTGTATACCTGGAGACGTTCATGGGACGCAAGGAGATCGACAGGGACAAGCTGCGCGAGAGGGTGCTGGATAACGCGGAGACCCTGGTCCGGAGGCGCGGGCTCGGCCAGTCGACCATGAGCGAGCTCGTCCGCACATCGGGGGTGAGCAGACGCACTTTCTACAAGGTCTTCGGATCGAGAGAGCAGATCGTCCGCGGCGTCATCGACCGGAACGTGGAGTGGCTCACCTCGCATGTCCGCGACATCGTCGATGCCGACCTCACGACCGAGGACAAGCTCGCTGCCATGCTGGCCATGGCACAGAAGGTCACGGCGATGATCCCCCCGGAACTGCTCAGGGAGCTTGCGACGGCCCACCCTGACGTGTGGGAGTACATCGATCGGCGGCGGATGGCCGTTCTCGGGATCTGGAAGCAGCTCATCGTGCAGGGCCAGCGCAGGGGCGACGTGCGCAGGGACATCGACCCGCAGTTCTTCATGTACCTCCTCACGACCGTGGCGCAGCACATGATCAACCCGACGTTCCTCAGCGAGCACGACATGACCATCAGCGACTCCATCAGACAGATGAAGGAGATCCTCCTCTACGGGATCCTCCCTCGAGAGGGTAGAAACCAGGGCTCTGCAAAGGAGAGCTCATGAACGGCATCGCGAGGACGGTTATTCGGCTGGTGGCTGTCTCGTGCCTGACGGGGCTGCCGGTGGGCTGCGACAGGGGTCCGGGGGATGGCCGCATCCGTGCATCGGGCAGCTTCGAGGTCCAGAAGGTCAAGATCATGAGCCCAGCAGCGGGCGAGCTCGAGAGCTTCACGGTGGAGGAAGGAGGCGAGGTCAAAAAGGGCAGTATCGTGGCCGTGATCGAATCGGAGGACCTGGAGCTCAAGAAGGAAGAGATCCTTGCCGCTCTTGCCGCCGGCGAGGCCAGGCTCGCCCTCGTAAAGAGCGGAGCGCGTCCCGAGGACATCAAGCAGCTCAAGGCCTTGACCAGGGAGGTCAAGCTGCAGAAGAGCCTGGCGGACACCAACCTCGAGAGGGTCAAGAACCTTCACGAGAAGGGAAGCGTGAGCACGAGCT
>JBFYZU010000383.1:0-13388 GCA_041309365.1 Myxococcota bacterium
GAGAGCGAAGCGACGCCCCTTCTGACCCGAGGACATGATCACCGCAGCCATGGAGGCAGCCTGGCCGAGACAGATGGTGGAAACCGGGCTGCGCACGTACTGCATGGTATCGTAGATGGCCAGGCCGGCCGTGACCGAGCCTCCCGGGGAGTTGATGTAGAGGTTGATGTCCTTCTCCGGATCCTCGGACTCCAAGAACAGGATCTGGGCGATGATGATGTTGGCCACGTCGTCATCGATGGGAGTGCCCAAGAAGATGATCCTGTCGCGCAGCAGGCGCGAGAAGATGTCCCAGCTCCGCTCGCCTCGATGGGTGGACTCGACCACCTGGGGGAACGGGATCCGCATGGTCGGCGACGTCTTCTGGCGATCCGTCATGGCTCCTGCTCCTTGGTCGTGTTCTCGCCGGGGTCGGCCTCGGCATGTTCGTCTCCCGGAGCCCCGGCGGGCTCGATGCCGAGTGCCTTCTCCGTCTCCTGGACGAGGAAGCTCGCGATCATGTGGTTGAAGAGGTTCTGCTCGAACTCCTCCTTCCACTTCCCGAAGGCCTCGTCCTTCTCCTTCCTCGATCCATCCTGGCTGTCGATGTACCCCTTCATCCGCTCGGATGCCAGGTTCACCGTCTCGGTGGGCAAAGAGAGGCCGTTCTGCTGGGAGATGATCATGGTGAGCAGGTTCCTGCGCAACATCTTCTCGAAGGCCTCGGTCATGGCCTTCTGCTGCTCCTGCTTTTGCTCGTCGGGCGTCTCGCCTTCCCCTCCCCCGTCGCCGCTCGGGGATCGCATCTCGGTCAGCAGGCGGTAGGTGGGTGGCAGATCGAAGGTCGAGCGCTGCACGAGCTGGTCGAGCACATGGCCCCCGTTGGTGCTCACGTACTCGTCGAAGGACTCCTTCTCGATCACCTCGCGGATCTCGTTGCGCAGGTCGGCCAAAGACTCCATGTCGAAGTCCCTGGCGAGCTCCTCGTCCAGAGGAGGCAGCTCGCGGGTCATCACCTGCGTGACGCCGTAGGAGAGCTTCGCGTAGCGGTAATCGGGCTTGCCGGGATTTTCCACCAGAGGCAGCACCAGAGTCGTCTCTCCCCGATGGCCCTTCTTCTTGCCGAGCAGCTCCTGAACCAGGCCGGGGGGGGGTTGTGTCCATGGGGCCAGATCCACCCGCAGGTCGGTGACGGGCTTCTTCTGATTATCGTCCATGAACTCCGCCTCGCCATCGAGGACCACCTGATCGTACTCGCCGATCTCGTGGTCGTCCGGGGACGTCTTCAGCGGTGCCTTGCGCGCGGCCATGCGCCTCAGCCTCTCGTCGATGTCCGCCTCGGTGGTCTGCTTGCGGGGCATGAGCTCGATGCCCTCGAATCCGATTCGGTCCACCATGGGGAGGACCTCCACGCGCGACTCGAAGCTGGCGGCGCGGTCGGCGGCGATGCGGACGTCCTTCTCGATGTCCAGGGGGATCCGTAGAGGAAATATCTTTTCTCTGGCGATGATCTTCTGGACGACGCCGGCGATCTCCTCCACGGCCACGTCGAGCACGATCCTGTCGCCCATCATCTTCTCGAGCATGCTGGCCGGGACCCTGCCCTTGCGAAAGCCCCGAACCTGGATCGTGCCCCGGAGTTTTGATAAACTCTCATCGTAACGAGGTTTTAGCTCGGACCAGGGGATATCGACCTGGATCTTGACCTCGGAGGTGCCAAGTCGCTCGAAGGTTTCGTTCATCGTGACCTCGTGCGCCCCGGTCGCTTCCGGGGCAGGGTGAATGTATTGGGTCTCCCACGGGGTGTCAACCGCGAGCGCGAGGCGGCGCAGAGGCGAAAAGGACGCGTGAGCGAGCGGCCAGCGGGCCGAAGATGATGTGACGCAACACTCTGAAATCAGGATGTTTTCCATCGCCCTGGCGATGGTGGGCGTCGTGCTCTCCCCGGCTGCCGAGGCAGGAGAGCTCGACGGGGAGTACAGCGTCGGTCCCCAGTCGGTGGACGTCAAGATCAAGAGCTGGGGAGAGGACTGCGGTCCCAAGCCAAAGAGCTACAGCACCAAGGGCAAGGGCACTGTCACTGTCACCGAGAGCGGTGACCACCTGATCTTCTCGAACGGTCGCTCCACCAAGAAGTGCTGGAGCGCCAACCCCAAGCTCCAGAGGCTCAGTGTCACCAAGAAGGGCAGCAGCTGGACCATCGTGTGCGAGTCCCCTGCAACCGATTCCCGCTACGAGTACGGGACCTACGTGGTCACGGCCGGCGGCGGCAAGATCTCGGTGGAGGACACTTCCAAGTACGACTGGAAGCTCAAGGAGAGCATCTGCTCGGCCACCATCGTCATCAAGCGCTCGTTCACGAAGCTCGATGGCACGGCAGAGGACCTCTCCGGTGAACAGCCCGGGGAGGATGAGCCGGTCGAGGACGGGAAGCCCGCGACGAAGGTCCCGGACATCGAGAAGGCCTACCCCGAGGCTCCTCCACCGTCGAAGTGCAAGCAGCCTGGCCCGCCCGTGAAGCTCGTACTTTTGCCGGCGTCCGTCAAGACCAATCCCGGGCGCAAGGTGTGCTTCACCACGTACGAGGTCGACAAGAACGGGTGTAGGACGGCCGTGGAGGGGGAGCTCAAGCTCGTCAAGGAAGCGGCGGATCGATCCGGTCGCCTGGACGGGAACTGCTTCGTTCCCGGCGACAGCGCCGCGGACAGCGAGGGCTCCTTCAAGGTCGTGGCGACGTACGGGTACGACACCGCGACTGCGAGGATCGTCGTGCTGACCGATTTCATCGAGGATCTCGTCGCCGTGAACCTCGATCCAGTAGGCGCGGGCGAAGCCCAGGGTGGTGGCGCTGGAAGCGATACGGACATTCCCGTGTCCAGCGAGCAGATCGACCTTCCTGTTCCCGGGCGCAGGAAGCCCCCCCTGTTCCTCTTGTACGTGCTGCCTCCGGGCCTCCTGGCCATCCTGCTCGTGGTGATCGTGGTGGTCGCTGCCCGTGAGCGCAAGAAGAAGCTCAGGATGCGCATCGCGGATCTCGAGCAGGAGCGCATGCGCGACAGCTTTCAGCCGCCGCAGTCCGCGTCACCCCTGGATCCGGCGGATGACCCTTCCCATCCAGCCCGCCAGCGACGGCAGGCGCACATCCCGCAGAGCGGGCCTCATCCCAGGGTCGATCCCGCTGCACATCCCGGGGCGCCCGTCTCGACCCAGAGGATGATCTGCAGGGTCTGCGGTCGCGAGTATCCATCGGGCTCGAGGTTCTGTCCCCACGACGGTTCCACGCTGGTTCCGGAGAGAGAGCAGGAGGCGGGGCTGCACGAATCGGGCATGATCTGCCCCAGGTGCGGTCGCGGGTACCCCCCCCGGACTCGCAACTGCGGTGAGGACGGGGAGTTGCTCGTCCCTGCCCCGGTGGCCGCTACGGGCCTCGATCGCACGGGGACCAACCCCCCGAGGGGTCAGAAGAAGATCTGCCCCGTCTGCTCCCTGGTCTACGGCGACGAGAGCACTTTCTGCGGCAAGGACGGCGCGAGGCTCATGCCAATGAACTGAGCCAGGCTGGCTGCCGGGTTGACATGTGCACGCTCCAATGTTAGCGCGTCCAGTGCATCTAATAGCGCGACCTCCAGGAATCCAGATCACCGTTGAATTTCCGGGGGGTCATGAGGTAAAGTACCGACCTGGCCTTGAGGCATCGGTGCAGGAGGACCCATGAAGTTCGAGTGCCCCAGCTGCGGCAAGAAGTACTCCCTACCGGATGAAAAGGTCCCTTCCGGCAAGGATTTCAAGGTCAAGTGCAAGAAGTGCGGAGAGGTGATAGTCCTTCGCGGTGGTGTCGGCGACGAGATGGCACCGCCAGCCGATGCCGGAGCGCCTTTCGACGCGCCGCCGGACGAGAATTCCGGTCCGGACGAGCAACCGACCCGCGTGTTCGACTACTCGCGCATGGGTTCGGACATGCCTGCCGAGGACCAGGGACCGGCCAGCTTCGTGTCCGCACAGGCAGGTGCTTTCCATGCCGCGGTTCCGGCAGAGCCTGCCCAGGAGCCTCCCGCCCCCTTCACGGGTGGCGGCGACGATATCGAATGGTACATCGCCGTGGATGGCGAGCAGATGGGACCGTACGACTCGGTGCAGATAAGGGAGATGCTCGCTGCCGGACAGATATCGGACGAGACCCTGTTGTGGCGCGATGGGTTCGACAACTGGCTGGCGCTGCGTGAGGTCCCGGACTTCGGCGCTGCACAACCTGCCGTGGCGGCACGTGCGCCTGCACCCGGACCTTCCGCGAACTCGCCCTTCGCCATCGGCGGCGGCGGCCGGGGGCAGGACATCTTCGCGTCGGCAGGCTCCGAAGGACCATCGGAGTCGCCCTTCGCAGCGCCCCGGACCGGCGGTGCGGGTGGAGCCGTGTCATCGAGCCTCGGCGCCGAGCCGCAGTCGCCCCGGGTGGATGCGGGGCAGTTGACCGGTGCCAGGCACGAGAACTCCGTGCTCTTCAGCCTGGCGAGCCTGCAGGCTTTGGCCACGAGCTCCCGGGATCCGGCTCCTCACATCGGGGCCCCGGGCGGGTTGGGATCCGCAACGAGCTCGGGAGGCTCGGGGCTCATCGACATCCGGGCCCTGACCGCTGCCACGGGCAGCGGCGCCTCCAGCTCCAAGGCCTCCGAGGACATCCTGAGCATGGGAGGCTCGGGCCTGGGCTCACCCATGGGCGTGCCCAGCCTGCTGCAGCCCGTCAAGAAGGAGCCTTCCAAGCTTCCCTACATCCTCGGTGGCGTGGGTGGACTCGTCGTCATCGGCGCGCTCGTCGTGGTGCTCGTGGTCCTTCTCAAGGGCAAGGACCAGCCGGAGAGCACGTTCGACGAGGACGCCATGAGGCAGAAGATACTGGCAGAGCTCATGGCCCAGGGAATCGGAAAGGCCGAGGCCGAGAAGATGGCAGCCGAGCAGGCTGCCGACAAATCCAGCACATCCGCGGATCCCGGGACCGAGAGCGGGTCGGGTGCCGACGGCACCCAGACCGATCCCGGATCGGAAGAGGACAAGAAGGGAGGCGGGCCGAGGAAGCCCGGCAAGAAGAAGCCCGGCGAACCGGGAACAGATCCCGGATCCGAGAGCACGGGGCCGGCTCCCACGAAGACAGAGTCGGGATCCAAGTCGGTACCAGGGTCCATCGAGGACGACCTGCTCAAGGCGCTCAGCGGTGGAGGCACCAAGCCGAAGAAGGTCGAGACGCCCGAGCCCACGAAGAAGGATCCGCCCACCCCACCTCCCTCGTCGGACCTGCCGGACAAGCCATCCAAGCAGGACGTCATCAATGCGTTGCAGGGCGTCACACCGGGAGTGAAGGCGTGCGGCAAGGGCGAGACGGGCGTGGCCACGGTGTCCATCAACATCGCCGGAGCAACGGGCAAGGTGACCTCGGCCAGCGTGGTGAGCGGACCGTTCAAGGACACGCCTGCTGCCTCCTGCATCGTGTCCGCCGTCAAGAAAGCCAGCTTCCCGAAGTTCGCGCAGAAGAAGTTCTCCGTGAGCTACCCCTTCGTGGTCAAGTAGGCAGGCCTCGACAGGGCAGGGCATGACAGACAGCGGCCCAAGGACCGATCTCTTCGCTGACGAGTGCGGTATCTTCGGCATCAACGGTCACGCCGAGGCCGCCCGAATCGCCTATCTGGGGCTTCACGCCCTGCAGCACAGGGGGCAGGAGTCCGCGGGCATCGTGTCGAGCTGCGGCGACGCGATGAACAGTCACCGCCAGATGGGGCTCGTGCAGGAGATCTTCGACACGGCCACCCTTGACCGCCTCAAGGGCAACATGGCCATAGGCCACGTGCGCTACTCCACGGCAGGGGGCTCCCACATCCGCAACGCCCAGCCCATCGTCGTGCAGACCTGGCACGGCCAGGTGGCCGTGGCGCACAACGGGACGCTCACCAACGCTCTCGAGCTCCGTCACGAGCTGGAACGTTCGGGCTCCATCTTTCACTCCGACAGCGACACCGAGAGCTTCGTGCACCTCATCGCGCGCTCGGCAAGGGCCCGCTTCACCGATCAGGTCCTCGACGCCCTGGCCCAGGTGCAAGGCGCCTACTCGCTCCTGTTCATGTCGGGAGAGCACATCGTGGCAGTGCGCGATCCGGTGGGATTTCGACCGATGAGCCTGGGAACCCTGGACGGGTGCCCCATGGTCTCGAGCGAGTCCTGCTCGTTCGATCTCGTGGGAGGCAAGCTGATCCGTGACGTGGAGCCGGGCGAGATGATCCTCATGGATCGCAACGGAAAGGGCCTCGGTTCCGTCCGCTCGAGCTTCCCCATGGAGCGACGGGAGCGCAAGCTGTGCATCTTCGAGTTCATCTACTTCGCCCGCCCCAACTCCGTCATCGACGGCCGAACGGTGTACGACGCCCGAATCGCAATGGGACGCCGACTGGCCGAGGAGAACCACGTGGAGGCGGACATGGTGATCCCGGTGCCCGACTCGGGGACCCCCGCCGCCATTGGTTACGCCCAGCGATCCGGCATCCCCTTCGCGCTGGGTCTCATCAGGAGCCACTACGTGGGCCGGACCTTCATCGAGCCCAAGAGCTCCATCCGCCACTTCGGCGTCAAGCTCAAGCTCAGCCCCGTGGCCAGCCTGATACGGGGAAAACGCGTGGTCGTGGTGGACGACTCCATCGTACGAGGCACCACTTCGCGCAAGATCGTGGAGATGGTGCGCGAGGCGGGGGCCAGCGAGATCCACTTCAGGGTCTCGAGCCCGCCAACTCGTTGCCCGTGCTTCTACGGCATCGACACGCCCACCCGCAAGGAGCTCATCGCGTCCACGAGCAGCGTCAAGGACATCGCCGATTTCATCGAGGTGGACAGCCTGGGGTATCTCTCGCTGGAGAGCACCATCGAGGCATGTGCCACACGCTGCGCCGGCTTCTGCCACGCCTGCTTCTCGGGCGAGTACCCGGTCCCGATCCCTCGCGGCGACGCACAGGAGCAGACCATCCTCGATGGGATCTGATCAGCCCTTGCCGATGAACTCGTCCATGTAGCGGTGGGTCCGCTTTTCTATTTCACCCTTTATGGGGGTGAGCAGCATGGAGATGTTCATCACGAGACGCACTGTCCTGTCGTTGACCTCGATGCGTCCGTCCGCGCCCTTGCGCGAGAACTCCAGGTCGTTTCCCCGCCACCTGCAGGTGAGCTCGTAGCGTTCCGTGAGCTTGTCCGCGAGCTTCTGCACGAGCCCGCGAACCTCCTCGATGGAACCCTTGTGGTGCGCACGCTCTATGTCGATCTTCGGCATGACACGTCCTTTTGCCTCCGTCATTCCGACGTGTACAGCGTGAGGATGAAGGTGGTTCCCTTGCCTAACTCGCTCATCACGCTGATGTCGCCCTCGTGGGCCGTGACGATGTTCTTGACGATTGACAGGCCGAGCCCTGTGCCCTCGCCCTCGACCTTGGTCGTGTAGAACGGCTCGAATATCTGCTTGAGACCCTGGGGATCGATGCCGTGGCCCTCGTCGGACACCTGGACCGAGATGGTCCCCTCGCGGCCCTTCTCGATCCTGATGGTCAGCTTGCCTCCCTTGCCCTTCATGGCCTGGCAGCTGTTGGTGATGAGGTTCACGAACACCTGCTCGAGCTGCCCCTCGATCCCGTACACGGGAGGCGTCTCGTCGCTGTATTCCCTGACCACCGACACGCCGGCCTTGTAGAGGATGTGCTCGCAGAACCCGATGCTCTTGTTGGCGACATCCCGCAGGTCGACGAGGGTGGGCTCCTCGGCCGTTGGCCTTGCGTAGGCCATGAGCTGCTGGGTGAACTTGTAGATCCGCTCGGCGCTCTGGTGGATGCGCTCCAGCCTCTTCACCTCCTGTTCCTGAGCGCCGCTCTCCACGGCCTTCTGCAGCAGCGCCTCGGAGTAGACCGCGATGGAGGTGAGGGGGTTGTTGATCTCGTGCACGACGCCGGCCGAGAGCTGCCCGATGGTGACGAGCCTCTCGGAGTGCAGCATCTGGCTCTGCAACCGGCGCACCTCCGTCAGGTCCTGGCCCACGGAGATGACTGCCTGGACCTTGCCGTATGGGTCGAGGACGGAGGTGATGTTGAAGGAGATCTCGGTGGCGCCGCCCCCCCGACGCGGGATCTCCACCTCGAAGTTGGTGGTCGGGATGCCCCTGGAGGCCTTGATGATCACGGCCACGAAGCGCTGCCTGGTCTGCTCCGAGAACAGATCCAGAAAGTCCGTCCCGATGAGGTCGTCCTTGGTGTAGCCGGTGAGCTGCTCGAGGGCCCGGTTGATGGTCCCTATCCTGCGCTTGCCATCGATGATCACGATGGGTGCATTGGCATGATCGATGAGCTTCGTCAGGTGGTCCTTGAGGTTGAGCGTTTCGCCCAGAAGGCGCGCGTTGCGCAGGGCGCTCGTCAGGTGATGGCCGAGGGCGAAGCACAGTAGCCTCATGAACGGCAGGATCTCCGAATCCCTGTCCGTCTCGACGTGCATGGTCCCGAACAGGTTCTCCTCGTCCGCCAGCGCCACGATGAGGCTCTGCGACGTGTTCTCGAAGATGCACGGGTGCGTATCGAGCACCTCGACGTGTTCCTTGATCCGCCTGGCCAGGCTCTCGGGTATGGCGCCCGTCTCGAACGCCGATGGCGAGATGAACACCCTGTCACGCACCTCCTGCACGAGCGGGGCATCGGCGTAGACCATGCCGAGGGTGCCCCGCTTCACGTCGAGCAACCTGACGCAGTGGTGGTAGTCCGGGAAGAGGCGGTGGAGCATCTGCACGAACATCTGCAGCACCTCCTCCTCGCGCATCAGGATGTTGACCTTCTTGGACAGCTCCAAATACGCCTCGATGGCACGAAGCGGGATGTGCAGGTCCATTGCCGGAGCTCTCTGCATGGGCACGAGGACCGCGAGGAGCCCGTCTTCGATCCTGGATGCGCTCAGCCTGAAGCTCCTGGGATGCACGTCGCCAACGAGGCTCACCAGGGGTCCCGGCGGCGAGAGATCCTGGAGGTACGTGTCCAGCGATCCGACGGCCACCTCGAGCAGCTCCGACACCGGGGTCGAAGGCGCAGGGGGCTCTCGACCTCCCTGCTCGATCATGATCCGGAGCGCCCGGTTGATCTCGACGATGCCTCCGCGTCCGTCGAGCAGCATGCCCAAAACTGGCAGCTCCCGGAAGATGACATCGGAGGACGTCACTCGGCCTCTTCTCGATCGTCGGGCCTGTCGCCGGCATCGAGGTTGGCGATCTTGGCGTTGCCGACGTAGGATTGGGTTTCGAAGCGGGTGACGCGTCCGATCTTCTTGATGATCTCGCTCATCCGGGCCGCCTCCTCGTGGATGATGTTTGCGTACCTGCTGGCCTGGGGGTTGTCGGTGAGCCTCTTGGCCAGGATCTCCGTGCTGCCGTAGATGCTCATCAGCGGCTGGTTCAGCTCGTGGGCCATGGCGCCCGCCAGCTCGGCCAGCTCCATCTGCTTCTCGGACAAGGCCAGCTTCTCTTCGATGAAGGCCAGCTTCTCCTCGGTGCGGATCTTCTCGCGCAGGTCCGAGAACACCCCGATGGTGTAGGCCTCCTTGTCGCCCTCGTAGATGAGGTACGCGGACAGCATGACAGGGATGTTGGTCCCGTTCCTGCCCATGAGCCAGACGCGCTGCGGGGTCATCCTTCCCGGTCCGCCATAGTCGTCGCTCCTAAGCTTGCGCATGATCTCACGGGCCTGGCCCTCGTCGTAAAGGTCGTTGACGTGCAGGCTCGAGAGGGCCTCCTTGACTCCGATGCTCCACATCCGCGAGGCCGTATCGTTGAACAGCACGATGCGCCCCTTCATGTCCGAAGCGATGATGGCATCGATGCTGTTGCCGATGATCTTCTCCATGAAGGCCGTGGTCTCCTGGAGCTGTCGCTCGATCCTGCGCTCGGTGGTCACGTTGCGCAGCGTGAGCAAGATGGCCTCCTGCTCGCGGGGAACGAGGCTGATGGACACGGCGATGATGTCTCCCTCGCCGTCGTCGCTGCGAAGCGTCAGTTCGAGACCCCTGGGGAAGATCCCCTGCAGGAATCCCACGAGCAGATCCTCGAATCGAGAGGAGCTCTCGTCATCGAGCAAAGAGAGCACGGTATCGGGCAACGGCTCTCCATCGGGACACAGCACGCTCTCCGCGGCCGGGTTGGCGAGGAGGATCCGCCCATCATGGTTGATGATGAGCATGCCGTCCGGGTTGTACCGGAACATGTCCGCGTACAGGCCGTAGCGCTGGAGCTCGTCCAGCAGATCCGTGTACTGGTCGAACCACCTCGTGTTGTCCATGCTGAGCGAATCGACGACGTTGATGTTCAAGAGGGCGTGTGCGCAGGCATCGGCGATCGCCCCGAGTTCCTCGGGGACCCCGAAGGCGGCGCCCTTTCCGCCGGCCTTGACCTTCCACATGATCACGCAGAGCGTCCGTCCGTCCACTCGGGCAGGGTACAGAAGGTTGGCCTGAGGGTAGGAGGACCCCAGCCGCCTCAGGTCCTGCAGGTCCAGCGGGCCGCCTCCGGTGAGGGCCACGGGCCTCTTTTCGTGTATCATCCTCTGGAACTCGCGCACGTGGCCCGCCATGAGGATCTGGCCGTTCCTGAGGGAAGTGTCCGTGGATCCCGCCAGCAAGAACTGCGCCCCGGAAGGGCTGAGGATGCCCAGGGTCGTGTGCTCCATGGTGCAGAGCTCCTGGGCAGCCTCGTGCAGCGCAGCGATGAGCACGGGCAGCTTCCGCGCGGTCAGGATCCCGAAGGTGTTCTTTTCCATGGTCCTGGCCTCGCGTCGGGTCCGGCAGTTTGTTCCCCGAAGCCCGCCTGCACTGCCTCGTCGTTTTACAATCGCCACGTTCTAAAGTAAAGTCTGTGACTTTCGACAAGGCGGGTGATGCCAGGGAAACGGGTCTTTGCCTACACCTCGAGCCCGCAGCTGAGCGAGAGGCTGGGGGCCCTCGATAGCTGCACCGTGTGCTCGAGACCTCCATGGGATCCCAGCCCGCCCGCCCAGCCCCGTTTCGACATCGGTCTTTTCGAGGTGGGCCATGAGCCCATGTCTTTCGCGAGCAGCTGGCTCACGGCCATGACGGTGCTTCACCCCGGCATGGTCACGGCAGCCATCCTGCATCCCGACGTTCAAGCCGACATCGTCGATGATGTCCGGGGTCGGGTCGATGGCATCCTGCCGTTCGACGCGCCGCTGGAGAGGTTTCGTGACTGGATCCGCGACGCTCGTCCCACGCACCTGCCACTGCCCGGAGCGCGAGGCATCGATCTGCTGGACGCCGAGAAGCTCGCCATAACCGCGACCGTGATGGAGGGTGGCACGCAGCTGTTCTTCCTCATCCAGGACGGCATCGTGCTTCACGCCGTACTGCCGCACTTCGAAGTGCGAGGCTGGTCGAGCCAGAGGCTCGTGGGGCGCCACTTCTGGGACTTCGTGCATCCCTCGTCCCGGGAGAAGGTCGCCCAGATGTACAGCCGACGCATGAGCGGCGAGGACGTGTCGTCCAGGTACGAGACTTTGTTCGTGGGACCTTCCGGAGACGTCTTTCCCGTCGAGCTCATCTCGTATCTCACGGAGTTCAGGGGACGCCCCGCGGCCATCGGTACGTTGAGGGAGGTGGGAGACAGACACGCCCTGATCTCCATGCAGAACCGGCGCGAGCGCGAGCTCACCTTGCTCTCGGACGTCACGCGGGACATCATCTCTGGCCGCAACCTCGTGGGCTCGGTGACCAAGGCCATGGGGGCCATGCTGGATGCGCTGGACGCGGACGCCGGAAGTGTCTTCATCTGTCCCCGGGGGGCGCGCGGTCCATTTTTGCCCGTCGTGGCCAGGCGTCGCCAGAAGGGAGGCTTCAGGCCGTTGCCGGGCTTGCGCAGGCTCTCCGGAATACGCATCGACCCCGGAGTGCTCGGGAGCCTCCGCCTGGGGGACCCGTCGCGCACCTCGCCTTGCGACCTGACCTCCTCGCTGGGCCGGTACCACCTCACGGCACCGCTCCGGATCAAGAAGAAGCTCACTGGCTTCATCCACATGGCACGCGAGGGGGGTCAACCATTCGACGAGGACGATGAGGCGCTCGTGTCCTTCATCGCAGGCGAGGTGGCCATGGGCATCGAGAACCGCCGCCTCTACGAGGACCTGGCACGGTCCTACGAGGAGCTCGTGGCCGCCCAGCGCGAGCTGGTGCGCCGCGAGAGGCTGGCCGTCATCGGCAACATGGCCGCGCATGTGGCCCACGAGATCCGCAACCCGGTGGCCACCATCATGAACGCATCCGGACAGATCCGAAAAAGGACCAGCCCGACCGGCGTGGAGGCCGAGCTGTCCGACATCATCGAGGAGGAGCTCGAGAGGCTGCGCCGGCTCTGCGACGACCTGGTGATGTTCTCCCGCAGGCCTCGTCCTGCTCCGCGTCCCATCCATGTTCGCGGGTTCTTCGAGGAGATCCTCTCCGATCTCGCCAAGGCACAGTTCATCACGGACGAGATGCAATCCATTCTCGCCATCGACCCGCCGGATCTGGAGGTCCACCAGGATCCGGACATACTCATGCAGCTCTTGCGAAACCTCGTCATGCACGCCATCCAGTCCATGGGCCCCACGGGACGGCTCGAGCTCGCCGCCTGGACCGACAGGAGGCGGCTCGTCCTGGAGGTTCACGACTCCGGCCCGGGGCTCCCCCCCGAGATCATCAACCGCATCTTCGATCCCTTCTTCGACTCCGACTCCGCGAGCTCCGGCCTCGGCCTTGCCATCGTCAAGAACTACGTGGAGGAGATGGGTGGCGTTCTCGGAGTGAAGAGCGAGCACGGCAAGGGTACGGTGGTCTCGCTCTCGCTCCCGCTTTCCCACCCTTCACAGCCACCCACCAAGGGTTTATAAACGTCCCGTCATGGATGAGCTCACGACCAAGGTCCTCGTCGCCCTGAGGAAGAACTACGCCCAGGATCCAGGTCGCTACGTCTTCGTCTCGACCGTCCTCTCGGAGCTGGGTGTCCCCTTCGACGCCTCCATCGGCGAGGCCCTGGTGAGCCTGCAGAAGCAGGGCCTCATCGAGATCATGCGCACGACCAACATCCGCATCCGCCTCACCCGCAAGGGCGCGGAAGCGCTCGACCCTTGAACCACGACCCGTTCCGATCTATACGGATACGTCCGTCCACCCGCGCGGGTAGCTCAGCTGGATAGAGCGTCGGTCTCCGGAACCGAAGGCCGCGAGTTCGAACCTCGCTCCGCGCACCGGTCCCACACGTTGGTTCAATGACCGTGGCCAAAAGGGAGCCATAACCGGAAACCCCTTTGCATTTCAAGGATATCCGCTGACTCATATCGGTCCCCATAACGCTTATCTCGTCGTGGTTCGCATCT
>JBFYZU010000384.1:0-6705 GCA_041309365.1 Myxococcota bacterium
GTGAACGAGGATTGCGACTCGCTCACGGACGAGCACTGGGTGGCCTACATGTGCGGAACCGGCGCATGCCGTGCCACTGCCGTCTGCGCCGGCGGGATCCACACCTGTACTCCTTCGGCCCCGACCGGCGACGACACGGATTGCGACGACATCGACGACGACTGCGACGGCTCGATCGACGAGCACTACGTACCGACCTACACGTGCGGGACAGGCGTGTGCCTGCGAAGCTCGACGTGTGCAGGTGGCATCCAGTCCTGCTCGCCGGGCTCCCCCACGGGCGGGGACGCGAACTGCAACGGCCTGGACGAGGACTGCGACGGCTCCACGGACGAGCACTTCGTCCCCTACACCTGCGGAGTCGGCGCCTGCCGTGCCACGGCCGTCTGCGCGGGCGGAACGGCCACGTGCACCCAGGGGCCGCCAACCGGCGACGACACGGACTGCGACACCGTCGACGACGACTGCGACGGCTCCGTGGACGAGCACTACGTGCCGACCTTCACCTGCGGAACCGGCGTGTGCCTGCGCGGCTCGACGTGCCTGGGAGGCATCCAGACCTGCACGCCGGGGTCCCCCACGGGCGGGGACGCGAACTGCAACGGCCTGGACGAGGACTGCGACGGCTCCGCCGACGAGCACTGGATCGCCTACACATGTGGCGAGGGCGCCTGCCAGTCGTTCGCAACGTGCGTCGCGGGCATCGACTCCTGCGTGCCTCAGCCTCCATCGACCCCTTGCAACGACACGAACCCCTGCACCCACACGGACGTCTGCGACGCCCTGGGCGTTTGCGAGGGCACTGCCTACATTTGCCCGGCTCCGGGCGTCTGCGAGGACTCCAACGAATGCGACGGCACGGGCGGCTGCACGCTCGCATACTCCGCACTGGGCACGACGTGCACGGATCTTTACTCGTGCACCAAGACCGACGTCTGCGACGGCGCGGGCAACTGCGAGGGGATCCCGACGGACGCCTCCTGCGGGCCCGGCGAGCTGTGCAGGCCGGAGTGCTTCGGCGGGACCGGCTGCGGCACTCCACCTTCGTCGCTCGTCTTGACCTGCCCGGCGCTCTCGACCCTCCCGGGGTCCGCTGCCTGCACGATCGAGCTCGACTCCATGCCCGGGCAGGTCGCGTGCCTCGACTGCACCACCGAGGTGGGGATGGTGACGCTGTCCACGGACACGTTCCAGGGCCCCGGTGGCGAGTGCGTCGCGGGCGGCTGGACCATGGTCGCCGGCAACGTCTGCACCTCGAGCGTGTCGAGCTGCACTCCGACATCGGGCGGCGCGACCTGCTGCAGCACGGCGGACTCGAACGTGCTCAGGAACGTCTCGGGGGACTGCCGGATGCGCACCCTGCAGAACGGCAACTGCGGGGGCGGTCGCGAGCAGTGGAGGCTCGCCCGTGCCTACGACACGCGAGGCCTGACCGACATCGAGGTCTGCTTCTCCATCTCGGACTACAACGCCGCGGCGAACGAGGGGATCCTTCTCTACGCCATGGACGGGTCGCACAACGAGCGGGTGTTCTGCCTGAACGGCCCCCCGGTGACGTCGAGCTCGCCGGTGAACGAGGTGGAGTGGCCCTACTGCGTCACGCTCCCCTCCTGGGCAGAGGACAACCAGGCGTTGAGCCTCCTCTTCATCGCCCACTCGGAGTACGACAACCAGGCGCTCTACCTCGACGACATCGTGGTCAAGGCGTGGCCTTCCTCGTGCGGCCCCTCGCGGGCAGTGGCCTTCGAGGAGGACTTCGAGCCCTGCTCGGGCACGAACCCCATCCCGGACGGCTGGAACGGCTGGACCATCATCGACAACGGCTTCATCAGCGGCCCGCAGTGCCTCGACCGCTGCGGGACGCCCGGCGGCGCGCAGGTCAACTGGGACGAGTGGCAGATGATCCACGACGTGGACACCACGGGCCTGGACGGCGACGTGAGGCTGTGCTTCGACGTGGGCGACACGACCGCGGACTACAACGAGTGGATCAGGGTCTCCTTCGACACGGGCGGAGGCTGGCAGGATGCCTGGTACTGGATCGAGGACTGGGGCACGGACGGGGTCTGCAGGCGCGTGTGCGCCAACCTCTCCGACATCGATCCCTCGGCCGCCCGCAACCCGAGCCTGAAGATCCGCTTCTGGCTGGCCTCCAACGAGTACAACGAGCGGGTCTACATCGACGACATCGAGGTGGACGGCGCCGTGTACTGCGACGGCGCCGCTCTGGCGAGCACCACGGCCATCGTGGACACGGGCTCGGGCTCTTACGGGTTCTTTCTCCTGGACGACGCGGGCGTCCCACTGGGCGCGCAGGTCACGTGCAGCTGGGACACTCCTCCCGTTCCCGTCTCCGACTGGGCGCGCACCCGCTTTTCCTACTGATCACGATGTGATTCGACCAGTCCCTCGCAACAAATCAAGTCGAAAGGCAGTTCCACAACCTCATCGGACCAGAAATACTCCCCTTCTTCTACACAGGGAATGCTGGATGGTGGATTCGCCGTGTCGTAGCAGTCAGAGGTGCTGTTGCACAAGCTCTCCCCTGAGCCACACACTCCATTGTTTGGTGCATCGCCACATACGACCATCCGATCCTGTCATATGGCACTCACTACCCTTTGTGCTGCAGCATGCTAGCAGGAAGGTCACCAGGAATGGAACGAGGGTCTTATGATGAAGCATCATCTCTCATCAATGCTCCCGTGGACCTGATACTTGTTACCTTCATGATCCTTGTCAGGGGACGCGTACCTTTACCTTGTCCGAGTGCAACGACTCGATCCCTCTGTACCGCCAGGCGAAGCAGCTCGAGAGAGCAGGCGTTCCGTTACAAGAAGTTCCATCCGGGTATTGGCCCAACGAGGCGAGTATGCCGGCGCGAGCGGACGGCTCAGGGGAAGGCCCGAAAAGAGCGCAGGGCGGTCCCCGATGGCAAAACGGAAGGTGCGGGGGTGGCGGGTGGACGCGGGTAACCACCCGGACCCACCCGGCCGTGGGTTGACATGTGGCCGGGTATTACGTAACGTCATACTCGGAGGTGCGCCATGGGAAAAGCAAAGGTGGCCATCACGTTGGATGCGACGACTCTAGCGGAACTGGATCGGCTGGTGGATGCCCGGCTGTTTCCGAACCGCAGCCAGGCAATCCAGGTGGCGGTCGACGAGAAGTTGACCCGTCTGTCCCATAGCCGGCTTGCCCGGGAGTGCGCGAAGCTGGACCCGGCTTTCGAGAAGGCGTTGGCGGAAGAGGGGATGGGACAGGAGTTGACTGAATGGCCCGAATACTGAGGGGCGAGATTCGCTGGGCCGACCTGGACCCGACGCGGGGCCGCGAGCAGTCGGGGCTCCGCCCCGTGCTCATCCTGAGTGCGGACGTGTTCAACGAGCGGTCGGGAACGGTCATCGCGGTGGCGTTGACCAGCCAACCCCAGCGTGCCGGTTACCCGCTGACCCTGGAACTGAAGGAAACCCGGCTCCCCAAGCCGTCGTGGGTGAAGATCAGCCAGGTGCGCACGCTGTCCTTCGAGCGAATCGGCAAGAAACTGAGCGCGATCTCGCCAGAAGAACTGTCGACGGTCGTTGAAGGCCTGACCGAGATCATCGGAGACTGACCAACCTGTCCCTCCTCTGTTCCAGATCCGGCAGTCCGTAACAGAAATACAATCTGGGGGTCATGACGCACATCATCGCCGTATCGAGGCGGTCTTGGAGAACGCAATCGGCTCCTTGGCGGACGTGAGGACTGCCATGTCCGAAGCAGGAGACCGATCCGCCGCACCCGATTACGCAGTGAGCAGCACTCGGGGCGCTCGACTGCGCCTACTTCGAGCGGATCGTAGGCGACGACCGGGCCCGCGCGGACGTTCACTCCGCTCGGCTATGCGGCCGTGCGCCAGTCGGTATTGACTTCGCGGGCCTTCTCCACGACGCGGTCGAACATGCAAAAAGAGACGACATCCGGACACGGACGGTGTCAGGCGTTGACGATCGAGGAAGGGTCGAGCACCGCGTACTTGGTGGGGGACTTGTAGCCGCACTTCTCGGTGAACTGGTCCGTGCCGAGGCAGTCGGGAGTCCCCGGATCGTTCGGCGGGGGCAGATTGGGGGGCTCGTCGAGGGCCGCCGAGTCGTCGTCGGCTGTCGAGTCGTCGTCGGGTGCCGTGTCGTCGGCGGGCGTGTCGGCCGTGTCCACGGGTTCGTCTGCCGTGTCGTCCGTGACCTGCACCTGGTCTGGCTCCTGGACAGGCGGTGTATCGGCCTGCTTGGGGCACCCGGTGAGGCCGATGCTCATGGCCGCGGCCGCGCCGATGCCGATACCGGTCTTCACCATCTTCTTCTTCATGGCTCCTCCTGATCCTCACGGTCCTTCTGGATGTCCTCGATTGTCCATATCGAGAGGCCGAGGTCAACACCCTCTTTCTCGATGCGGTACAGGCAGTAGGGGTTGTCGAACACCGAGCCAGTGACGTTGAACGCCAGATCCGGGCAGCCGGCCCGGCACGTCGGGCCGTGCTCGCAGCCTCTGCAGCCCCCCTCGAGCATCCCTGGCCGGAATCGGCGGTTGCGCGCGAAGCGCATGGGATCTTTCCAGGCCTCGACGAGCCCGGGATCCCTGACGCTGCCCTCTGCGAATCGCTCGCTCATGGACAGGCACGGCTTGATGAGACCGTCCGACTGGATGCCCACGGTCGCGATGCCTCCCAGACACCCGTGCCAGACGGGCATGGTGGAGTAGTTCACGAGGCAGGAGGAGTTGTATCCCACGTCGTGGGCCCCTGCCACGGGGAGCTCCTCGAGGCTGTAGGTCTCCCGGCAGCGGGAGATGAAGCGGGCCAGCGCATGGAACTCGGCGCGGCTGATGAGGTGATCTGCGTCGAATCTCGCGCCGTTGGGGCTCGCCACCTGGAGCTGCCATCCCAGCCCCTTTCCGGTGATCCAGTCTCTCATGACGGGCAAAGAGCGGATGTTGAGCCTCGACACGGTGGTGATGACCGTGGTGGTGAAGCCGTGGTCCATGGAGCGCAGGATCGCCTCCGTGGCACGCGCGAAGGAGCCCGCGCGGCCCCGGATCCGGTCGTGCACCTCGGCCGTGCCTCCATCCAGGCTGATCCCGATGCGGCCGACCTTCGCATCGCCACACGTGGCGAGGGCCGCCTCGTCGAGCAGCAGGCCGTTGGTGATGAGGATCGGCGTCATGCCGAGATCCGTGCAGAGCTTCGCGAACCTGCCGAATGACCTGTGCAAGAGAGGCTCGCCTCCGAGCAGCACCACGTCCTCGGCGCCCAGGAGGGCCAGGTCTCCGAGGACGGCTTCGATCTCACCGTCGCCGAGCTCGTCCGGACGCGGTCGGCCCGAGGTGCTGCCGCAGTGGGTGCAGCGCAGGTTGCATGCGAGGGTCAGCTCCACGAGGCCAAGGAGCGGCTCGTAGTCCGGCATCTCTCCGGTCATGGGGACTTTTTCGCCTCGCGACGGTGCAGGCAGAACGGGGCGTTGTGGGGCACTCCGGTCATCGTCAGGGATATCTCCATGCACCCGCCGCGGCAGGTCTTTCCGTAATCGCAGCCCGCGCACAGGGGCCCCAGGTCGCCGGCCGTGAACCTGCGGTTGGCCACGAAGCAATCCGGGGATCTCCAGAGGTCGGCGAGGTCATCGCGCCTCACGTTGCCCTCCACCATGCCCGGAAGCGCCAGGCAGCCCTTCACGTCGCCGGTTGCCGTGATGCCCAGGGTTGAGATGCCGGCGTTGCACCCCGAAAACGGCCCTGCCTGTATGTCCGGGTAGCGCATCGAGTGGTACCCCATGTCGTGCGCCCCCATGATGTCGAGCGCGCCGGCGTGGGCCTCGCGCGCCTCGGCCACGAACCCGGCGACCCGCTCGAACGTATCCGCGTCGATGCCCTGGCTCGCCGGGATGCGCTGGCCCGGGCGGATGCTCGTCAGGTTCATGGCCCAGGTGGCTCCCTTCGCCTCGCGAAGCAGGATCTCGAGCAGCGCAGGCAGGTCGCCCGCGTTCGACATGTTCACGCTCGTCATGACCATGCAATGGGCGAAGCCCATGGCCGTGGCGACCCTGATCGCCTCGAGCGCCTTGTCGAAGCTGCGCCTGCCGCGGATCCGTTCGTGCGAGGCCCTCGTTCCGTCCAGGCTCACCACGATCTGCCCCACGCCCGCGTCCAGGGCGATTCCGGCCGTGCGCTCGTCGAACAGAAGGCCGTTCGTGACGAGGCCCACCGGTATCCTGTCCTTTGCGAGGCGCGAGGCGATGTCCGGCCAGTCCGGACGGAGCAGCGGCTCGCCTCCCATGAGAGCCACGGCGCCTGCGCCCAGCTCGGCCAGAGCCGCGCACACACCGAGGGCCTCGGCAGGATCGAGCTCGTCGGGCGCCGGCCTGCCCGCCATGGCGAGGCAGTGCTTGCAGCGCAGGTTGCACGCCAGCGTGATCTCCCACAGCACGTACTCGGGCGATGCGAGATGAGGCACGGTCACGGCCGCACGCCGCCATCTGCCCGGGCCGGGCTGACGGGCGTCGCGGGCACCACCCTGCCCTCTCTGTCCGCGTCACGCTCGCGCGCGAGCGCGCGCAGCATGCGAGAGCCGGTGCGCCGGGCCGCGAGCAGCGCCTGGTCGAGCCTGAGGCCGGCCTCGTCTCGCCTGCCCAGGGCCCGCTCTATCCTGGAAAGGTTCCAGAAGGTCACCGGCAGATT
>JBFYZU010000385.1:0-11666 GCA_041309365.1 Myxococcota bacterium
ACGAGCCTGTGGATCCACCCCACGATGAGGGTCTCCTCCGCCATCTGGATCTCGATGCCTTCCGCCCTTGCCATGCTCGCCAGCCGGTCGAGCTGCTCCTCCCATACGATGCACTCGTCGGCCGTGTAGTTGGGAGCCGTCGGCCACACGTAGACGATGCTCTGCGCGCCGTCCAGGGTCACGAACCTGCGCCGGATGGTCTCCGGAAGGTCGTCCACGGTCCAGGGCTCGACCTCGACCATCTCCCGGGCTTGGGCCAGCTTCTCGGCCCTCTCGCCCCGGGCGCGGTCGAGCCTGGAGTCTTTGACCAGGTCCGCGAGCTCACGAACCCTCTTCATCTTCTCGTCCACGTCCCCTGGCAAGAAGTCGCTCACGTCCAGGGTCTTGCCGATGCGCGACCCCGTCCCCTGCTCCTTCAGGTTCATGGCCAGCTTCGCAACCCGGGCTGCCTCGGTCGTGCCGTCAACCAGGATGACGGCCGGGTTGAACCCGGCACCCATGTTCCGGTTCACGTAGTCGAAAAACTCGTAGGCGGGCGAGTCGCCCCTGAGCTTGCGCAGGTCGTTCTTGAAATCGAGAGACCCGAGCTCGACCACACCCCATATGGCCACTCCCGAGAACAGGACGACGACGGCGGCGCACAGAGGCAGTGGCAACCGTCCGGAAACCCTTGTTACCAGCGTCTTGCGTCTCGATGGCCCTGCACGCTTCCGGTCCAGGATCACCATCATGGGCGGCAGCACCAGGAAGCTGGACAGCATGGTGAGCACGACGCCGATCGATGCGATGAGCCCGAACTCCGAGAACCCCCTGAACTCGGCCAGCACGAACGAGAAGAACGTGGCCGCAGTCGTGGCAGCGCTCGTCAGGGCCGGACGGAACGTGGCCTGCACGGCCGATACCATGGCTTCGGTGGTCGACTCGAAACGGTCGCGCTCCTGCTGGTAACGCACCAGGAGGTGGATGCCGAAGTCGATTCCCAGTCCGATGAGCACCGAGGCGAGAAAACCCGTGATGATGTTGACGTGACCGATGGCCAGCCCCACGATGGCGAAGGTCCATGCCACGCCGGCGAGCAGAGGCACTCCCACCAGGGCCGGAGCGGCCGGGCGCCTCGTGAACGCGGCCACCAGGAGCACTCCGAGCACGATGGCGACGATGGAGGCGAGCCTGAGGTCCTCCTTGACCACGATGTTCTGCTCCAGGACCAGCTCCAGGTTGCCCGCATAGCGAACCTCGAGACCTTCCCTGCCCGGGTCGAGCGAGTCGACCGCGCCCTTGATGTCCTGGCTGAACCGCTTGCCCCTCGCTATGTCCTCGAACTTGATGGAAGGGATGACCACCATGAACGTCCACCTGCCGTCCTTGCTCGACAGGACCCCCGACAGGGGCAGATCGGCGGTCCTCTTCTTGCCGATGTCGTCCACCCGCTTCCAGAGACGCTCGACGTCGGCGAGCTCCACCTCATCGTCGAGGTGCGGGTTCATGGGGTTCTCGAACCACTTCGTGGCGTCGATGGCCTCTTTCACGGCGACCACGAGGTCGTCGAGTGTGGCCGTGTCGAGCATGAAAAGGCCGCGCTTCTCGAAGAAATCGACGGGATACTCGATATCGACGAAGCGCACGCCCTCCACCTTCTCGATGACGGGAAGGAGCCGGCGGGCGAATTTCTCCCTCGCCTGCGCGTCGGCGCCGGTGATGGCAACGACCACCTGCCTCGTGCCGCCCGTGCGTGCGCGCACGTCGTTCATGTTGGCGATCTGGGGGGCGTTGCGGGGCAGCAGCGCCTCGTAGCTCGAGTCGAAGCGCAGCCTCGAGAGCCCCACTGCGGAGATGGCCGTGACGATGCCGGCCACGAGCAGGAACGTGCCCGGCCTGCGCGCCTGCAGCCGCGCGAACCTCTCGACCGTGTCGCCGAATCCCATCTTGCCGTTCACCCGGGTCAGGTGACTATACACTCCACCATGGTCCAGGCAACCGCATTGATGACACCGGCTGGCGGGTGCTATACAGACGGGAGCGACATGCGACTGTCAAGCCTCATCAGGGTGATCCTCCGTGCGTGGCTCGGGTTGAGCTGGACGTTCTTGCTCCACTGGTTCTTGCGGTTCAGGCAGATCTTCTTGCGTGGACGCTACCGGAAGCACCGTCCCCTGGACGTGCTGGGTCTCTGGGGAACGGGCCTGGCCAGGATCATGGGCGTGCACATCCACGTGCGCAACCAGCGGTCCGGGCCCATGGGGGACGTGATCATCGCGAACCACATGGGCTTTCTGGATATCCCCATCCTGTTCACGTACTACCCGGCCGTGTTCATCATCAAGATGGAGATGCGCCGCGTCTTCTACTTCGGAAGGGCGCTGGAGCTCCAGGGCCACGTGTTCGTGGAGCGGGGCAGCGAGGCCTCGCGGCGTTCCGCCCGCGAAGGAGTGCAGAAGGTCCTGGACGACGGCGACAGGATCATCGTCTTTCCCGAGGGCAGGGCGAGCCCCGGCGCCGAGCGGCTCCCGTTCAAGCCGTTCTGCTTCTTCGAGGCCCACAAGCAGGGAAAGAGGGTCGAGGCCTGCATCATCGACTACCTGCCGGATCGCGAGATGCTGAAATGGGACACCAGCCGGGGGATGATCCCGCAGCTCGTCGAGCTGGTGGGCCGCAGGCGGACCGACGTGAGCGTGGAGTTCTTGCCCGCCGAGCTGATCGAGGATCCCGACGAGGCCGCCCAGCGCTATCACGACGTCATCCAGGGCAAGCTCGAACAGTACGATAGGGAGAGGAAGCCCTCGACCGGGGCCATCGAGCCGTGACCGTGATCGAGGCCAGGCGGACCGGGGTCAAGGGCGTCTTCGACCGGATACTCGCCAGGCACATCGAGACCGTCCTGGCCATCCCGGGGAGGAGGCTTTTCGAAAGGTTCGTGAAGGCCACGCGCGACACGGCGGCCACGCAGCGCGAGGTGCTCGCCGAGATCATGGGCTATGCCAAGGACACGGTCATCGGCCGCGAGCACGGGTTCGCGAAGGTGCGGGGCCACTCCGATCTCGTGGAGCGCGTGCCCGTGCGCGATTACGAGGCCCACCGCCCCTACGTGGACAGGCACGCGAGGGGCGAGACGGACGTGCTGTTTCCGGGCAAGCCCTTGATGTACAACCGCTCGTCGGGCACCACGGCCCTTCCGAAGCTCATCCCGGTGACGCCATACAACTTCGAGCGGACCATCAAGGACCGGGGCAAGCTCTGGCTTTACGGGCTGATGCGGGACTTCCCCGGTGTCTACAGGGGCAAGGACCTGACCCTGGTCTCGCCCGCCGTGGAAGGCCACACCGAGGACGGCACGCCCTTCGGATCCCTCTCCGGTCTCGTGTACCAGAACATCCCCGAGTTCGTGAAGCTCGTGCACACCATCCCTCCCAGCGTCATGGGAGTCGAGAGCTACGATGCCAAGATCTACACGCTGCTCCGCTTCGCCCTCGCATCGGACGTCTCCATCGTCATCACGGGCAACCCGAGCACGGTGCTCAACCTGGCCACACGAGCGGACGCCCTGAAAGAGCAGCTCATCCGCGACATAAGGGATGGGACCCTGACGCAGGACATCGACCTCGAGCCCGAGGTGCGCGCCGAGCTCGAGCCCCTTCTCGATGCCCGGCCCCCTAGGGCGGCCGAGCTGGACCGCCTGTCCTCGTCGCGCGATGCGCTCAGGCCGGTGGACTACTGGCCCAACCTGAAGCTCGTGCACACGTGGAAGAACGGCAACTGCAGCCTCGTGGCACCGAAGCTCGCCGAGTGGTTCGGGAAGGTGCCCGTCCTCGACTTCGGTTACATCGCCTCGGAGATCACCGCCACCGATCTCATCGATCCCGTGACGGACGGCTCCATCCTGCAGGTCCGCAGCGCATTCTACGAGTTCACTCGGTATGTGGACGGCGAGGAGGATCGAAGCGCCTTTCTCCTTGCCCACGAGCTCGAGAAGGGCCAGCCCTACTTCATCTACGTCACGACCTTCAGCGGCCTTTACCGCTACGAAATGAACGACATCGTGGAGGTGGTGGGCTTCTTCAACACCGCCCCCGTGCTTCGGTTCCTGTTCAAGGGCAAGGGAGTGACCAGCATCGTCGGTGAGAAGCTCTCCGAGAAACAGTTCATCGAGGCCGTCACCCGCGCGGCCTGGAGGACCGCCATCCCCCTCGATTTCTTCATCGGCTTCGCCGACGTGCACCAGGCGCGCTACGATCTGTACACCGAGCTGCCCGCGGGCACGGACGCCGGGCTGGCATCATCGTTCGAGAAGGCCGTGGACGAGGCCCTCACGGAGGTCAACATCGAGTACGAGTCCAAGCGCAAGTCCCAGCGCCTGGCCGCCGTGAGGCTCGTGAACATGGGGAAGGACTTCTTCGATCGCTATCGCGCCCTCAGGCTCTCGGACGGTGCCCATGCCGGTCAGTTCAAGTGGATGAACCTCACCGCCACCGATGCCGAGCTGAGCAGGATGCAGCGACTCTCGGGATCGTCCTGAAGGGCACCATGTCTCATCCCGGATCCATCATGGGAGTCCTCTTCGACCTGGACGGAACCCTCTACGAGATGCCCAGATTCATGAAGCTGCGCGTCGGCGCGAAGCTGTGGACGGACCTCCGTATCCTCAGGCACGTGACCGGCGCCCGGGAGTGGATACGACAGCGCTCCTTCGAGAGCGGCGAGGCGCTCGATCGGGCCTTTTTCGAGGAGCTCGGCCGCCGCGCGTCCATCGATGCCAGCGTGGCGGCCCGGTGGTACGCGCATCGCTTCATCGCCGCGTATCTCTCCGATCTCGAGCGTCACGCCTCGCCCAGGCCCGGCCTCGTGAGCCTGCTCGCCGATCTGCGGGATAAAGGAGTGGTCACTGCCGTGCTCTCCGACTACGAGCGCGTGGCCGAGCGGGTCGAGACTTTGCGCGTGCCCGTGACCCTGTTCGACGTCCTCATGAGCGCGGGTGAGTCGGGTGCGCTCAAGCCCTCGGCAGCTTCCTTTCTCATGGCCGCCACGCGCATGGGGTTGGCCCCGGACGAGGTGCTCGTGGTGGGTGATCGTGACGATATGGACGGTGCTGGCGCACGTGCCGCAGGCATGCCGTTTCTCGGCGTGGCCGGGGTCGCTACCACGAACGCCCCTGCAGGATACCTGCCTTGGCCTCGTGTTCTGGAGAAGCTCTCCAGGCTCGGCTCCGGCTGATCTCTTCCTCGTGGTGCCTTCCGCGCCCGGAGGCGCCATCTTGCATGGAATTGTGGCGGGTGGTGTTCTAGAATCCGCCGGATGCGACGACTCGCCACGGAGATCCTGCTCGCGGCACTCGCCCTGACCGGGGTGGCCCAAGGGCAGGAGATCGACCTGTACGACGAGCAGGCCGTCGGGGAGATACTGGGACGTCCCATCAGCGAGGTGCTGGTCGATCCACCCATGGAAGGGACGTCGGACGGGATGACCTTCTTCGGGATCCAGCCCGGGCAGCCGGTCACGCACGAGCTGGTCTGGGAGATGCTCGCGAGGATGTGGCTCACGGGCAAGGTGGGCGAGGTGAGCGTGTTCGGAGAGACCGTGGTGGACGGCAGCGTGGCGCTGCACGTCGACTACCAGTTCAGGATGCTCGTCAAGAACGTCGAGATCAAGGGAAACAAGAAGTTGGGGAAGAAGAAGATCCTGGAGTTTCTGGCGTACCGGCCAGATATGGAGGTCTACCCGGATACGCTGGAGCGGATGGAGGAGATCCTCGAGAGCGAGTACGAGCTCAGGGGCTACCCGGACGCCAGCTTCCTCATCGAGCTCGAGCCCGGTGCCGAGCCGGACGAGGTCGTGATCTCGTTGACGGTCATCGAGGGCGTACCTGTGCGGATAGCCGAGGTGGTGGTCGAGTACCTCGAAGGAGATCCGCTCGTGGGGCCGGTTCCCGTGTTCGAGCTTAAGGGCGCCCTGGGGCTCGGTGCGGGAGACGTGCTCGATCGTACAAGGCTCGACAAGGGGCTCGAGGCCATCGACGCCAAGCTGCAGGCCAGGGGATACCTCAACACCAGGGCCATGGCCGAGACCATCCTGGACGATGCCGGCAAGACGACATTGAAGGTGAGCGTGAAGACCGGGATGCAGGTACGGTTCGTCATCGTGGGCAACGACCACCAGACCGACGAGACCATCCTCGAGGTCATGGATCCCACGAGGGTGCTGCCGCTCAACGTGGGGATCGTCGAGGAGATGGCGCAGCGCGTCATGGATCACTTGAGGAGCCTGGGCTTTCTGGAAGCTCGAGTCCTGGTGCAGCAGAAGGAGATCCCAGCCGAGAACGCCCTTGTCTACCGCTTCACGGTGGACGAGGGACCACGCATCAGGGTGGCGAAGATCGACTTTTCGGGCAACGATCAGTTCTCGACCAAGTTTCTGAAAAAGCAGGTCGTGAGCTTCCTGTACGAGGAGGTGCCCTACGACGTCGTCTTCAGCGGCGTGAGCTTCGACGCCGTCGACTCGGTCCTGCTCGGTGGGGGAACAGACGGGGTCGAGCACGGGAAGAAGAAGATCACAAAGCCTCTGCCCATGTGGCCACCCGAGTGGATCTTCTGGTCCGAGGCCTACGAGGAGGCCATCGCCCATATCGAGAAGCTCTACATCTCGGAGGGATACCTCAACGTCGCCATCCTCGCCCCGGCCATCGCGCGCGAGGAGGACACCCTCGAGGTGACCCTGGTCATCGACGAGGGAATGCGCACCTACGTGGACACGGTGGACTACGAGGGCAACGAGGCCATCGAGGACGACGAGCTGGCGGCCGTCACGGGCATCAGGCCCGGTAGCCCCTTCAGCGGCCTTGGCGTGAAGGACGCGGAGTCCGCCATCCTGGAGGTCTACGCCGACGCCGGTCACAGGTTCGCGACCGTGGAGACCCGAGTGGATTTCAGCGCGGACGCGAGCACTGCCACGGTCCACTACGTCATCGCCGAGGGGCCGCAGGTGATCGTCGACAAGATCCTGGTGAAGGGGAACGGGCTCACGACCACGTCTCTCATCAAGGATCGCATCGCGTTCGGCCCGGGCGACGTGTTCACCCTCAAGAAGGAGAAGAAGAGCCTGAACCGCCTGCACAGGCTGAACATCTTCCGCTCGGTGACCATCGAGATGCTCGAGCCGTCCCTGGCCGACGAGCGCAAGACCATCGTCATCGAGGTCGTGGAGCGCAAGCCCCAGTACCTCTCGCTCAAGGGTGGCGCTTCGACGGCCGAGGGCGTCCGCGGGAGCATGGAGTACGCGTACCGCAACCTGTTCGGCTACGCCGTGGACTTCCACTTCCGCATCGCCCTGAACTACAGGCTCTTCTTCGTGGGCGTCACGCAGGAATTTCGGGACTGGTACCTCAACATGAACCTGCTCGACCAGATGGAGCGCAACTTCGGGGTCGGCCTGACCTTGCCCCACCTCCCTGTCATCGGCAACTACTTCACCTTCGAGACGTCCTTCGCCCACCTGCGCCGCAACGCCAACATCTACGGCATCACGTCCAACGCCTTCACGGGTTCCATCCTCATGGGCACGGGCAAGAGGTTCAGCTTCACCGTCCAGTCGGGGTTCGAGTCCTCGTCCATCAACGCCAACACGGAGATCACCGAGGACCTCATGAGCCTCGAGCTGTCCCCCATCGACAGGCAGACGTTGAGGGTCCCCCACACGGACAAGCCGGCCACCTTCGTGGTCACCGGCGGCAATCTCAGCCTCGACTTCAGGGACAACCCGTTCAACCCCACGCGCGGGTTCAGCCTCAACGCCGCCGTCTCCTGGATCATCTCGTCGAGGCCCATCGAATTCACGTGGTACGAGCCCGTCACGGACGACGGGTCGCCCGTTCCAGAGGATCCGTACAGGTCCGATCAGTACTTGAAAGCCAGGCACCACGAGACGGCCACGACCAACATCCTCAAGCTCTACCTGGATCTGACGGGCTACTTCTCCCTGGGGACCCCGAGGGTCGTGCTCATGCTGCACGCAGGTGCAGGTATCATAGTGCCGCTTATGAACCACACCCAGACGTTCCCCGACAGGTTCTTCTACCTGGGTGGGGCGCGCTCGCTCCGGGGGGTACCCGAGGAGGGGCTCTGCGCCCAGGACGAGTACCGCGACAAGCAGCAGTGCTTCCAGGGTGGCGAGCTCATGGTCATGTACAAGACCGAGCTGAGGGTCATGCTCAGGGGCAACCTGGGACTGGCCTTCTTCGTGGATGCGGGAAACCTCTGGCACGGCTGGAACGACATGTACGGCACGGGCGGCGTGGGCCACTGGTACAGCGTGTTCTACGACCTGAGGTTCACGGCCGGCGCTGGCGTCCGCTACATCACCCCGGTTGGCCCCATCAACCTGGACGTGGGCTTCCTGCTCAACCGCCACGACGTGCTGGGAGAGCCGGTGGGAGCCTTCCACTTCTCCATCGGGACGTTTTGATGAGGCCGCCCGAAAGAGGCCTGCCCGTGGTGCTGGCCGTGGGGGGGTTCGACCCCACGGGCGGAGCCGGAGTGACGGCGGACGTCATGGCCATCGCGATGGTTGGAGCCCTGCCCCGGGCGGCCGTGGCGGTCATCACGGTCCAGGGAGAGGGAAGGGTCGTCACCGGCATGCCCGTGGATGCGGATGTGCTGAGAGACCAGATGCAGGCCTGTGTCGAGGGTCGGCGTCTGGCCGCGGTGAAGACCGGCGCTTTGGGCTCGTCCTTTCAGGTGGCGTGCGTCGCAGGGATGTGCGACAGACACCCCGGCGCGTCGCTCGTCGTGGATCCGGTGATCGAAGCCAGCGCGGGAGGCCGTCTCTTCGACCAGGCAGGGGAGCGGGCGCTGCGCGAGTCTCTCCTGCCCGTCGCCACGTTGGTGACCCCGAACCTGGCCGAGGCCTCGCTCCTCGCCGGCATGGACGGGCCCTGCATGACGCGCGAGCGCATGTCACGAGCCGCCTCTCGAATCCTCGAGACGGGAGCCCGCTGGGTCCTCGTCAAGGGTGGACACCTCGAGGGCCCCCCCGCCGACCTGCTCGCCGGCCCGGACGGGTACGCGGAGTGGATCGCGGGGCCACGCATCGATGTGAGAGCAACGCACGGGACGGGCTGCATGCTGGCCTCCGCCGCTGCCGCGGCTTTGGCCCTGGGCCACGACGTACCCGCGGCCGCGAGAAGGGCCCGTGAGCTCGTCGCGCGTGCGCTCCGGGAGGCTCCAGGTCCGGATCCTGCGCCGGATCTCGTGGGAATCTGGCGCGTGGGATCGGCTGGCCGGTGGGGTACAGACGATGGTCGATCCTGATCGCAGGCTTTGCACCGTCCGCGATCCCTGGCTCTGGTGCAGCGTCGCCGTGGGCGGGGCGCTGGCTTTGACGGCCTTCGTGATGGCACTCGTGCGGTTTGATGCTCTGGGCAACGAGAACACGGACATCGCCTTCTACACGCGCGTGGTTTGGGGCATGGCCAACGGTGACAGGGTGAACTCCATCGTGGGTGCCCACGACCTGGGCCTGCACCTCATGCCCATCATGATCCTGTTCGCCCCTCTGAGCCACATCATGCCAGTGCCTCAGACCCTGCTCGGCGCCCAGGCTCTGGCCCTGGGTGGCGTGGTGCCCCTCTTGTACCGCACCGGTGCATCGATCTCTCTCAGGTGGTGGGTAGGAATGGCCCTGGCCATCGCATGGTGCTTGCATCCTGCCGTCCTGTGCATCGGCAGCACGGAGTTCCATCCCGGCAGCCTGGCGCTCCCCGCCCTGGTGGCAGCGCTCACGGCGCTGGTGCGCGCGAGGCACCTCGAGGGTGTGGCGCTTCTCGCCGTGGCCGCGCTCGCGCGCGAGGATGTGGGCCTGGTGGCTGCTGGCGCGGGCCTGGCCGTTGCCCTGGATCCCGGCCGCCGCAGGATCGGTGCGGGCATCGCCCTGGCCGGCCTGGCCTGGTTTCTCTCGTACGTCCTTGTCCTCCAGCCGGCCTTCCTGCCGGTCAGAGGCTCCATGGAGGCCCACTTCGCCGGGCTGGGGCACAGCGCCCCGGAGGTTTTTGCCTCGGTGCTCACGAGGCCTCTCGATGTGCTGGATCGGCTCCTCGCGGCTCGCGACCTCGCATACGTGCCGCTGCTCGTCGCGACTCTTGGCGGGCCGTGCCTGCTCGGGCCGAGGTGGCTTGTGCCCGCGCTTCCGATCGCGCTCATGAACATGCTGTCCGTCTTTCCGGCCGCAACGGATCTCACGTCACACTACGTGACGCTGACCTTGCCCTCTCTGTTCGTGGCGTCCGCCCTGGGCCTTTCGAGGCTCGTGTCGCTGCCGCGTGCCGGCAGGTCATCAGTGGGCCTCGCCTCGGCCGCCATGGTCCTCGCGGCCCTCGCGGGGCACATGTGGCAGGGAGCCACGCCTCTCTCGCTCTCCTTCGAACGGGCGCCGTACGTCATGGACCGCGACGAGCTCACGCTCGACTGGTACGCGCGCGACATCGCGAAGGTGCCCGATGTCAGCGTCATGGCGCCGGCGGCCGTCATCGGCCATCTGGCCGAGAGGAGGCACATCCACTCCTGGGCGTTCGATCACGCCTTGCCCGACGTGGCCATCCTGGATCTGTCGCAACGCCAGTGGGTGCAGGTGGAGCCGGGCCGCTGGAACGAGCCCATGGAGCTGGAGATCCAGCGGGTGGACGCAGACCCGGGCTACGGCACGTGGCGGTTCAACCCGCCCTTCAGGGTGGCCTGGCGCGGGCTGCCCGGAGGCGCCGAGAGGATCGCACACGTCTCGCCTGGGGCAGTACCCGTCTCGGCCACGCCTCAGAACGCTGGCTGGCCCGGGTTCGTCGATCTCGTGGCCCTCGAGGGCTCTCTGGTCAAGCAACGCGAGCACTTCAGCGGACGATACCGCGAGCTTTACACGGTGCGCACGACGTTCTACTGGAAGGCCCTCGGTCCTCTGCCCGAACGTCTGCTCCTGCGGGTGACCATCCAGGGCACCACCAAGTCCCACGTGAGGTGGTATCTGCCCACCTGGGGCGTGCGCGACACGTGCACGTGGAAGCCCGGCGAGATCATCCGTGACGATCAGTGGACCACCAGCCCGGGAGGCTGGCCCCTGTCGGCCTTGAGAGCGACCGTGATCCTCGTGGACGCCGGCGACGTGCCGTGGCCGCCGGGCGCAGAACCCATCGAGCTCCTCTGGTAGGGGCCGTCAGAGGGATGGATCCCACGTCTGGGGCACCACGAGATATCCCTTGCGCCTGTCGATGACCATGCGCCCCTCCACGGCGATCTGGACCTCGAACGCCAGCACGTCCACGGATGGGTGCACGGACGGCGGAGTGTAGAGAAGCCGGATCGTGACCTCGACTCCAGGGCCCACGCCGGTGACCTCCTTGCCTTCGAACATGCACGTGCCCCAGTCGCCCGTGGCGGGCGTGCAGCTTACGGGGTAGGCCGCCAGCCCGTAGGCGAGCACGATGCCCTCGGGCTGCGGATCCCCGTCGGGAAGGTCCACCACAGTGCTCGTCGCGTCGAAGGGCGACGAGGTCACGAGCTGGCTCAAGGCCTGCATCATCAACTCGGTGGCCTGGGACGCATCGCTCCCCGGGTTTGCGATCACCACCTCGCCATCGCCGTCCACGGTGCCCGTGTCCGCGCCGAAGCGCTGGACCCACGTCCGGTGGTCCGTTC
>JBFYZU010000386.1:0-4785 GCA_041309365.1 Myxococcota bacterium
GAGAACCTCGTGGCCGGCCATCTTCTCAAGGCCGTCCACACCTGGACGGACGCCGGCCTCGGCACGTTCGACCTGCGCTTCGTGCGCGACAAGGAAAAGCACGAGGTCGACTTTCTCGTCCTGCGCGACCGCAGGCCATGGATGCTCGTCGAGGCGAAGAGGTCCGAGCTGTCGCCCTCCCCGCATCTGCTCCGGTTCTCCGCGAGGCTGAAGCCGGAGATCACGCTGCAGGTCGTGTTTAGCAGTGGGGCCCACGACTGGTTCGACGTCTACAAGGGGCATCGGGGCCACCTCGTGAGCGCGGACGCCTTCCTGGGCCTCCTGCCCTGACCGGCAGAGTGGCAAGCGGTCCGACGCCCGCCTGCTGGAGATGGGACCACCACCCGCATCGACGCCCGCCTGCCCCGCCTCCACGTCGGGGAATCGATGTCCGCCCGCACCGATCCCGTCGGCAGGTAGCGACCCGGCCGGGGATCCGCATCGACGGCTCGCTTGACGGCGCCGAGGACCTCCGGGACCTCCTGCCACTCGTCGATCAGGACCGGCTCCTCGAGCCCCCTCAGCACGGCGTCGGGATCCGCCCTGAACGCCGCGGCCTCGCACGGTCGATCGAGCCTGACGATGGTGGCCGAATGCCTCGATGCGGTCGTCGTCTTCCCGGTGGCCCGAGGCCCGACGATGAGAAGGGCTGGCAGCTCGGTGAGAAGCTAGCTGATGACACGATCGGCGAATCTATCCTTGTATCCGGCCATTCCCCTCAGAACCTGGGAGCCGAACCATGCCCACCCTGTTTCCCATCCCCACCGACCTCGGGAGAGGGGGAGCGCTTGACATTGTACAAGATGTGTACTATGTACAAGATGTACATGTCTGGAGGGGCACAATGACGGCACAGCTCGAGTTTCACGGTATCGCGGATGCCCGGGAGAAGCTCAGCGAGATCATCGACGCGGTATCGAGGGGGCAGGTCCACACACTCGGACGCAGAAAACAGCGCATGGTCCTGATGCTGCCCCTGGAACCGTACGGCAGGCTCTTCTCGGCCAACCTGCAGAGCAAGCTGGCGCTCATCATCGCGACGCAGCTGCTCTCCGAGGCCCCACCCCACATCATGCTCCCCGCCATCCGCGAGTTGGAGAGCCTTCCCATCGATCAACTCGTTGCCCTGATCCCCACTCCCACGGACGACAGATCCTGGGCCACCCTGCAGCGATCCCACTCCGACCCCGGGCTCGTGAAGCGACTGCGCAAGCGACAGGAGCTGTGTCGAGCACTCGTCGAGGCTCAGACCTCGGGCATCATCGACGCCGCGGAGCACGGCACCTCGTCCATCGAGCTGTGACGTCCCACCCTCGTGAGAACATCTCCTTGTCATGGATGGGTCGCTGTTTCTCGTCGCTCGCATGCACCTCTCCGATCCCTGGCAAGGCAACACGTCCTGGATCGTCGAGGACGACCCGCCGTACGAGCTCCTGGACCCGATCGATGTTCCGGAGTCCCTGCTCGACGCCATGTACGCACTCTATGCAGCTACCTATCGCAGGATCGATGACGCCCTGAACATTCCTTCCCCCATCGCCTTTTTCGAGTTTTCTCGATGGATCCTCGTTCAGGACGATCAAGGCACCCTCGTGGGCCTCTTGCTCCTGAAGCCTACTCCTGCTGGCCTGAAGCTGGGCATCGTCGCCGCCTCGAGCGCTCCGGACGTCACGTCCGCGCTCAAGTGCCTTCTCAGGCAGATCCTCAACATCGACGGAGTGTACGCCGAGGTTTCTGACAGGCTGGAGCAGGTCCTCGACGGCTACGTGCTCTGCATGGCATCCGAGCATGCACCGGCTCTCACGGACAAGACCGTCCGTTCCATCGGCGACGGTCTCCACTACGAAAGGCACATCGCCAACGTCGGCCCGAGGATCAAGATCCTTGTAGGACGTCCGGCGTACCGGGAGACATGACCCGCCTCGAGGATCGTGATTTTCATCACCCGCATGCTCTCAGCGTTTCACTCCCCCACGGAGCACACATCACCGCCATCCTGCGGATCACCGACCGGGCACGTCCCACATCTGGCTCGTTCTTCGACGGACACCAGGCTCGTTGAGGGATGATCGCCGGCCTTCAAGACCTACCTGACCCCCCCATGCCGGAGTGGACAGGCAGCGCCCTGGCCTGGGTCCTGGCCACCACCACCACCGCCTCGATAGCGACAACTGCAGCTTGGCCCCGGGCATCGGGTGGCGACCTCTCACGTCTGTTGCAGGAGAGCCTCCTGGTCGGTCCATTCCGTGCTCTCGAGTGCTATCATGTCCCCGAGCGCACTCTCGAGCTTGCCCACGAGCCCGGCGGCCAGCGAGAGCGTGCGCGCCTCCGCCACGAGCCTCGACCCCTCGATCGTCACGTCGCCGACGATCTGCCGTCCCCCGAACAGCGCCAGCGGGCTTGTGTGGCCCTTCGGGTAGGGCCGGGTCCGCGTGTACCGCCCGTCGCCGTTCCTCGCGAAGTCCGGCGAGCAGCCGTCGAGAACGCCTTTCACCCGCGCCTGGTCGCGCACGGCGAACGTCATCCGGGTGATGATCACCACGTCCTTCCCCGCCGGGACGTCGTCGGGCACGGGGTTGCGCCTGATGACCCTCTGCAGCTCCGGCGGGGTCATTCCCAGAAGCCTCTTCTTCATGCTCGCGGGCGTTCCCCGGGGCGCGGGGAGCAGTGCCAGGTAGGGTTCCGACAGCCCCGGCGGGAATCCGTGCGGACTCATCGCGTGCGCTCCCCAGACGTACAGCGCCGCGTCATCGGCCGACCCCTGCACGCACGGTGGCACGTCCGGCAGGATTTTCTTCTCGAAGTCCCCCAGCTGCTTCTCCGTCAAGCCCTGCTTGCCGAAGATGTTCGCGAGCCCTCCGTCGCGCAGGTCGAGCCAGAACCACGCCGCGTGCAGCATGCCCTCGGGGCCAACTCTCACGATCCCCGCCGTGCCCATCCCCGTGGCCTTCCACGCGTCCTCCAGGGGCACGTAGGCCCTGTGCACCGGCCACTCCCTCGCTCCCACGGGCACCGTGGGCGTCCCCTTGATGTTCGTGACGTACGCCTTCGTCACGTCCTTCGAGCCGACGGGCCGGGACTTCGCCCCGCAGCACTTCTTGTACTTCTTGCCGGACCCGCAGGGGCAAGGTGCGTTCCTCGCCGGAGCCATCGAACCCGCATGGCACGATTCCTGGCCCGGCTGCGAGCCCCACACGCAGTCCCTGATCCTGCGCCTCGATCCATCGGGCAACCACCTTCCTTCCCCTCTGCCCCTGGTCGGCGCAGTCATCATGCAATTTCAATTTCGTAGGATGACCGCCTCCCGCCTTGACCTCCCCGCCTCCATCCCCCACCATGATCCCCATGCCCGGGCACGACGACGTCATCGAGCGGGCCATCGTCTTCATCCACGAGGCCAGGACCCGCCACGGCTCCGGGCTCGCACTCGAAGTGGGCGAGTACCTGTTCGTGAACGTCTTCGCCTGCGACGCGGCCTACGTCGTGCGCAAGGACCGCACCAAGCCGGACTCGCTGGCGAAGATCGCCAGGGCCGTGGGATACACCCACACCACCCTGACGCGCTGGGTCAAGATGGCCATCGTGATGCGCCGTCTGCGCGCCCTGGGCATCGACCCCGACATCGCCCAGAAGAAGCTCGCCGCGCTGTTTCCCGTCGAGGACCCGGACGCCCTCGCAGCCCTCGCCGAGTGGACCCGCCCCATGCGGGCCTCGGACGTCAACCGCCTGGTGCGCGACCTCGCCGAGCACCTGGCCTCCGGCGGCACCCTGGAGTCTTTCGGCGAGAAGACCCGCGACGAGCCCCGCAGAAAGCCGGTCGATCCCCACCGCCGCCACCGGACCGCCGACGACCTCATCGTCCCTCGCCTCGTCGTCCTGCTCACCGATGCTACCTGGGCCGCACCCTCTTCGCGAACGCCACCGATGCCCCCGTCCCCGACTTCTCGCCGTGGAAGTGGGACATCATCTACGAGCGCGCCATGGACGACCCCGACACCCTCGTCGCCATCGCCGGCTGGGTCGCCACCCACGACGTCCGCACCGACCACCTCACCACCGTGATGGGCGCCCTCGGCCCCTACCTGCGCTCGGGCGGCTCCCTCGACGACATCCTGACCCGCACCACCGACACCCCCTACGACCGCATGCTCCGCATCGTGTCCATCATCCCCTCGCACGTGGCCTCCGTCCCGCAGGCCCAGCTCGCAGACACCCTCGCTCGCATCGACGCCCTGATCCGCCTGCTCGAGTCCCCGCCGTCGAAGAGGCCCAGGACGAGGTGGGTGTAGCTGTAGCTGCAACGCTCATGTCCCACGCCCGGTACGGCCAGGGGTCCGTGTCAGCCCGGAAAGTCGGAGGACAGGATGGAGAGTATCTGCTCGCGCAGGCTGGGCGCATCCAGCGTGGCCGTGTACCAGATGATGGACCAGTCCACGGCGAAGTACTCGTGAACCACGAAATTCCTGAAAGCGACGACAGCACGAGGTCGACCTTCCTTCCAAGCACCACGCTGAGCTCTCTCTGTAGCCGTGACAGGGCCAGAAGCCCGACCTGCGCTTCGCGCTCGAACTCGACCAGCAGGTCGACGTCACTGTCAGAGCCGAGATCGTCCCTCAGGACGGAACCGAATGCCTCGAGACGTGCGACACGATGACGGCGGCAGATCTCTTCCACCTGCGCATGTGGGAGATGGATTCGGATTTCGTCGGTCATGCGATGGATTATGGGTCGATTCTCGTTTCTCTT
>JBFYZU010000387.1:0-11573 GCA_041309365.1 Myxococcota bacterium
CATCGCGATCGGCTCGCTCATCGCCTTCTGGTGCGCCGGCCTCTACGGCATCGCCATGGCAGCCGTGGGCATGCTGGGCACCGTGGCCATGACCATGAGCGTGGATTCCTACGGCCCCATCGCCGACAACGCGGGCGGCATCACGGAGATGGCCGGGCTCGGGGCGGCCACGCGCAAGATCACGGACGGGCTGGACGCGCTCGGCAACACCACGGCCGCGATCGGCAAGGGCTTTGCCATCGGCTCCGCAGCCATGACCGCCTTGGCACTGTTCGGCGCCTACACCTCCGCGGTCATCCCGGAGGTCAAGGCCTACCAGGATGCCGGCTACCTCGCCGGCTACACCTTCGATCTGAGCCTGGTCAACGCCAAGGTCGTGGTCGGCTTCTTCCTCGGCGGGCTCATGCCGTTTCTCCTGGCTGCCATGACCATGACGGCCGTCGGCAAGGCCGCCATGGACATGGTCTCCGAGATCCGCCGTCAGTTCAGGGAGATCAAGGGCCTCATGGAAGGCACGGCCAAGCCGGACACCGCGCGGTGCGTGGACATCTCCACCACGGCGGCGCTCAAGCAGATGATCGTGCCGGGCGTGAGCGCCGTGTTGTCTCCCATCGTCGTGGGAATCCTCATCGGTCCCGAGGCGCTCGGAGGCTTCCTCGCGGGCGCCACGCTCTGCGGAGTGGCCCTGGGCCTGATGATGGCCAACGGCGGCGGTGCCTGGGACAATGCCAAGAAGTGGATCGAGCAGGGTAACCTCGGCGGCAAGGGCTCGGACGCCCACAAGGCCGCGGTCGTCGGCGACACGGTGGGAGACCCCTTCAAGGACACCTCGGGACCTGCCATGAACATCCTCATCAAGCTCATGAGCGTGGTCTCACTGGTGCTCGCTCCCATGATCGTGTACTTCTACGTCTGGCTCTACCAGTAGACGTCTCTTCCACTGATCTGCCGTCTCATCCCGGCTGTTGACAGAACATTCCAGATGATTAATTTCACAGGTGTCCGAGGAGGAGTCCATGCCTGTCTACGAGTACGAGTGCACGGCCTGCGGTCACAAGTTCGAGGAGCTGCAGAAGATCACGGACAGGCCTCTCGCCACATGTCCTGCCTGCCACAGGCGCAAGGTCCACAGGCTCATCTCCCAGTCGAGCTTCGTGCTCAAGGGCTCGGGCTGGTACGTGACCGACTACGGCAAGGGCAACTCGAGGACCGCCGAAAAGGCGGGAAAGAAGGACGGCGACACGAAAGCAGCATCCGGGTCCCATGGCGACTCGTCATCCTCCACGGGCTCCGGTGAAGGCGCCCCCCAATCGTCTCCTGACTCCAAGGAGCCAAAGAGCGAGGCCTCGCAACCATCCACCACGGCCTGACCTTCCACGAGATACTGGCTTGGTTCTCCTCGTGGTTCGAGGAAAAAGGGAGCTTCGATCCCATCCACAGCTGAGGCTGCCCATGCTCGTTCGTTCATGATCGGCATGGCCGGCAGAGACGTCAGCCCACCCTGTTCTTGCCTGCACTCTTGGACGCCATGAGGGCCGCGTCCGCCAGCGCCACGAGGTCCGACGCTGCCAGCTCGCCCTGCCCGGTCGCGGCAACGCCCACCGTGCAGGTCAAGGGCACCCGGATGTCCGTGGCCACCTCGAAGGGCCGGCAGGAGAACTGCTCCAGGATGCGTCCTGCCACCTGCCGGGCCGTCACGGGATCCCCCCCGCCGAGGATCACGGCGAATTCGTCACCGCCGTACCGGTAGGCCCTGTCACCCGAGCGCAGGCACCCGACTATCCTGCAGGCGGCCTCGGCCAGGAGCGCATCGCCAGCGAGGTGGCCGTACTGGTCGTTGACCTTCTTGAAGTCGTCGAGGTCCAGCATGAGCACCGCGAACGCCGGCTCGCCTTTGCGGGCCTGCCTGACCAGCCGCCCGAGATCTGACATGAACGAGCCGTGGTTGCCGAGGCCCGTGAGCGAGTCGGTGCGCGCAGCGTGCGCCATGCTCTCGAAGCGCGCGGCGTTCTCCAGGGCTTGACCTGCCTGGTCGGCCAGAAGACCGAACACGAGCTGGTGGGCCTGGTCCAGACGCCTGCCCGTGAAGCAGCTGTCCGCGTAGAGCACCCCCCGGATCCCGCTTCGACCCCTGAGCGGGGCCGCGATGGCCGTGGGAAGGTGCAGAAGCCCCCCCAGGTCGTCGGCGCCGCGTTTTGTCACGGTACAGCCGAGGCGAAGTGCCAGAGACACCGGGCTGTCACCCGCCACGGCCACGGTCGTCGCGCGGACGATCTGCTCGAGCCTGTTTCTGAAAGCCGGAGGGCCCTGCCGGACCAGATCCTCGAGGTCCTTTCCCTCGCCCTCGAGAGACTGCCACGCTCTTTCCGCCTCGAGCCCGTCCGCAGGGCCGACTGCGTGGGCACCTACCAGCTCATCCCTGCTCTCGCCGCCCAGCACGAACAGCATGGCCCTGTTCATTCCCAGCCCCGTGCCCGCGGTCACGCCAGTGAGCAGGGCGTGGCAGGCGGTCTCGACGGCCGTCGCTGCCTGCACGAGGTTGGCGATGCGGTGAAGCAGCACGATGGCCGCCTGCAGGGAGGCGTTCTGCTCGCGCAGCTCCTTCAGGGTGGCCCGCCGGCCCTGATCCGTGGCCATGTTCATCTGCTCGCCCATGTCCATCGAACCCCTTTCCCGCGGTCCGTGTTCCAGCTCATCTCGCACCGGGTGTCGCCTTCACGGGCCGGTCCACGAAGTCGGCCGGCCCCAGCGGCGACAGACCGTGGGCTGCCCTCGCCGCATCGCAGCGCTCGTTGACAATCCCGTTCTCGAAGGAAGGGGGGAACTCCCGGCACGCGCTGGAGCGACGCTCGTAGATGTCGCAGCACACGCGATCTCCCACCGTCCCTCGAAGCGCCACGCATCTCACAGGCTCGCTTCTGGTTCCCTTCATGCACACCAGAAAAGCCGTCAGAGGCTCGGTGAGGCCGGCAGGCACGCCGCCCAAAGTCAGGTCGTCGGTCTCTCCGAAGTAGAAGGACGCCCTGTAGAAAGCACAGCAGGCTCCGCATTCGAGGCAAATGTTTCTGGCCGGCATTCTCGTCGCATCCCGTGGCGTGGAGCTATATGCACCTTCCGGCCTGCTGGCAAGTAGGGTCCTACGTTTTCTTGGATCCCTTCGGCGGGGTGGCAGGGCTCTTGGGACCACCGATACGACCCCTGTGACCCGCTGGCCACAGGGCGAAGCTGATACCGATGCTCAGGCCGTAGAGGCCCATGAGAGGCACGGCCATCATCATCTGGCTGGCCGGGTCGGGAGGAGTGAGGATGGCGCCCACCACGAGCGTGCCCACGATGGCCCACCGGATGTAGGCCACGAGCTGCCGCCAGTCCAGGATCCTGAGGACCGTCAAAAAGGCCACGAACAGCGGGAGCTCGAAGGAGAACCCGAAGGCCCCCATCATCTTCACGCTGAAGTCCACGTAATCGTTGATCATCACCGTGGGGTTGAGGCTCACGCTCCTGTCCATGGACGCGGCATAGTCGAAAAAGAAGTTGTAGGCCACGGGCAGGACCACGTAGTAGCAGAACACCATGCCGAGCGTGAAGAAAAAGAAGGAAAACACGAGGAACGGAACCGCGTATCGCCTCTCCTTGGGCAGCAGGCCCGGGGACACGAACATCCAGATCTGCCACGCGCACAGAGGCAGGCCCACGTAGATGCCGCCCAGGAGCGCCACCTTCAGATCCGTGAAGAAGGGCTCCTGCATGGATCTGTAGTGGATCATGGGCTCCTCGGGCAGCGACGCCCCGCTCAGGAGAACCTCGTGCCAGGCCTTCTGGAAGGGCTCGAGTAAAAAGCTCATGAGATGGCTTCTGAACACGTAGCCGACCACGATGCCCGCTGTCACGAAGGCGATGCCCCACCACAGGCGCCTGCGCAGCTCCTCGAGGTGCTCGAGGAAGGTCATGGTCTTTGCGCCCGGCTCATTCATCGTCGCCCCAGCTCACCTCTGGGTCGTCGCTCTCTTTCGGGGGACGCCTGGCAGCGGCCGGCCTGGAGCGCACCACATCCACCTCCTCGGCCTCGATCCCAACATCGGTCCGTTCGTCCACCTTCTTCACGGCGTCCATGAACTCGCTCTTGAGCGTCTCGATCTCGCGGACCTTTTCGTTCACGCCGAACGTGTCCTTGAACTCCTCCATCCCGTGGCGCATCTCCCGCATTGCCCGGCCCACGGCGCGGGCGATGGGGCCCAGCTTGTCGGGGCCCAAAACGAGCAGGATCACCAGGACGATGACCACGAGCTCCCAGAATCCGATACCGAACATGGCATCAAGATGATAATGCCTCGGGGGAAACGTCGCAACGACCATGCCGCTGGCGCGCCGGGCCTACTGCAGGCACAATAGGAGTCCATGTCGCGCTCGGACGCAGGGGTGCTCGCCATCGTGATCGTCGTGGCTGCGAGCTGCGGCCGTCGCGACGATACGGACGGCTTTCTCGACTCCGTCACGGATCCGGGTGCGGACTTCTGGTGGTGTGTGCCGGGAGACATGCGTTGCAACGCGAACGTGCACGAATGGTGCGAGCAGGACCAGGAGTTCACGATCATCCGCTCGCGCGATTGCACGGCAGAGGGCCTGTTCTGCGTGCAGGATCCGCCCCTGGGATGTGCTCCCTGCGTGCCTGACTCGCAAGGCTGCCACGGCCAGGACGTCGTGCTGTGCCGGCCCGACGCCACGGGATTCGTGGTGGTCGACACCTGCAACCCGGCTCGCGGCGAGGCCTGTCACGACGGCAGGTGCGTGAACGGTTGCGAGCACGCGGTCTACTACAGGAGCAACGTCGGCTGCGTGTACTACGCCCTGGACCTGGACAACGCCACCATCAGCTTCGCGGAGAACGCCTCCTCCCAGCAGTTCGCCGTGGCCGTGAGCAACCCGAGCGATCTCGTGGCAGAGGTGGTGGTGCAGGTGAACCTCGCGGACCCCGGCGGCGAGCCCGTCGTCGACGAGGTGGACCGCAGGCAGGTATCGCCCGGCGCGCTCGAGGTGTTCTTGCTGGAGCGCCGCGAGGTGGACGGGGCCAGCATCGACGGGCTCGACGACGGGACGCACACCGCCCTCACGTCCAGGGCCTACAGGATTTTGAGCACGGCGCCCATCGTCGTCTACCAGTTCAACCCTCTTGAGAACGTGGACGTGTTCTCCAACGACGCCTCCATCCTGTTGCCCGCCACGGCCGCGGGCACCGAGTACGTGGTGCTCGGCTGGCCGCAGACCATCGCGAACACGCCGGCCAATCCCGACACGGACATGCAGAGAAACCTTCGCGCCTTCGTGGCCGTGGTGGGGACCGAGCCGGACACCACGGTGCGCGTGCGCTTGCCGCTGGTGGATGAGCTACGGGTCGTGGGCGACGGGGCGCTGATTCCCGGCCTGTACGGCGGAGACGAGCTGGAGGTCACCCTGGGGCCCTTCGACGTGCTCAACCTGGAGACCGGGGACGGGGCCTTCGGCGCGGACTTCACGGGTACGGTGATCACGGCCGGAAAGCCCGTGACCGTGTTCAGCGGCAACGAGGCCTCGGACGTCCCGTTCTTCGAGTCGCTCTCCGATCGCCGCTGCTGCGCGGATCACCTGGAGCAGCAGCTCTACCCGGCCAACACCTCGGGCCGTCGCTACGTCGTAGGTCACACTCCGTACCGCACGGAGGCGGTCAGGGCAGCGGGCGGCAACGTGACGCCCGTCATGGAGCCCGAGTACTTCAGGGTGCTCGCCCTTTTCGACGACACGACGGTGCGCACGACTCTGCCCGTTCCCCACGACCTCATCCACCTGGACAGGGGCCACGTGGTCACGATGATGAGCGAAGCCGACTTCTCGTTGACCTCCGACAGGCCCGTGACCGTCGGGCAGTTCACGGCCAGCCAGGAGACCCTGGGCCTGTTCTGCCGCTATCCGGACGCGGACATCCCCGCCGGCGACCCGTGCTTCATCCTGGTTTCTCCCGTCGAGCAGTGGCGTTCGGAGTACGTCTTTCTCACGCCGGGCCAGTATGCCTTCGACTTCGTCATCATCGTGCACAGGCAAGGAGCCGCGATCGAGCTGGACGGCCGGGCCTTGCCGCCCACGTGCCGCACCACGGAGCTCGCGGACGTCTCTGGCGAGGCCTTTGCCGTGACCCGGTGCCAGCTCTCCTTTCCCGAGGTCGGCTTCGAGGGGGGGATCATGGATGGCGACCAGGACGACGGAGTGCACGAGGTGAGCGCGGATCGCCCCGTGGGCCTGACCGTGTACGGGTTCGACTGCCGTGTGTCGTACGGGTACCCGGGCGGCACGGATCTTGAAGTCATCGAGTGACGGCGGGTCTGACAATGTCGTATATACCCATGATATCGACATGATACAGCATCAGCTGTGGATCGGCCGGCAGGTGGTCCTGTCCATCCGCACAGGGGTTGACTCCTGTTCGCGGGTGGTTATGGCTATGTCGCTGCGGGTTCGTATGCAACGTGATTCAGGAGGAAAGCCATGAAGATAAAGCCGCTGCACGACAGGATCCTTCTCAAGCGTTCCGAAGGGGAAGAGAAGACCAAGGGCGGGATCATCATCCCGGATTCTGCCAAGGAGAAGCCACAAGAGGGACTCGTCGTCGCCGTTGGACCGGGCAAGGCCCTCGATGACGGGACCCGTCGCGAGATACAGGTCAAGGAGGGCGACAGGGTCCTCTACAGCAAGTACTCGGGTACGGAGATCAAGCTCGACGGCGAGGAGCATCTGATCGTGCGCGAGGACGACGTCCTGGCCATCCTCAAGTAGCTCGCAATCAGGATCATACAGGAGGTCATCATGCCAGCCAAACAGCTTCATTTCGGACAGGACGCCCGCGACAGGATCAAGAAGGGCGTCGACAAGCTCGCGAACACCGTCAAGGTCACGCTCGGACCCAGGGGACGCAACGTGGTGCTGGAGAAGTCCTGGGGCTCACCCACCATCACCAAGGATGGCGTCACCGTGGCCAAGGAGATCGAGCTGGACGACAAGGAGCAGAATCTCGGAGCCCAGATGGTCAAGGAGGTGGCGTCCAAGACGTCCGACGTGGCGGGCGACGGCACCACGACGGCAACGCTGCTGGCACAGGCCGTCTATTCCGAGGGGCTCAAGCTCACGGCTGCCGGCGCAGGGGCCATGGATCTCAAGCGCGGCATCGATCAGGCCGTCGAGATCGTGATCGAGGCCCTCAAGAAGCAGTCGCGCCAGACCAAGGATCGCACCGAGATAGCCCAGGTGGGCACGGTGAGCGCCAACGGAGACACCACGATCGGCGAGATGATCGCCGAGGCCATGGAAAAGGTGGGCAAGGAGGGCGTGATCACGGTCGAGGAGGCCAAGAGCATGGAGACCTCGCTGGAGGTCGTCGAGGGCATGCAGTTCGACCGCGGGTACCTCTCTCCCTACTTCGTCACGGATCCCGACAGGATGGAGGTCGTGCTCGAGGATTGCTTCGTGCTGGGCCACGAGAAGAAGATCTCCAGCATGAAGGATCTCCTGCCGGTGCTCGAGAAGGTGTCCAAGCAGAGCGCACCGCTCGTCATCATCGCCGAGGACGTGGACGGCGAGGCCCTGGCCACGCTGGTGGTCAACAAGCTGCGCGGCACGCTCAAGGTGTGCGCGGTGAAGGCTCCCGGGTTCGGAGACAGGCGCAAGGAGATGCTCAAGGACATCGCCACGCTCACCGGCGGTCAGGCCATCATGGAGGATCTCGGCATCAAGCTCGAGAACCTCGGTGTGGGAGACCTCGGCCGGGCCAAGAAGGTGGTCGTGACCAAGGACAACACGACCATCGTCGAGGGCGGAGGCAACGCCAAGGCGATCCAGGGGCGCGTCAAGCAGATCCGCCAGCAGATCGAGGACTCCACCAGCGACTACGATCGCGAGAAGCTGCAGGAGAGGCTGGCCAAGCTCGTGGGAGGCGTGGCGGTCATCAAGGTGGGTGCGGCCACGGAGACGGAGATGAAGGAGAAGAAGGCCCGCGTGGAGGACGCCCTGAACGCGACGCGCGCGGCCGTGGAGGAGGGGATCGTGGCCGGCGGCGGCGTGGCCCTGTTGCGTTGCCTCAAGTCGCTCGAGAAGGTGGACGCCACGGGCGACCGCGCCCTGGGCGTGGACATCGTCCGCAAGATCCTGAGCGCGCCCTTGCGCCAGATCGCGGAGAACGCGGGCGTGGAGGGCAGCGTGGTGGTGCAGAAGGTGCTCTCGGAAAAGGGCAGCTTCGGTTACAACGCGGCCACCGACACGTACGAGGATCTGGTCAAGGCCGGCGTCGTCGATCCCACCAAGGTCGTGCGGGTGGCCATCCAGAACGCCTCTTCCGTGGCTGGCCTGCTCTTGACCACGGACTGCATCATCACCGAGATCCCGAAGACCGAGGAGCCGATGCCCGGTGGTGGTATGGGCGGTGGCGGGATGGGCGGTGGTGGCATGGGTGGCATGGGTGGCATGGGTGGCATGGGTGGCATGGATTTCTAGCCCGCCTTCTTTTCCCCCTCGCCGACCTCCCGAAGGACACCTGCCGATTGTTTGACCCGCGTGCCGGGGCAAGACTAGATTGGGCTCAATCAAAGGAGAACGGATGGAAGAAGCCCGAAACCTGGCCATCTTCTGCGACTTCGAGAACATCGCCATAGGCGTGCGCGACGCAAAGTACCCCACGTTCGACATCGGCCTCGTCATCGAGAGGCTGCTCGACAAGGGCAAGATCGTCGTCAAGAAGGCCTACGCCGACTGGGAGAGCTACAAGACCTACAAGCGCAGCCTGCACGAGGCCGCCTTCGAGATGATCGAGATACCCCACGTGTCCTACTCCGGCAAGAACTCCGCGGACATCCGCCTCGTGGTGGACGCCCTGGACCTCTGCTACACGAAGAGCCACGTGGACACCTTCGTGATCATGAGCGGTGACAGCGATTTCTCGCCCCTCGCGAGCAAGCTGCGCGAGAACGACAAGGCCGTCATCGGCCTCGGGATCCGCAACTCCACCAGCGACCTGCTCGTGGGCAACTGCGACGACTTCATCTACTACGACGACCTCGTCGTGAAGAAGAAGGGCGGCAAGCGCAAGGTCAAGAAACCGCCCGCCAAGCCGCCTTCCGAGCACAAGGAGACCCGGGCCCCGGGTGCGGAGGCGGAGGCCGACCAGGTCGAGGAACGCCGTCGCAAGGCCCTGGAGCTCGTGCTCGACACCGTGGAGGCCATGTTCGAGGAGAAGGACGACAACCTTCTCGCCTCCATCGTCAAGCAGACGCTCAAGCGCAAGCGGCCCAACTTCTCCGAGAGCGCTCACGGTTACAAGACGTTCAGCCAGCTCCTGGAGGACGCCAGCAAGCGAGGGCTTCTGGAGATCCAGAAGGACGAGCGCTCGGGCGGCTACCTCATCACGTCGTTCGGCACGAACGCCTGAACGTTCGCGCCCGGCCGGCAATACACCTGCCTTGCCTGGTGATCGCCGCCCGTGGGGCCGGTCAGACCGTCATTCGGCTCCCATGAAGACGCAGTACGATGCGAAGTTCGGCGGCAGCCCCTCCGTCGCGTAGGGGGAAGGGTCGGTGCCCAGGGGGTGCTCCGCGAAGAACTCGACGATCTTGTCCCCGGCCATGTCCGACGGTACAGAGTGACCTCCATCGTGGTTGCACACCACCACGTCATGTCCGGCCTCGTTGAGGAAGGCCGCGTCGTTGGCCGCGAACTCGGAAAACTGGAGTGTTTCGATGAACAGGTTGTAGATGTCCGTGCTGCCGCCGTGCAAGAACATCTGGGCGTAGGCGTTGGTGGTCGTGTACTCCGGCCAGCTGATCATTCCTGCCAGCATGCTTCCGGAGGTGTTTGCGTCGTTGCAGCCATAGGCGCCGGAGTAGGTGGCGATGGAGGCGAGCGAGTCGCCGCGGACCGTGCCGAGCATGTCCGTGACGAAGCTGCCCATGGAGAAGCCGACCGAGTGCACGTGGTTCTCGTCTACGTCCCACCTCTCCTCGATGCACGCGAGCACCTCGTCGAACAGCCGGGCCTCGCGGTTGGCCTCCGTGACCACGGCCACGTCCCATTCGATGACCATGAGGCCGGCCAGGCTGACGTTGGTATCCTCGGGCGTGACCAGGATGAAGGGCATGTCGGGATTGTCGATGAACGGGGAGAACAGGAGCCGCATGTTCGCGGCCGTGTCTCCCATGCCGTGCCAGTTGAACACCACGGCCCACGGGCCGTCCGTCTCGACGCCGGCGGGCAGGTCCAGGATGAGCTCGCGCGCGGTACCGTCCACCATGAAGCCCGTGTTCAGGCCGTTGTGCAGGGTGTCGCACGATGCCGACGGGCCATCGAGAGCCGTGTCCAGGACCGTGTCCTGCACGAGGTCCGTGTCCGTGTCCTCGACCATTTCCAGGGCCGTATCCTCGAGAACATCCTCGACCGTGTCCAGGCCCGTGTCCGTGGCAAAGTCCTGGTCCGGGGCATCGGTTCTTTCCCCGCATGCCACGAGATGCGACACAAGCAATGCGACGAGGCAGGTCCTGGTTGCGACCTTCGCGTATCCATGCCTTTCCATGTGACCTCCCGAAACAGGCGAGATGGGGATTTATACCACCGCCAGACGGAAATGCACTTCAAAAGGCGCTCGTCTCGCCCCTACCTGCGAGCCTTTCTGCGCTGGCCGACCGGCTGCCTGGCGGTCTCGAGGAATCGAGCGGCCGTCACCAGCGTCGAGACGGCGAGCGCCCCGTTGCGGCCCGTCCCCGTCTCGGACGTGAGCACGAAGCCCGTCGCGCCTTCCTGGATGCTGCGGTGTATGTCGCGCAGCTCCGCGAACGAGGCCGTGCTGGAGCGCCGCATCGTGTCGAGCACGCCGGTGGCCACCAGGCATGGCTTGTGCCTTCCGGCTGCGGCTCGCGTGATGACCGTCTGGGCGAGGGGCACCTCGCTCGGCGAGGTCTCGGCCGCCAGATCGCCGCGGCCGATGACGATTCCGTCCGCCGTGGCCGCAATGCTGTCGATACGTTCGAGCGCCTCGGCGCACTCGATCTTGGCGAAAACGCGAGGCAGCCTCTTTCTGCGCGTCCTTGCCAGGACCTCGCGCGCCTGCTCGACCTGCTCGGGGCCCGTCACGTGCGACAGGCAGGCCACGTCGACGCCGAGCTTCGCTCCGAAGCGCAGGTCGTCGATGTCTTTTTGCGTAAGCTCCACGGGACGCACGATGCCGGGTGCGCTGAGCCCCTTGCCCGTTCTCAGCATGCCGCCCATGGTCACCCTGGTGTCGATGTAACCCGAAGTGCCTGCATGGTTTTCTGCGATCGCGAAGACAACGGAAGCATCCTTGCCCACGATGCACCGGGCGCTGGCCAGGTCCTCGAAGGGCTGGTCCGAGCAGATGCCCAGGACGAAGCCCCCTCGACCGGCGTGCTCGTGCTCGGTGCCTTGCCGCACGAAGCGCACGGGGACGCCCGGTGCCACCTCCTGCTCCGTGCCGGGCACCGGACACATGGTCCTCCTCCGTCCCCTGGTATCCGGCATCACGCCCACGGTCCGGCCGCTCTGCTCGT
>JBFYZU010000388.1:0-3758 GCA_041309365.1 Myxococcota bacterium
AGGCCAGCCTCCTTCTCACCGCGCGCACGGTCTCGAGGCCGGCGCCCCTGCCCTCCGGCGTCGCCGACACGTCGAGAAGAGTGATCTCGTCCGCGCCCTGCTCCTCGTACGCGCCAGCCAGCTCGGGCGGGCTGCCCGCGTCCGCGAGCCCGGAGAACCTCACGCCCTTGACCACGCGCCCGTCGCGCACGTCCAGGCACGGGATGATGCGCACGGTCAGCATGCCCCGCCTCCCACGGCCAGCCACCTGCAGAGGAGGTCTCTGCCCCAGCGCCCGCTCAGCTCCGGGTGGAACTGGCACGCGAGCACGTTGCCGCGCTCCATGGCCGCTACGAAGGGTCCCCCGTGATCCGACGTCGCGGCGCTCCACCCGTCCGGCGCCCCGTCGAGCTTGTAGGAGTTGGCGAAGTACGCGTACCCGTCGTCGAGCAACCTGCACCCCGCGTCCGCTGCCACGCGGTTCCACCCGAGCTGCGGCACGGCCACGTTTCCCTCGAAGCGCGTCGCGCGCGCCTTCACCACGCCGAGGCCGGCCACGCCCTCGCTCTCCTCGCTCGTCTCGCACAGCATCTGCAGCCCCAGGCACACGGCCAGGGTGGGCCTGCCCGCGAGCAGCCTCTCGCGGAGCGGCCCGGTGAGGCCCTTCTCGTCGAGCTGCGCCATGGCCGCTGCCAGCGTGCCCACGCCGGGCAGCACCAGCATACCGGCCCGGTCCACGTCGCCGGGGTCCTCGCTCACGCGCGCGACGGCCCCTGCCCTCTCGAGCCCCGCCAGCACGCTGGCCAGGTTCGCGGTGCCGGTGCGCACCACCACGACCTCTTCGGCCTGCATCACAGCACTCCCTTGGTGCTGGGCACTCCCACCGACCCGTCGAGCGCGGCTGCCATCGAGAGCGCCAGCGCCAGCGCCTTGAACGCGGCCTCTGCCCTGTGGTGGTCGTTCTCGCCGCGAAGCACGTCCACGTGGATGGTGGCCCTGGCCGCCATTGCCAGCGAGCGCACCGCGTGGCCGACGTTCTCGGCGGCCACGTCGCCCACCATGTGCCTCGCAAGCCCCAGGTCCACGCTCGCGTGCGGCCGTCCCGAGAGGTCCACCACGGCCCGCGCCAGGGCCTCGTCCAGCGGCGCGTACGCCCACCCGAAGCGGGCGATGCCGCTCCTGTCGCCCAGGGCCCTGTCCAGCGCCTGCCCCAGGGCCAGGGCGCAGTCCTCGGTCGTGTGGTGGTCGTCCACACCGAGGTCTCCCGTGCAGCCGAGCTCGAGGTCCATGCGGCCGTGTTTGGCCAGAGACGAGAGCATGTGGTCCAGAAACCCCAGCCCGGTCTTCACGTCCGACCGTCCCTCGCCGTCGAGCCCGAGCTTCACGTCGATGCTCGTCTCCTTCGTCTCGCGATGCACGCTCGCCGTCCTTGTCGTCATGGCATCATCTCCTCGATCTCGTCGACCCTCTCGAACACGCGGGCCGCGCCCGCGCGCAGAAGCTCTTCCTTCCCGTCCTTGCCGGCAACGCCCAGGGCGAGCGCGCCCGCGGCCCGCGCGGCCTTCACGTCGTCCACGGATCCGCACGCCACCCAGGCCCCCGGCCCCCTGCCCTTCGCGAGCGTGCCGGCTCCCACGACGAGCTCCCCGGGCGCGAGCGTGGTCTCGAGCGCGGCCACGAGCCGGCCGAAGTCGCGGCCGTCGCCCGGCAAGGTGATGCGCACGTACCCGTCGAGGTACGGCCTGCCGGGAAACAGCCTCACGCCGATGCCCATGCCGGCCAGCGCGTCTCGCACCCAGGGCGCATCGGCAAAGCGCGCCAGCACGAAGTTGGCCTGCGACCTCTCGGCCTCGCCTCCCAGCCTGCGCACCACGGCCACGAGCTCGTCGCGCTCCTCGCGAACCCGCGCGACGAACGCTTTCACCTCGTCCTTGCCGTGGCGCAGCCGTGCGAGCGCCATGGCGAGAGACGGCGCGCTCACCGCGTAGGGGTGCCCCGCGGCCCTGGCCCACTGCACGACCCGCGCCGGCCCGGCGCACCAGCCCACGCGCAGCCCGGCCAGGCCCCAGGCCTTGGACATGGAGCGCACGATCGCGGCGTTTTCGATGTCCAGCGCCACGGGCGTCAGGTCCACGTCCGCGAACTCCGTGTACGCCAGGTCCACGAGCACCAGCGCGCCGGGCATCGCCTCGCAGACCTTCACGAGGTCTTTGGCCCCCACCGCGCGGCCCGTGGGGCTGTTGGGCGTGACCAGCACCACGAGCGCCGTGCGCTCGGTGCACGCGCCCAGCACATCCTCGACGGGGAAGCGCTCCTCGAGCCACGGCACGCCCTTCACGACGCCGCCCGTCAGGCGGGCGTACCTCTCGAACATCTCGAACGTGGGCACGGGCAGCACCATCTCTCTGCCCTCGCACAGCACGGAGCGGATGATCCGCTCCAGGGCGTCGTCGCCTCCGGCGGTCACGAGCACCCTCGCTGCGTCCACGCCCATCATTTCGGCCAGCTCCCTTTCCACGGCCGAGCCGTCCGGGTACGTGCGCAGGATTCCCGGCCCGGCCTTCACGATCACGTCCATGAGCTCCGGCCCGGGCCGCGACCCCTCGTTGCCGTCCAGCCTCAGGTCCACGGGCGCTTCGTGCCTCGGCGGGCTGTAGGCCTCTACCCCCTCGAGGGCGCCGATGGGTCTTGGCGTCATGACCGCACCTTTCTCACGGGACTATCTGCGCAAGCTGCATCACCACGATGTCCGTGCCGCCCCTCCTCTTGATCTCCGGGATCACCCGGGGAAGGTCCTCGCGCGGCACGGCCGCCTTGACCGCGTACCCCTTGCCTCCGTGCAGCGGCGACATGGTGGGCTCGCGCATGCAGGGCAATACCGCGATGACCGCGTCGAGCGCCTCGGCCGGCACGTTCACCTCCAGCATGACCCGCCTGCGCGCCTCGAGCACGCTCTCGAGGAGCAGGACGAGGCTCTCGATGCGCTCCCGCTTCTTCGGGTCGTCCATGGCCTGCCGGCTCGCGTACAGCCGCGTGCTCGACGTCATGAGCTCGTCCACCACCACGAGCTTGTTGGCCCCGAGCGTGGCCCCGGTCGCGCGCAGATCCACGATGAGGTCCGCGTCCTCGGGCGGGAACACCTCCGTGGCGCCGTAGGAGCGCACCACGGTGGCGCCGAGCCGCTGGCGCGCGATCCAGTCGGCCGTGAGCCTGCCGTACTCGCTGGCCACCACCAGGCGCCGCTCCGGCAGCCTGCCGTCCACGAGCAGCTCCGAGGGCGCGGCCGCCACCATGGTGACCGGGTCGAGCCCCGTGTCGAGCAGCGAGACGAGCTCCAGCTCCAGCTCGGCCACCCAGTCCGCGCCCGCGAAGCCCAGGTCGCGCGAGCCGTGCGCCAGCATCTCGATGATGTTCTGCGGCTTGAGGATCTTGGCCTCGAAGCCCGGCAGAGACACGCCCGGGCGGTAGCCCCGCCCCGTGGTGCGCACCCTGATGCCCGCGTCGGCGAGCAGCCCCAGCACACCCTCCTGCATCCTGCCCTTGGGCAGCGCCAGCCTCACGTCCTCTTTCCCGATGGTCATCGCCTTTTCACTCCTCGTCTCGCGCGTCCGGCCGGCGAGGACACGATGGCCCTGCCGCCGGGCCGGCGTCATGATGTCTCTGCCTGTGGTGCTACAGCGCGGAGCACACCATCAGCCGGCCGTGACCGGATGATGATGGTGGAGATGATGGTGCCGTGCCCGCGCGTACATGACCCTCGTTTCATAACCCGCCCTGGG
>JBFYZU010000389.1:0-6232 GCA_041309365.1 Myxococcota bacterium
GGGGCCGTCGCAGAACCCGTCGTGCCACCTGATGTCCACGTCGGCCCAGTACGGGGCGATCATGGGCCTCGAGGCCACCGGGAACGCGGCAGGAGTGTAGGTCGGCAATGCGCCCGAGAAGGTGATGTTGCCGTTGGTGTTCACGTAGGCCGAGGTGTGCGTGGTGGTGAAGAAACGCAGCCCGAAGGGGAACGCCGGACCCAGATCGATGAGGGCGCTCGACCCGTCGTCGTTGGGGCTGAGGCAGTTCCACCCGTAGCCTATGGGGCCGCCCAGGCCTCCGATGAGAGGGACCGTGGCCGCCGACGGACGCGACATTGCCAGAACGGCCACGACCAGAACGGATCCGCACATCACGCGACGCATGACAGGCTTCATGGGCACCACCTCTCGTTTCTAATGATACTCCAGAAAGGCTCCGGGTTGAATCTAATTGAATCTAATTGAATACGCTTGTTCGGCCCTCCCGCGGGGCGGTACAATCCGTCCTCTGTGGAACGAATGCGTCTTCTCGACGTTTCACCGAGGAAGGACGGGGAGAAGCCCATGCCGGGTCCCGGCACATCGAGAGCGATCGCGCTGACCAGGTGGTGGTTCAACCTGGCGCTCGTCGCGGACCTCGCCACGAGGTGGTTGGCAGCCTGGATGGTCGCGGCCGCTGTGGGCGTGCTCGCGCTCAAGGTATCGGGCGGGCTGTGGGAGATCCGGCCATGGCACATCCTGGCCACGGGGCTTCCCGTCCTCGCGGCCGCAGCGCTCAGGGCGTACCTCCAGCGCTACGACGCGGCCACGGCGGCCGCATGGCTCGACCTCAAGGGCTTCTGCGGGGGCCGCGTCATCGACGCGGCCTCACGGGGTGCAGCCGTGGAGCCACCGGCAGTAAAAGCCAGGGTGAGGGTGCTGCCCCTGGCGGCCAGGCTCGTCATCCCTGCCGTGCTCGTGGTTGCGAGCCTCCTCGTACCGTGGTCCGTGAGGGCAGGCAAAGAGAGGTCCGGCGCGGCCATCCAGCGCAAGGCCGCGGTGGTCAAGCACCGCATCGAGAACGCCAGGAGGCTCGGGATCATCGACGAGGAGCAGGCCCGGCTTCTCGAAGAGCAGCTCGAGGGGGCCAGCGCCGGCGCGGCGGCCGCACCCGAGGCCGCGGCCGAGGCCGTGGACCAGGTGCAGGCCGGCCTGGATCGAAAGGTGCTCGAGGCTGCGGAGAAGGGGCTCGGGGGCATGCAGGCGGCAAGGACGCTGGAGCAGGCGTCCGGCATGAAGGACGTCGAGGCGGGCCTCGTCGACGAGGCGCTCGACAAGGCCATGGAAGGGATCGATCCCGCGGACCTGCCTCCCGAGCTTCGCGAGGCGATCGAGAAGATGGGCAAGGCCAAAGAGGGCGGAGCCGATCAGGGATCTGCCGGCATGGATCCGCAGAAGATGAAGGAGCTGGGCAAGGTCCTGGGAAAGCTGCAGGGCAAGAAGGCCCAAGAGATCGCCAAGGCCTCCGATCTCGTGGCGGACCCGAAGGCCCAGGCCGCCCTCGCCCAGATGATGGAGGGCAGATGCCCCAGGGGGCAGAAGTGCGATCCCGCCGCCCTCGGGATGGACGGCCCTGGCAAGGGGGGGATCTCGCAAGGGCCAGGGGAGGCGCCGCTGAGCTTCGGAGACGAGACGAGCGAGGCAGGCGCGCGCTTCGAGCCCGTGCCGTTCGAGCCGGGCAAGGGCTTCTTGCCGTCCCTGGTGCCAGGGTCCAAGCAGGGATCCGGGAGCACGAATGCGCCGGCGGAGTTCCAGCCGCCCGGCAGGACGAAGTTCGAGGTCGAGGCCGGTGAGGGGGGGCTGAGCGCAGGCTCTGGCCTGAGCCCCTACCACGACGACGTGGTGAGCGAGTACTTCGAGAACGAAGGGAGCGCCCCGTGAGCGAAGCATCAAGGACCGCCGGCGCCGAAATGGAGAGGCTCTCGGAGATGTTCGGGGAGCTCGAGAAGAGCCTGGGCCGGATCATCCTGGGGAAGCCCGACCTCGTCAGAAACGTGCTCACGGGCCTGCTCGCGGGCGGTCACGTGCTGCTCGAGGGCCTGCCCGGCCTGGGCAAGACCGTGCTCGTGCGGGCTCTCTCGCAGCTGTGCGCCATCGAGACGAGCAGGATCCAGTTCACGCCGGACCTCATGCCCCTGGACATCACGGGCTCCTACATCCTGGGAGAGAAGGAAGGCGAGCGCGGCTTCACCTTCCACCCTGGGCCCGTGTTCGGCAACCTGGTGCTGGCCGACGAGATCAACCGAGCCAGCCCCAAGACCCAGAGCGCTCTGCTCGAGGCCATGCAGGAGCGCAGGGTCACGGTCATCGGCAAGACCCACGACCTGCCCTACCCCTTCTGGGTCATGGCCACCCAGAACCCCATCGAGCTCGAGGGCACCTACCCGCTGCCCGAGGCGCAGCTGGATCGTTTCCTCGTCAAGCTGCTCGTCACGGACGTGGACGCCGGGGTGATCGAGACCCTGATCCTGACGCGAGGCAGGGGCGATCTGCCCGCCATCGAGCCGATCATGTCCAGAGACGACCTCGTGGCCGCGCTGGCGGCAGTGGAGGGGCTCGCCCTGTCCAGACCCATCGCCTCGTACATCGCCCGGCTCGTGAAGGCCACGCACCCTGCCACGGGCCATGCCGCGGCAAGACCCATCCGGCACGGGGCAAGCCCCCGCGCGGCCCTGGCCATCGCCATGGCAGCCCGGGCGCGCGCATTCCTGGAAGGGCGCGCGACGATCGGCTTCGAGGACGTGAAGGCCGTGGCGCCCCTGGCCCTGCGCCACAGGATCATCCTCGAGTACTCCGCCAGGCTCGAGGGCCTGACAACGGACGCCGTCATCGGTGGGCTGATGCAGGAGGTCAAGGAGCTGGAACGCGACGCCCCGGCCATCATCGCCGAGAAGCGTGCATGAGGACGGCACGTCCAGGATCCGCCCTGCATGTGGTGACCCTCGCTGCGCTCGCCATCCTGTCCTTGGCGTGGCCCGCACGGGCCATGCAGCTCGGCGGGTTCGCGATCAAGGACCCCGACCTCGCGCTCTCCGTGGTGCCGGACGACTCCTGGTCGGGCATCCCGACCCTCTACCACCCGGTGCAGCTCCTGTTCGAGAACCGGGGCAAGACTCGCGAGATAGGCCTCGTATCCACGACCGGGTCTCTGGGCTCTCCCATCTCGGGACAGCAGAGCTCGGAATCGAGGCTCGAGCTCACGCTGCCTGCCGGCGAGGTGTTCGTGGAGTTGCCGTTGCTCGTCCCGGCCGACTCGTCCGGCGTGGTGACCAGCGTGACCGTGGACGGCCGGCGGGCGAGCAGGCTCGAGATCCACAGCGCCTCCGTGTACATGGATCCCGGGTGGCCCTCGTTCTTGACGCTGGGAGAGACGCCCGCCGGGCTCACCGACATCCTCGCCGCTCTCGGCCAGAATGCGATCAGGACCTACTTCGTGCCCCTCTCTCTGGCCGCGAGCCACTGGCAGTGCTACCTGGGTCTGCCCGGCACCGTGGTCTTGTCCACGCGCGACGTCGTTTCCCTCACCGCCGAGCAGAAGCTGGCCATCTCACGGTGGGTGCGCATCGGAGGCGGCAACCTCTGGCTGCACGGCTCCGGCACCGGGGATGCCCTGCAGGCCCTGGCGCTCTCTCCCCAGGCCCAGCAGCGCACGGGTGAGATCTGGCTCTACTCGACGGGCGCGGGCACCGTGACCGTCTCGCGCGACATCGACGAGCTGGCGACCATCCTGGCGAAGCCCATCCAGGACATGAAGGCGGCGCTCGCTCCTACCGCAGTGCCCCTCGATCCCTACGACCCGTCCGCCAGCATCATGAGAGGCACGGCCGAGACCGTGCTCGTGCTCGACGAGCTGGAACGATCGCGCCACAGGGCCTGCTTCTACAACCCGAGGGCGAGGTACAACCTCGATATCTCGGGCACGGGCACGAGCGTCCCCTCGAGCAGGATGGGACAAAGGCTGGCGCTGACCCTGGACAGGCTCACCGACGGGCTTCACGACGTCCCTCGGGCCGGGTACGTGCTCATCTCCCTGCTTTTCGCGCTGGTCATCGGCCCTCTCAACCTGCTCGTCCTCACGCTCAAGAAGCGCCAGGCGCTGTTCTACGTCACGGCGCCGGTGCTGGCCTTCGCTGGCATGGCCATGCTCCTGGGCTTCACCATCATGGACGAGGGCCTGACGCTGAAGCGCAGGCACGTGGCCCTGCTCATGCACGACCCGGCGAACGGCGACGGCGCCATGTACGAGGCCCACGGCACCTTCGGCGGGATCGTGCCGCCTCGCCGCATCGAGTACGGCGTCGAGACCGCGGCCGTGCCCGCGTACACCGTGACGTACTCGGGCGCGGACGGCATCATGCGCCTGGTCACGTCATGGTCGCCGTCCTTGACCCTGGTCTCCGGCTGGACGAGGAGCCGGGAGCTCAGGTCGTACCTGACGGCGACCCCGGTGAGGGTGCGCATGGGCATGTCCGTCACCCGTGGCCCCGGCGACGAGATCCACGTGGAGAACGGCCTCACGGCGCTGGCCAGGAGGGTGCTCGCCAGGATCGTGGACGAGGAGGGACGCGAGACCATCTACAGGGCCCTGGACGTGATGCCCGGACAGAGCGCGAGAATGCACCCCACCACAGACACCGAGGACGAGGCCATGCTGGTCATGGCGCCTTTCATCGACCTGGAGCGCGCGAGCTGGCAGGTGGTGGCGCGCATGGAGGGCCTGCCCCACACGACGGGAGATGTCCTCGGCGGCGAGGTGGTGGACCAGAGGTTCTGGTACGTGTCGCTGGCTCCCGCCCGAGGCGTCGAGATCCCGGAGAGGTTCACACCCATGGAGAAGCTCATGGAGGCCGTGGCCTTGGGTGCCTCACCCCTCGAGGTGGTCGACCTCGCGGCCGGCGGCGTCGAGGGGGGCCCCTAGATGACGCAGGCCGCAGAGTGCCCCGTGCTCGTGGACGTCCGTGACCTCAAGCGCTACTACCGCGAGGTCAAGGCAGTGGACGGCATCAGCTTCACGATCCGCGAGAGCAGCGTGCACGGCTTCATCGGGCCCAACGGCGCGGGCAAGACCACCACCATGCGCGTGCTCGCCACCCTGGACGCGCCCGACGGCGGCGAGATCCTGTTCGAGGGACGGTCGCTTCTCGACTACCCGGACGAGATCCGCCCCCAGATCGGGTTCATGCCCGATTTTCTCGAGGCCTACGTGGACATCACCGTGGAGGAGTACCTCGACTTCTACGCCCGCGCCTACAGGCTCGCGCCGGATCGCAGGCGCAAAAGGCTCCATGACGTGGTGGAGTTCACCGGGCTCGGCGATCTCATGCAGCGGCCGGCCGGCAAGCTGTCCAAGGGACAGAAGCAGAGGCTCAGCCTCGGTCGCGTGCTCGTCAACGATCCCAGGCTGCTCATCCTGGACGAGCCGGCCGCCGGGCTCGACCCGCGCGCCCGGATCGAGCTCCGGAACCTCATCCGCCAGCTCGCGGACACGGGCAAGGCCGTGCTCTTCTCGAGCCACATCCTGGCGGAGCTCGCCGAGATCTGCGACGCGGTCACCATCATCGACGAGGGGCGCATGTGCGCCAGCGGCCGCATGTCGGGAATCCAGCTCATGGTGGACAAGGGCGTGCGGGTCAACGTGGTGCTCGATTCGCCCACCGAGGCCGAGAGGCAGAACCTCGTGCGACTGCTCGCGGAGCTGCCAGGCGTGACGGACGCGAACGATACGCTGCAGGGCGCATGGTTCTCCTACGAGGGGGAGAGGTCCACCAGGACGAGGATCCTCGCAGACCTGGTGGTGCACGGATTCAGGGTAACGGACTTCCACGCTGCGAGCTCGGATCTCGAGGACGCCTTCATGACCCTCACCAACGGAAAGAAGAAATGACGGCGGCGACCCGGCAGGAGAGGAGATCGAGGTGGGCAAGGGTCGTCGACTCCGCCGACGGCCTCCTCAACGCGATCCTCGTCAAGGACATCCGGGCCTGGCTGCACAGCAAGAAGTTCCTCTTCGTGTTCTTCATCTCCATGGTGCTCATCCAGGGCACCACGTTCGTGTTCACCGTGGCTCCGGAAACGGGCGGAGGCGACGTCCTGTTCATCGTGCTCGCCGCCGGGCTGGGCTTCGTGGTCGTGGGCATCCTGCCGTTCCTCATGCACGACCGGTTCACCGACGAGCTGGCCAGCGGTTCCACCGAGCTGGCCCTCATCTCGC
>JBFYZU010000390.1:0-17404 GCA_041309365.1 Myxococcota bacterium
GGCTATCCAGGCGGCCTGCCTGCAGATCTCGGCCAGGTCGGCGCCACTCATGCCCTCGGTGTCACGGACGAGATCGCTCATGCGGACCCCTTGGGCCAAGGGCTTTCCCTTCAGGTGGATAGCGAGGATGGCCGCGCGAGAAGCCTCGTCGGGAAGGCTCACGGGCACTATGTAGTCGAAGCGGCCCGGCCTGAGGATGGCCGGGTCCAGGGCCTCGATGCGATTGGTGGCGCCCATGACACACACACCATCGCCAGGTTCCAGGCCGTCCATCTCGGCCAGTAGCTGGTTGACCACGGCATCCGACCCGGAGCTCTCGCCTCGAACCGGCACGGTGGAGTCCAGCTCGTCGAGGAACAGGACGCAGGGACTCACCATGCGGGCCTTGGCGAACAGGAACCTGATGCGCTTCTCTGCCTCGCCCAGCCACCTCGACCTTACCTCGGGGCCCTTGACCGCGATGAAGCTCGTGTGGCACTCGGAGGCGACGGCTCGCGCGAGCAGGGTCTTGCCCGTTCCGGGCGGGCCGTAGAGCAGGATTCCCCCGGCGGCGCGGACTCCCGCCTTGCGCAGCGCCTCTCGACGGCTAGTGGACAAGGAGATGTTCTCCACGAGCAGTTTCTTGACCTCATCCAGACCGCCAACGTCCTGCCACCTCACCCGGGGGGTCTCCACGGAGATCTCCTTGAGAGCGGAAGGCGCGACCGAGCCGATAGCCCTGTCGAAGTCCGCCTGCCCGACCCGCGGGTAGTGGCTCTCGTCGAGCTTGCCCGAGTCCAGATCCCTGTCCGCGAAGCAGCGTCTTATGGCGCTGTAGGCCGCATCGCGGCACAGGGTGGCGATGTCGGCACCCACGAATCCCACGGTCCGCTGCGCCACGTCGTCGAGGTTCACGTCGTCCTCGAGCGGCATCCGGCGGGTGTGGATCAGGAGGATGTCCTTGCGTGCCTTCTCGTCCGGTACTCCGATGTGCACCTCGTAGTCGAAGCGCCCGCCGCGCCTGAGGGCGGGATCCACCGCGTCGATGCGGTTGGTCGTGCCCACGACCACGACGTCCCGCATCTCCTTGAGTCCGTCCATCTGCGTGAGAAAAGTGGCCACGATCCGCTGCTCCTGGTCTCCGTGGGCCCTGTCACGCACCGGCACCAGCGCGTCCAGCTCGTCGATGACCACTATGGAAGGAGCGTTGCGGATGGCCTCGGAGAAGATGTTCCGCAGGTTCTCCTCGCTCTTGCCGTACCACTTGGAGTAGACCTCGGGGCCGCTGATGGAGAAGAACCTGGCCCCCGTCTCCGATGCCAGCGCACGGGCGATGAGGGTCTTGCCCGTTCCGGGCGGACCGTAGAGGATGATGCCGCGGGGTGGTGTCACCCCCAAGTGCCTGAACAGCTCGGGATATCTGATGGGGTATTCGACCACCTCGCGGATCTGTCGCACCTCGCGCGTGAGACCGCCGATGTCCCTGTAGCTCACCGGCAGATCCTCCGACCTGGAGTCCGTCGTGCCCATCTCCGTTGCAGGCGTGACGGTAACGAGCCCTTCCGGCACCGTTCTCGCCACGGTCACCAGCCGCGGTTCGCCACCGAAGGTGAACAGCGCCGTCTTCTCTCCCGCCACCAGAGGCTTGCCGATGAATCTCACACCGTCTCGCGGCCCGAAGTCCGCAGGAACCTTGAGCGTCACGGAGGATGCGTACGCGGGCCTGCCTTCCCGTACGAGCACGGTGTCACCGTCACGGATACCCAGGTGCCACTGCTTGAACCTGTCGATGAATATCTTGTTCGCGCTGCTGGCATGGACCTCTGCGAGGATCAATCCACAGCCCCGCTCCGCGCCGCTGACCCAGACGAAGGATGGCTCACCCTCGCCTTCGGACTTGCCGGGGCCCTCGAGCCACGGAACCCTGGCCTCGATCACGGCCCGGTGAGTACCGTCGAGATCCACGCGACCGTACGCCTGCAGCTCGATGTTCCCGGTCAATGCTCCTCCCTTCACCCGGATCGTGGACCACGGCTTTCAACCGTGGGGTTGGACGCCCAGCCCTCACGATAAGTTCCCGGGTCCGATCCCAGGTTAATCCCGCCACTTATGGGGGGTCAACGGTCAGAGAAGCGCTCGAGGAGGGACCACCCACCTCGGGTCGCTCACGACTGGCAACCGGTCACCAAAAGACGCACCGGAGACGAGGTTTCCTTCTTCCCAAAGGAGATCACTCCATGATCTCCTTCTCCTTCTCGGTCACGATCACATCCACCCTGGCCACGCCCTCATCGGTGATTTCCTGTATCTGCTTCATGGCCTTGTGGCCGGCATCCTCCGGAGCATCGCCGTCCTTGATGAGCTCCTTGACCATCTCGTTCGCGTCCCGCCTCGAGTTGCGGATGGAGACCTTGTGCTCCTCCCCGTGCTTGCGGCAGGTCTTGACGAGATCGCGACGGCGCTCCTCCGTGAGCGTCGGAATGGGGATGCGCACGACCTCGCCGTCGCTGTTGGGCGTGAGCCCCAGATCCGAACCCTGGATGGCTCTCTCGACATCCTTGATCACGCTCTTGTCCCACGGCTTGATGACGATGAGCCTGGGCTCCGGGACCATGAGCGATGCGCACTGGTTCAAGGGCGTGGAGTTCCCGTAGTAGTCGATGCGGATCCCGTCGAGGATGGCCGTGCTGGCCCGGCCTGTGCGTACCTTGGCGAGCTCTCGCCTGAGCGCCTCGTGGGCCTTGCTGACGGAGTCCTGCATGTCATCGATGATCTCCTTCAGGTCCATGGTCAGGTCCTCCCTTTCACTCGATGACCGTGCCGAGCCTCTCTCCCCGGGCCACCCGCTCGATGGAGCCTGGGACCGTGGCATCGAACACATGGATGGGGATTCGACGCTGCATGCACAGGGTGAAGGCCGTGGCATCCATCACGCCGAGCCTCCGCTCGAGCGCCTCCTCGTATGTGATGCGCTCCAGCCGCTTCGCAGATGGGTTCTTTCGCGGATCTTCGTCGTAGACGCCATCGACCTTCGTGGCCTTGAAGATGGCGTCCGCTTCGATCTCGGCGGCCCTGAGGGCTGCGGCAGTGTCCGTGGAGAAGTACGGGTTCCCGGTCCCCCCCGAGAGGATCACGATGCGTCCCCGCTCCAGGTGGCGGATGGCGCGCAGGCGGATGAACGGCTCTCCGATGCTCTGCATCGGAATGGCGGTCATGAGCCTGCATCGCACGTCCTCGGCGGTCAGGGCATCGAGCAGGGCCAGCCCGTTGATCATGGTGGCCATCATGCCCATGTTGTCCGCAATGACCCGGGAGATGCCTTCGCCCTCGCCCCGCACGCCCCGGAAGAAGTTGCCCCCCCCGTTGACGATGGCCAGCTGGATGTCGTGGGTCACGGCACGCTTGAGCTCCCGTGACAGGCTTCGCAAGAAGGGGACATCGATGCCGATCTGGGCCTGACCGCCGAGCAACTCACCCGAGAGCTTGAGCAGGACCCTCTCCACGGTCGACTTGCCTCCCGGTTCAGGACTTCTCGCCCAGCTCGTAGCGCACGAACCGGCTCACCGTGATGTTCTCGCCGGTCTTCGAGATGAGTGTACCCCTGAGGGAGTCGATGGTCTGTGTGTCGTCCCTGATGAAGACCTGGTCGAGGAGGCAGACCTCGGAGTACCACTTCGCGATCTTTCCCTCGACGATCTTGGGCAGGATGTTCTCGGGTTTGCCGCTCTCGCGGACCTGGGCGCCGAATATCTCCCTCTGCTTCTCCATGTCCTCGGCAGGGATGCGATCGCGGTCGACGTACAGCGGGTTCATGGCCGCGATCTGCATGGCCACGTCCTCGGCGAACTCCGTGAAGTCCGTCGTGCGTGCCACGAAGTCCGTGTTGCAGTTCACCTCCACCAGCACGCCCACACGCCCACCTGGGTGCACGTAGGAGTGCACGATGCCCTCGCGGGCCTCCTTGCCCTTCGCCTTCGCCCTGGCAAGCCCCTTCTTCTGGAGGTACTCCATGGCACCGTTCATCTCGCCACTCGTCTCCTCGAGAGCCTTCTTGCAATCGCTGATGCCCGCCCCGCTGCGCTGCCTCAGCTCCTTGATCTGATCCATGCTGATCTTTTCCATGGTCGTATCCTCCTTGCCTCTACCTGCGGGGCTTGCGTCCCGCATACTCCACCTTCGGTCCCTCTCCGCCCTCGCGCTGCGAGTGGGACACGAGGCCGTCGAGCTCCGAGGAGCCCCGGCCGATGACCTCGCGCCTGCGGGCGAGCCCTTCCATACAGGCATCCGCGATCTTCATGGTCACGAGGTGGATGGCCTTGAGAGCGTCGTCGTTTCCGGGGATGAGGTAATCGATGAGATCCGGATCGCAGTTGGTGTCTGCCAGCGCGATGACCGGGATCTGGAGCTTGTTGGCCTCGCGGACCGCTATCTGCTCCTTGTTGGGGTCGACGATGAACACGGCCGACGGCAGGTTGTTCATGCCCTTGGTGCCGCCGAGGCTCTTCTCGAGCCTCGCCCGCTCCTTGGACAGACGCATGATCTCCTTCTTCTTGAGATCACCGAACTCGCCATCCTCACCGAAGCGGCTATCGAGATCCTTGAGCCTCTCGAGCGAACGGCTGACCGTCGAGAAGTTGGTGAGCATGCCGCCGAGCCAGCGCTTCGTAACGTAGAACATCTGCGCGCGGCGCGCCTCCTCGGCCACGATCTCCTGCGCCTGACGCTTGGTGCCCACGAACAGGATGTGGCCACCACGGCTCACCGTCTGGACCACGAACTGGTAGGACCTGCGGAACATCCTGATGGTCTGCTGCAGGTCCACGATGTGCACACCGTTGCGAACCCCATAGATGTAGGGCTTCATCTTGGGGTTCCACCGGGTCGCCTGGTGACCGAAGTGCAGGCCTACCTCGATGAGGTTACGCATGTTGATGGGCGCACCCGGCTCCAGTCCGAAAGCTGCGCTCCCCTGCGCCTTCCGATCCTCCTCTTCCTGGGCGGCCCCGTCCTCCAGCGATTCCTTGCTGGTCTCCGTGATGGAAGTGTCCGTCGACATGGCAATTCTCCTTTCGGTTGTTCCTCCGCCCCTCCCGTCGAGCCATCCCCTTGGGGACACCGGGCGTCGACGGTTTGCCCGGGAGCGTGTGTGATTGATATTTGCGGTGGGATTTCTAACAGAACACCCATCGAGCGTCAAGGCGTGGGGAAGAAGAACTCGCAAGAATATCCTTGGGTTGCAAATCACCGCCGGCCAGGCTCAGGCCTTCTCGAACAGGTCGATGCGCCGGCGCTCCAGGGCGGCGGGGCGGGCCCTCCCCCTGGCCCACTCCCTGAGCGCCTTGATGCGTTCCTCGTAGGTCCTGTACAAAGGTACGGTCTCACCGATGGCGATGTCGAGATCTCGCGCATCGAGGGCACGACCCGCTGCAAAGGCCCTGTAGAGCGCACCGATGACGGCCTGCTCCAGCTCGGAGCCGGAGAAGTGCTCCGTGCGAGAGGCGAGCGCATCCTGCTCGATGGAAGAAAGGTCACAACCCCTCCGGACCAGGTGGATGGAGAGGATCTCCCTGCGATCGGCCTGGTCCGGAAGATCGAAGAAGAAGATCTCGTCGAATCGACCCTTGCGGGCAAGCTCCGCAGGGAGCAGATCGACGTCGTTGGCCGTGGCCACGGTGAAGACGGGTTTCTGCTTCTCGGAAAGCCACGTGACGAACGAGCCCAGGATCCGGCTGGCGGCCCCGCGCATATCCACCTGGAGGACCTTTTCGATCTCGTCCACCCACAGGACCGCGGGGCTCATGGCCTCCATGACCTTGAACACGTCGTGCAGGGCCGCCTCGGGCATGGGAAGCCCCATGAGCAGGCCCATGTCGAGCCTCGCAAGGGGGAGAGACCAGCAGGACGCGATGGCGCGCGCCGCCAGGCTCTTGCCGCACCCCTGGACGCCCACGAGGAGCAATCCGCGAGGCGAAGGCAGTCCGAAGTCGCGCGCCTGCTGGCCGAAGGCATGCTCCCGTTCCTTGAGCCACCGTTTGAGCTCCCCACCACCACCCAGATCGGACAGGGTCCGACCGGGCTCCGTCATGGATAGGGCCCCGACCGTACGTACGAGCCTCTTCTTCTCGTTCAACACCAGCGCCGGATTGGCCAGGGCTGCCGCCCCGTGCTCGGCGAGCAGCTTTCGCAGCACGCGCCTGGCCTCCTCCATGGTCAGGCCGGTCAGGGCCGAAGCAATGTCCCAAAGCGGGGCGTCGGTCACCTGGGCCCTGTTCGCGGCCATGAGCACCAGCGACTCCAGCTCGTCGAGGTCTGGAAGTGGCACGTCCACGAGCGCGGCGTCGTGGACCAGTTCGGGAGGAAGATCGGGCACCGGCGAGAGGAGCAAGAGAAGGATGCGCCTTTGGTCCAGAGTCGCCACCAGATCCCTGATGCGGCGAATGATCCGGGGATCGCCATAGTGCAGGTGCAGATCCTTCACGAGAGCCAGAGCAGGTCCTTCCTGGGCCTCGAGCGCATCGAGGGCACGGACCGGATCGCCAGCCGTGTCGATGTCGATGAGGCGCACGCCTGCCGCCGTGGCCGCCGCGGTCAACTCACGCGCGACGCGTCTCTCCTCGTACGAGACGAGCTGTACCACCGGATAGGCCGCCCGGAGCATGGACAGCACCTCGTCGGTCCAGCTCGGTGGAGGGTTCTTCATCTTTTACTCCTGCGCCGTGAGACGGATCACCTCCTCGAACGAGGTGACCCCCTCCGCAAGCTTTCGTACCGCCGCGTCACGCAAAGTACCCATGCCGTCTGCCACGGCCGCCCGCTCGATCTCGGGTGCCGAGGCGCCGGACAGGATCAGCTTGCGGATGGAGTCCGATGTCTCCATGAGCTCGAAGATGCCCGTCCTGCCGTAGAGGCCAGTGCCACGGCAGAGCACGCATCCCTTGCCTCGCCAGACCTTGAGCCGGCGCGCCTCGTCGGGGGCCGTTCTGATGTCGAGCAGGGACATCTGATCCGACGTCAGGGCGACCTGCTCGCGGCACTCGTTGCAGACCTTCCGCAAGAGCCTCTGCGCGAGCACGCCGATGAGCGTGGAAGCCACCTGGAACGGATCGACACCCAGGTCGAGGAGCCTCGACACCGTGGTGGCCGTGTCGTTGGTATGCAAGGTGGAGAGCACGAGGTGACCGGTGAGAGCGGACTGGACCGCGAGCTCGGCCGTCTCTCGATCGCGGATCTCGCCCACCATGATGATATCCGGGTCCTGCCTGAGGATGTGACGCAGCGCCACGGGGAAGGTGAGCCCGATCTTGGGGTGGACGGCCAGCTGGTTGAACGAGTCGGCGACCATCTCGATGGGATCCTCGATGGTACAGATGTTCACCTCGGAGCTCACCATGGCCTGCAGGCTGGAGTAGAGCGTCGTGGTCTTCCCGCTGCCCGTGGGCCCCGTGACCAGGATGAGGCCGTAGGGGTTGGCGATGAACCGCTCCCATTTCCCCTGCTCCTCGTTCGTGAATCCCAGATCGGTGAGCTCGAGCACCATGAGGCCCGGATCGAAGATGCGCAGCACGACCTTCTCGCCAAAGGCCGTGGGCAGCGTCGAGACGCGCACCTCCACCTCCCGGTCATCGCGCCTGGTCTTGATGCGCCCGTCCTGGGGAAGGCGCCTCTCGGCGATGTCGAGCCTGGACATGGTCTTGAGCCGGGAGATGACGGCCGCGTGCACGGCCTTGGGCATGCGGTAGATGTCGTGCAGCACGCCGTCGATGCGGAAGCGCACGAGGCTCGCTTCACGCTTCGGTTCGATGTGGATGTCCGAGGCCCGCTGATCGAAGGCGTAGTGGAAGATGTACTCCACCGCATTCACGATGTGCCGGTCGTCCGCCTCGATCTCCTCCACGCGCTTGAGCCTCACGAACTGCTCGAGGTTGCCCAGGTCGACGCCCCGTGTCATCTGGGCCTCGGCGGCGTCCACGCTATTGGAAAACCCGTAGGTCTCGGTGATGACCTTCTGGATGTCGCTCTGCGCCGACGCCACGGGCTGCACGGCCAGCCCGGTGACCTGCCTGATCTGCTCGAGCAGTGTCTGGTCCGAGGGATCGGACATGGCCACGCGCAGCACGCCGTTCATGAGGCTCAAGGGCACCACCGAGTGCCTGCGGGCGAAGGGCATGGACAGGGTGCTCGTCACGAGCCTGGGATCCAGCTTGAGCGGGTCGATCTTCTCGTACTCCCAGCGGTTCGCCAGCGCTTCGAGCTCCACGATGCGGTCCTCTGTCAGAAGCTTGCCATTGCCACCCGACGCCTCGAAGCGCATGGAGGCGAGGACCTGGGCTGCCGTCACCCTCGGCTTGACCCTGCGCCGGCCAACGCCGATTGAGGGCGTCACCTCGACGAGCCTGTGATGCGTGACGTCGGCGCGCTCCATGGCCACGCGCTTTTGCGCCTCGTCGATGACACCCGCTCCGAGGAGGATGTCGCAGAGGCTCTCCATCTCTGGCTGCATGACAGGCGGGAGTATATCAGAGGGGCGAAGGTACCGTCGAGCTAGTCCGGGAGGCAGACATCCCCGACGCAGCTGTATCCGAACACGCAGTGGTGCTCCGCCTCGCAGCGGTAGGTACAGGCGCCCCCGACGCACGTGAGACCGTCGCAATCGTCGTCGACTCCGCACATGGTACCCACCATGTCCATCATCTGGCAGCTGCCCACGAACGGCCAGCACAGGCCTGGAGGGAGGCTGTCGTCACCCAGATCGCAGACGAACCCCTTGGGACAGTCGAAGTCGCCCAGGCAGTCCTTCGAGCAGTTGCCCGAGCTCGAATCCGCGAACACGCACCAGTCCACGTCCGGGTTGTCCTCGTCGGTGATGCCCATCCCGCAGTCGGCGCGCCAGCCACAGGCATCGCACAGCATGCCCTCTGTTGGCGCAACACAGCTGCCGGTCATCCGGTCGCACTCCGAGTACCCGATCTCGCAGTGGGTGTCCACCGAGCATTCGACGGATCCCGGGGGAGGGCCTTCCACTAAGGTCGAGGGTCCCGCGCAATCCCAGTCTTCCAGATCGATGAGGTCGTCCCCGTCGTTGTCCACTCCGTCCGAGCACTGCGAGCCCGTGGGATCGGGCGCCGTATCCACGGCGGTGTCCACCATCGTGTCACCTGGAAGATCGACGATGGGATCGCTGGCCGGGTCGAAAACCGGATCCAGCACCGGATCCGACTCCGTGTCCGAAAGGGGATCCGAGGTCGTCTCCAGCGTGGTATCTGTAGCCGTGTCGATACCCGTGTTCCCGTCTCCCTCGAACTTCACGGTCCCACCGCATCCCACGCTCGTGATAACCAGGCCCAGTAGGGCCAGTCCGGGTGCTCCAGTCATGGCTTCCTCCCTGGGTGGATACAGTAGTATCAAAAAAGCCGCGTGTCGACATTCAAGGGAGGTTTCACCTGCACCTGCCCGCGAACTGTGATAGACAGGCCTCCATGTCCGGTCGCGGCAAGAAGACGTCGAGCCACGACACCCCGGTGATGAGGCAGTTCCGGGAGGTCAAGGGCCGCTACCCGGACGCGTTGCTGTTTTTCCGCATGGGCGACTTCTACGAGCTTTTCTACGACGATGCGGTGGTGGCGTCCCGTGAACTGGGGCTGGCTTTGACCAGCCGGGACAGGGACGTGGAGGATCCGGTTCCCATGTGCGGCGTCCCCCATCACTCTGTCAAGACCTACCTCGAGAGGCTGCTTGGCACAGGGCACAAGGTAGCCATCTGCGAGCAACTCGAGGACCCTGCAAGGGCCAGGGGCATCGTGGCCCGCGACGTCGTGAGCGTGGTCACGCCAGGCTCGAACGTCGACACGGACATGCTGGACTCGAGCCGCGCCAATTACCTGGCCTGCGTGGTGCCGGCCGACCCGCAGACGGGCGAGGGCCCGTTCTCATGCGCTGCAGCCGACATCTCCACAGGCGAGATGCTGGCAATCCGGATGGACGACGAGTCGGACCTGGCCGGCGAGCTGGCACGTCTGTCTCCCGCCGAGATCCTGCTTTTCCCAGCGTGGGACCGGTTCGAGAAGCTTCTGGTGGAGAGGCTGCCCGGCGTGACGAGGTCGCCTTGCACCACGGTGAGGGATTTCATCGACACTGACCGTGCTCGGGTGCGGATCCGCGAGCTCGTGAAGGACATTCCAGTATCCGGCAAGGGAGCGCTGCCCGAGTGGTGCTTGACCGCAGCCGCGGCCGTGCTCGACTACCTGGCCCGCACCCAACCTGGACGCGAGCTCCCCATCAGGCGCATCGTGCCAGTGAGCGCAAGCGACCACCTGGTGCTCGACGACAACACGATCCGGCATCTGGAGCTCGTGCAATCCGTCAGCGGAGACAGGAAGGCATCTCTGGTGGGGTTCATGGACCGCACGAGCACACCCATGGGCAGCCGTTTGCTCAGGGCATGGGTGCTCGGGCCGCTCAGGGACGTTGCCCGCATCCGTCGCCGTCAGGACGGGATCGAAGCCTTCGTCCAGGATCCGGGCACGACCGGACGGATCATGCAACACCTGACATCCTGCTGCGACGGGGAGCGGGTCCTGAGCCGCGTCGTGCTGGGCGCTGCGACACCCCGCGAGGTCGGCGCGCTGCGCAACACACTTTCCATCCTGCCTCGCATACGGGAGGCGCTGGCGTCCCTGGCGGACCCGGGCGCGGAGCCTCCCGTGGAGGTACCCCAGGGCCCGTCACGTCTCGCGCAAGAGCTGGAGCGCGCACTGGTCGACTCGCCTCCGCCCCACTCCCGGGAAGGTGGCATCTTCCGCCCGGGGTACGATTCCGAGCTGGACGGTCTCGTGGAGCTCTCCACCTCGGGCAAGGACGCCATCGCACGAATGGAAGCCCAGGAGAGGGAGTCCACGGGGATAGGTTCGCTCAAGATCAGGTACAACAGGGTGTTCGGCTACTACATCGAGGTGACCAGACCCAACCTGCACCTCGTCCCAGCGGAAAGGTACATCCGCAAGCAGACCACCGCGACCGGAGAACGATACCTCACGAACGAGCTCCAGGACCTGCAGGGACGGATCCTCACGGCGGATGAGAGGCGCAAGGCCCTGGAAGCGGACATGTTCGTGCGACTCTCGGCCTCCGTGGCGCAGGAGGAGAGGGCCCTGCGCGAGATGTTCACGTCCCTGGCGAAGCTGGACGTGCTCACGGGGCTGGCCCATCTGGCAGTCCGGATGCGCTATGTCCGCCCGATGGTGAACGACTCGGGCAGGATACGCATCAGGGCAGGGAGGCACCCCGTGGTGGAAGCCTTCGGTGCGCCAGACGGTTTCGTGCCCAACGACGTGGACCTCGACCCCGACGGGGAGAGGCTCTGGGTCATCACCGGGCCCAACATGAGCGGCAAGAGCACCTTCATGCGACAGGTGGCGCTGGCCTGCATCATGGCACAGGCGGGTGCCTTCATCCCTGCCGAAGAGGCGGAGATCGGCCTCTCGGACCGGATATTCACTCGCGTAGGGGCATCGGACAACCTGTCATGGGGCCAGTCCACATTCATGGTGGAGATGACCGAGACGGCGGCCATCCTGAGACATGCCACGAGACGCAGCCTGGTCGTGCTCGACGAGATCGGCCGCGGGACCTCCACCTTCGACGGCATGAGCATCGCCTGGGCAGTGGCCGAGCACATCCATGACCACGTGGAGGCGCGTACCCTGTTTGCCACCCACTACCACGAGCTCACCGAGCTCGCCCGAACCCACGAGCACGCAGCCAACTACAACGTCTCCGCCACGGAGTACGGCGATGGCATCGTATTTTTACGCAAGGTGGAGCACGGGAGCGCCTCGCGATCCTACGGAATCCAGGTGGCCCGGCTGGCAGGATTGCCCGATCAGGTGCTCGCGCGTGCGAGAGAGCTCCTGGAAAAGCTCCAGGCCGGCGCATCGGGGCCCTCGCCAGCGACACGGGCCGATCCCCAGCTCGTGCTGTTCACCCCGGCCGATCTCGTGCCCCACCCACTGCGCGAGGCACTCGACGCGGTGGATCCCGACAACATCACACCCGTCGAGGCGCTCAACATCCTGGCGCGGCTCAAGAAGCTGGTCTGACGTCCCCCTCTGGACGATCGCTTCCCTTCACCGGAAGATGGCCGCCGATGCCAGGATCGGCCACGACCGTCCTCGCCTCACCTTCCCTGCAGGGGAGGCGAGCGCAGCGAGCAGGGGATGGGGATGCAGCATGGTGCCCCCGCTCCGGTTGACGGCCAAACGGAAGCATCGTGCGTGGCAGCCTCAGGCGGCCCTGAGCTCCACGATGCGGATCCTGCGGCTCTCCTCGGGAAGGTGCACCACGTGCGAGAACGTTCTTTGCACGAAGCCCGCCCGCGTACACAGGTCCAGGAAACGCTCCACCTGGGGCCGGCCCTGGTCGGAGAGCAGGATCCTCCCGCCAGGGGCGAGGCTGCTCGCGAGCACTGCGAGGAGTGCGGGGAAGGTCCGTTCGAAGTAAACGATCTCGGAACCCAGGAGGACCTCGAACCTGCCGCTCAACGTCGGCCTGTACCAGTCCAGGCGCACGAAGGGGATCTGGGGACACCCGTTGAGAATGGCATTGTGCCTGGCCAGCGCCAGGGCCAGCGGATCGTAGTCCGAGCACGTGACCGTTGCGCCCGCCAGGTGGGCGGCGATCCCGGGTGCTGCCGTCCCACAGCCGAGCTCGAGCACGGTCCGCCCGGCCACGCCCGTGTTCACGACGTGCTCGGCGAGTGCCAGGGCCGCAGGCCAGGTGATCATCCAGACCGGAGCATCGCCGTGATCCGACACGGCGTCCGGGTATACCTCGGCCACCATCTCGTCCACCCGCTGCACCTCGGCGATCCTGAGACCGATGTCCTGGACATGGTGCGTGCGGATCCTCAGGCCGAACCGTGTCTCTATGTCGTGCGCCCGCATGAGGGATCGCGTCGCGGCGTCCATGTGGCCAGACATGAGCGATGCCTCAGGGTACGGTGAAGTCCACAGACATGTTGTTGGAACCCTCGTCCGGCGAGAAGGCCATGAAGCCTGTGGCAGGGTCCCTGGCCAGGATCGTCCCGCCGAGCTGGCCAAGCTCGAAGGCCACATGTGTAGGCTTGTCGGACTCGAAGGCGCGGACCGTCTCGCCCGAACCCTCGGAGCAGGCCATCTGGCGGTAGTACTGGTCCACGGTGCCGTCGTCATCCTCGTCCTCGACGATGCGCACCCAGGCGGCATCCGCAGCGAGACACACGTCCGCGTTGGCCATCACCCCGTTGATGGACCAGGTGAGGTGGATCGATGCGTCTCCACCCGCACACGCACCGAGCAGGACGACGGCGGTCACGAGTGCGGGTCTTGGATCGAGATTCCTGATCATGGTCGCCTCCCGACTTTTCGTCATTGAGAGGAGATATTATAACCAAACAGGGACACGGACAAAGCCCGACAGGGCATACTGAGCGCGATCCTGTCCATCGCGCCCAATTACCCAATGATATCGAAATGTTGACCTGGAATGAGGCGTGTTTCGTTGCAAGAAGCTCCACGATGGCTTAGAACAATCGGAATGAGAGTGGGGGATCGAGGAGGAGCCTGATGGGACGCAGCTTCCCCGTGGGACCGATGGCCGACATCATGGACAAGACCCCTTTCCACACCATGAGGGCCATGCAGGCGATGAATGGCGCGGTCAAGGACGCGGCCTGGTTCACGGAGGTCGAGACCACCGAGAATCTGAACGCCTGGGCCCACACCATGCTCGCCCTCAACCCCTTCTTGGCCTACAACCCCCTCGTCACCGCGTTCGCGGGAAAGCGCAAGGAGACGCTGGAGCAGTTGCTGGCCAGGAGGATCGATCGGACAAAGGCATGGTGGCTGCTTCGCAGCGGTGAGCTCGACCAGAAGGCGCGCCGCTCTTTCGGTCTACGCTTCGACGACGGGCGATGGTTCAAGCTCGCCGAGACGGATCGGGTGGAGCTCTGGCTCACCGAGAAGTTCGAGAGCGAGCGCAAGAAGGCCGTACCGCTGGTGATGGTCCCACCCATGATCCTGGATGCCGGCGTGCTCGCATGGGACGACCGACAGAGCTTCTTGCACTACCTGTCCGCACGCGGCATCCCGACGGGCATCATCGCCAACAAGGACATCCGGACGACCCCGGCAGTGCAGACCATGACGCCCGAGCAGTTCATCATGGACTGCCGGGAAATGTCGCTGGCGCTCGGAGAGTACTTCCACGGCACCCAGATCGTGTTCGGCGGTTACTGCCAGGGAGCGGAGAGCAGCCTTCGCGCACTTGCCACCGGCAAGCTCGCGGGGATCGCCCATGCGGGCCTCATGGGCGTGGCGCCCATCGATCCCACGGACGTGGGGACCCTCTACGACAACCACCAGCACCTGTTTCATGGAACGACGCTCGATCAGGCCTGCACGATCATGCCCAGCGGCAACGCGGTCATCGACGGTGATACCATGCGTCAGGTCATCAACTACGGTAATCCGGAGGCCAACAACCCCGTGAGCGAGACCGTACGCGACCTCGCCCTGTGCAACGAGGGCTTGCCGAGGACATCGGGGCTCGTGATGTGGTACTGGCTCAACAGGACAGTGCCCCTGCCGCCGAAGATCATCGAGCTGACGAACAAGGGCTACGAGAACCCCATGGTGGACGGTGTGTACGGATACACCCTGTTCGACGAGAGACCGGATCTGAAGCGCCTCGGCGAGTTCGGGATAGGGCACCTGTGGGTGGGAACTGCGGAGAGAGACACCCTCGTGCGCCAGGAGGCATCGACCAAGCTCGTCACGATTTTACGCGGCATCGTGGATGTGAACCTCTGCCAGTATGACAAGGGACACCTGGGCATCGTGCGCGACTGCTGTCGAGACGGCTCCGACGAGCCGCTGGACGGTCACTCCAGGAAGGGTCAGGAAGGGCCGGTCCTCTGGTACAGGCGGGTCATCAGGCGCAAGAAGCTCTCACCAGCCTGATGCCTCTCAGGTCACTTGCTCTTGTCCCGGCGCAACAGGTAGCCACGGCTGATGGAGCGCATGTCCTCGGAGGTGATGAACGCTCTTTCATCCACCTCCTCGACGAGCTGCACGAACCTGGGCATTTCCCTCCTGCGGATCACGGACTCCAGCATGACGACCGGGCCGTCCTTCCCGAACCCCGAGATCTCGGTGAGCCCGAACCCCGCCGCCCGCAGGGCCGTGGAGATGGAAGCCACGGCCTCCCGTGAGATGACGCGCATGAGAATCCGCCCCGGCACCAGGTAGCTCTCGAGGGTCATGCCCACGTAGGTCCCGGCCGCGAATCCGCCCGCGTATGCCACCACGTTGATCCACGTGTCGATGTGCTGGATGACCCTTGTGATGACCACGATGAAGATGGCCACCTCGACGAACCCGATCAGCGCGGAGAGCAACCTGCGACCACGGACGATCATCACCGTCCTGATGGTCCCCAAAGAGACGTCGCAGATGCGCGCCAGGAAGATGGCAAGAGCCCAAATCAGGGTGCTCGTCGTCAGCATCGGAGGAGATCGGCGCGAGGGCCAGTAGAGATCAACTCCCGGACTTCTTCTTGCGAGCGGACCGGCGCACCTGGCTCTCGCCTCCGTCCCGCTCGATGAGCCAGTGGATGACGGCAGGGCCGAGCTCTTTCTGTGCCTTCGAGCTCACGTAAAGACCGATGTGACCCAGGTTGAACTCCAGGGCCTTGGCATCCTTCGTGCCCACGGCCGATGTCAGGGGCCTCGAGCAGGACGGTGGGACGAGATGATCCTTGAGGCCGTAGATGTTGAGCAGGGGCATGGTGATGTTCGCCAGGTCCACCTTGCGCCCCCCCAGCTCGAACTCGCCCTTGATGAGCTTGTTGGTCTTGTACATATCGTTGACGAACTTGCAGATGGTGGCTCCGGCCTGATCCGGGCTGTCGAAGATCCACTTCTCCATGCGTAAGAAGTTCTCGACGCTCGCCGGTTGATCCATGGTCTCGGCAAAACCCACGTACTTGTCGATGACGAGCGTGAAGGGCTTGAGCATGAGGAAGCCCAGGTTCATGAAGTCGCCAGGGATGTTGCCCAGCACTGCCACCATCTTTTCGATGTCCATGTCCTGGGACCACACGTTGAGAAGACCATCCTCGGTGTGGAAATCGATGGGGGCGACCATGACCACGAGGTTCTTGACCTTCTGCGGGTAGAGTGACGCGTAGATGGCCGAGAATGTCCCCCCCTGGCACACGCCGAGCATGTTGACCTTGTCCACCCCGTGGCGTTCGCGGATGATGTCCATGCAATCGTTCATGTACCCGTCGATGTAGTCCTCCATCGTCAGGTACCGATCCATGGGCCTCGCGTACCCCCAGTCGATGATGTAGACGTCGAATCCCCCGTCCACGAGCTGGGATATCATGCTTCGGTCGGCCTGCAGGTCCATCATGTACTGCCGGTTCACGAGGGCGTAGGTGATCATGAGAGGCGTCTTGAACCTCGCCTTCCCATCCTTGGGAAGGTAGTGATAGAGGGTCATCTGATCCTCGCCGTGTACCTTCTCCTTGGGTGTCGGAGCCACAGCCACATCCTTGATCCGCAGGAGCTGCTCCAGGCCCTTGAACAGCTTCTGCTGGCTCCGGTTGAACTCCCGTACGTACTCGGTCATCTTCTCGTCAGCTGGGAACTCCATATCAGCCCTCCCTCGAAGTGCGAGCGGAAGCTTCGAGAGCCTTGAGACGGCGCTCGAGTGCCTTGAGCTTGGTGCGGTGCTCGTAGAGCGAGCGGTACACGTGGTCGAGCTCCTCCTGCGTGGGGACGTTGAGCACCTGGAGCTGCTGCTTCGTGAGCTCGTTGACCCGGCTTCTCAGGTTGAGCCCGCGATCCACGACCTTGTTCATGAGATCGGCGAACTCCCGCTTCCTGAACAGCTCGAAGAACGTGTCCTCGTGGATATCGACCCACTTGCGGTAGAACTTGCGGAAACCTTCCGGCGAACCGTCCGAGAGCACGTCGCGGTTCTCCTTGAGGAGCTTCTGGAACGCCTCGCGGCTCGCGTTCTGGAACGTGGCGTAGTACGCCGGCAGTATGGCCTGGAACTGGAAGTAAGCGTCCATGGCCGACTTGACCCGCTCCTCGTGCTGGCGGCTCATGCCCATGGCGGGCAGGTTGATGAGCCGGCCCACCGTGTCCAAAATGGTCTTCTGCCATATGCCGAAGCCCTCGCGCACGCTGGCTGGCTCGCCGGTGGTGAGCTTCTGCATCACGGCGGGCCACTCCGACCTCATGTCCATGAAGGGAGATCTGAAATGGCCCATGAGCGAGAGGAAGCGCTGCAGGCCGTCTCCATGCATGTTCATCATCTCGGAAAAGGAGGTGGGAGGCGGAGAGCCCAGGAAGGCCTGGATGACCTTCTCGTAATCATCC
>JBFYZU010000391.1:0-14634 GCA_041309365.1 Myxococcota bacterium
CGCGGGCTGCACGACGGGCGCGGGCTGCACGACCGGCGCGGGCTGCACGACGGGCGCGGGCTGCACGACCGGCGCGAGCTGCACGGCGGGTTCCTGCCCGCTCGCCGAACGATCGTCCGTGGAGACCGGCAAAGACTGCTCGTCGAAGGGCACCTGCACGGCCTGGGGCGGTGCGCCTCCATCCTCGATGGCTGCGTGGGACGCAGTGCCTCCCTCATCCGTGTAATTGGGAGCAGCATCCGAGAAGCGGATCGTGTCGGGAGGCATGAAGCTCTTGATGGCGTCCGCCATCATGGCCGGGGTCTTGAATCGATCCCTCGGAAAGAGAGCCAGTGCCCTCCGTACCGTGTAGTCGAAGGCCTTCGGCACGTCCTTGTTGATGAGGGAGATGTCCTCGAAGGCAGGGATCTTCTCTGGCCTGGGTGGGATGCCTTCTGGATAGGGAAGCCTTCCCGTGAGCAGGCGGTAGAACATCACGCCGCAGGCGAAGATGTCCGTGCCGGGTTCGGTCTTGCCATCGCGGATCTGCTCCGGCGCCTGGTAGGGCCTGTCCTGTGGCTTCTCGGCTTCCTCGGGAGAAAGGGCGGACTTGATGTGGCGCTCGCCGATCTCCGCGATCTTCACGACGGCCTCGCCGTTCTCCCCCTGCACCACGAAGATGTCGCGGGGAGTGAGATCGCCGTTATAGATGCCCGCACCATGGATGGCGTCGAGCCCGCCGAGCAAGCCGGTCAGGAGGCGCACGGCTCCTGGATGAGGCATCCCGCCGGCATGGGTGAGCATGACCTGTTCGAGCGTGGGTCCCCTGAGGTACTCGCGCACGACCACGGGTGCTCCGGATTCGTCCCTGTCCACCAGGATCACCCGTCCAACGTTCGGGTGCGCGAGCCCGGCGTAGACCCTCACGTCCGCCATGTACGGCTCGGCCAGCTCGGTGTTGCGGCCGAGGCTCGGGTGGAGCATCTTGAGAGCGACCATCTGGCCGGTCTGGGTGTCCTCGGCCCGGAACACACCCCCGATCGAGCTTCCTCCCAGCACGGCGTCTATCCTGAAGCGGCCCAGGATGGTCTGTCCCACCATCCTCTCGCCGAGCTCGATGGGCCTGCCCGTCGCGGGGCAGAAGTGCATCAGCTCCTCGTGTACGGATCCACAATGTGGGCACTGCGCCATGAATCCCTGCTCCGCCTGCTGAGCCTCCTGCTCAACGAATGATCAATTGGTCACGCCCGTGGTCCGATCCTTGGCAAAAACAACGTAGCAATCTACAGGATTTGGTACGCTGGTGTCCATGAAAAGTTTCCCGCCGGCGAGCGGGACAGCTTGATTTCGCGCGCCGTTGGACTATTCTCGTTGCACCCATGGATGACGTCGTGGATGAAGGGCCCGTGGAGGGCATGAGGGTGGTCGAGGAGGGTGCCACGTCGCCTCCAGCCGATGGCGGCGGTGGCGCGACATCAGAGGTCGGCCAGGTCGCCATCGAAGAGGAGATGCGCTCGGCGTATCTGGACTACGCCATGAGCGTCATCATCGGACGGGCCATCCCCGACGTGCGTGACGGTCTCAAGCCCGTGCACAGGCGGATACTCTACGCCATGCACGAGGGTCACCTCATGCACAACCAGCCCTACCGCAAGTCGGCCCGTGTCGTGGGCGACGTCATCGGCAAATACCACCCTCATGGCGACCAGGCAGTGTACGACACGCTCGTGCGCATGGCCCAGGACTTCTCCATGAGGGCCATGCTCGTTGATGGCCAGGGCAACTTCGGGTCGCTGGACGGCGATCCCCCCGCGGCCATGCGCTACACGGAGGTGAGGCTGCAGAAGCTCACCGCCGAGATGCTCGACGACCTGCACAAGGAGACCGTCGACTGGGGCCCCAACTACGATGAATCGATGCTGGAGCCCCTGGTCTTGCCAGCCAAGTTTCCCAACCTGCTCGTCAACGGCTCGGGCGGCATCGCGGTGGGCATGGCCACGAACATGCCTCCCCATAATCTGGGCGAGGTCATCGATGCCCTGATCGCGCTCATCGCCAATCCGGACATCACGCTGACCGAGCTCATGCGGTTCATTCCAGGACCGGACTTTCCGACGGGCGGCATCCTCCTGGGAGTCAAGCCCATCAGACAGGCCTACGAGACCGGGAGAGGAGTCCTGGTCGTCAGGGCCCGCACCGTCATCGAGGAGGACGAGAAGCGCGGCCGCGAGCGCATCGTGGTCACGGAGGTCCCGTTCCAGGCCAACAAGGCGAAGATCCTGGAGAAGATCGCGGATCTGGTACGCGAGAAGAAGATCCAGGGCATCTCGGACATCCGGGACGAGTCCAGCCGAGAGGGCGTGCGAATGGTCATCGAGCTGAAGCGCGAAGCCGTGGCCCAGGTCGTGCTCAACCAGCTCTTCAAGATGACGCCGCTGCAGACGAGCTTCGGCGTCATCAACCTCTCCATAGTGGCTGGTCGGCCCAGGGTGCTGAGCCTCAAGGAGATCCTCGAGCACTTCGTGGTCTACCGCCGCGAGATCGTGACCCGGCGCTCTCGGTTCGAGCTGCGAAAGGCCGAGGAGCGCCTCCACATCCTCGAGGGGCTCCGTCTGGCACTGGACAACATCGACGAGGTGGTGGACATCATCCGCAAGGCGCCGAACCCCGCCGAGGCCGGCGAGAGGCTCATGGCACGCTTCGGGCTCTCGGATCCGCAGGTCAAGGCCATCCTGGACATGAGGCTGGCCCGGCTCACCGGACTGGAGCGCGACAAGATCCTCGAAGAGATAGCCGAGCTGGAGCGCCGCGTGGCGGAGCTCATGGCGATCCTCTCGGACCGCGCCCGCCTCATGCAGGTCATCGTCGACGAGCTCAAGGCCGTGCGGGACGCGCACGCGGACGAGCGGCGCACGGAGATCTCGCCCGAGGAGGGAGAGCTGGCGCTCGAGGATCTCATCGCCGAGGAGGACATGGTGGTGTCAGTGACCCACCAAGCCTACATCAAGCGCAGCCCGGTGTCCCTGTACCGTTCGCAGGGTCGTGGAGGCAAGGGCATCTCCGCCATGGCCACGCGCAAGGACGATTTCGTGAAGAAGATCTACGTGGCTTCCACACATGCCTACCTGCTCTTCTTCAGCGACCGGGGCAAGGTCTACCTCAAGCGCGTCTACGAGATCCCGGCGGCGTCCAGGACCTCGCGTGGCAAGGCCATCGTCAACGTGGTGGGCATGGAGCCCGGAGAAAAGGTGGCGGCCATCCTTCCCGTGGCCGAGTTTTCGGAGGGTAGCTACATCGTCACGGCCACCCGCAAGGGCTATGTCAAGAAGAGCGACATCATGCTCTACTCCGTCATCCGCCAGACCGGCATCATCGGAGTGGTCCTCCAGGATGATGACTCGCTCGTGGGCGCGGAGATCACCGATGGCACGCATGAGCTCCTGCTCTGCACGCGCCAGGGCCTCTGCATCCGGTTCGCCGAGGAGCAGGTGCGTTCCATGGGACGCGCCTCGCGTGGAGTCACGGGGATCAGCCTGCGCGAGAACGACGAGGTCGTGAGCATGACCACGATCCCCGCGGCCGAGAGCGAGGACCCTCGAACGCTCCTGACCGTGTGCGAGAACGGGTACGGCAAGCGGACCGATCTCGGCGAGTACAGGGATCAGCACAGGGCTGGCAAGGGCATCATCACCATCAAGACCACCGAGCGAAACGGCGAGGTCGTGGGCACCCTGGTCGTGGGCGATGTCGACGACGTCATGATCGTCACCGTGGGTGGCCAGATGATCCGCATCCACGCACGTTCCGTATCCGTGGTGGGCCGCAACACCCAGGGCGTGAGGCTCATCACCTTGAGGGAGGAGGACGAGCGTGTTGCCTCGGTGGAACGCCTGCCGCCAGAGGAAGTGAGCCGCAACGGCGAGTCCGATGGCTGCGATGTGCAAGATGATGCGGACACCGGGGCTGTGGTCGTGGACCAGGAGACGGCCGGCGAGCCCGCGGACGCGCACCAGGTGCCTTCGCGGGCCGAGCAGGACGAGCCTCCCGACGACGACGGAGGCTGGGGCCGGGCCATGGCGGACTCGTCGGATGACGAGGATTGAAATCAGGGCAGGTTGAAGTCCACCGTGCCGAGGGCGTTCTCGCCATCGGCCAGCTGAACAGAGACCCATTGCGTGGATGCCAGGGGTTCGCCGGAGGCATCCAGCAGATCCCATCTCACATGGAAGTCGCCCGTCCGGAACATGGAGTCCATGTACGCACCACCGTCCTCGCAGTCCCACTGCAGCCTCGAGTCGAACCAGTCCACGGGCTCCCGGTTGATGCTCATCCGGACCTGATCGCCACCCAGGGAGGTGCAGCTCGCCTCGTCGGCCGCAATGCCGTCGATGGTCCATGTGAGCACCACGGTGGCGTCGTCGCCCCAGGGGGAGAACCCCTGCTGGCAACCGGCCTGATCGACGCAAAGGGTCAAAAGGAGCGCGGCAAAAAACCGGCACCATCTCCCACCGGCTGCGCCGGATACGAAGGTAGAGACAGCGCCGTTCTGGCGAGGTGCGTGCTGCCCACCGCGCCCCCCTGTCCGGATCGGCCGCTCACCTTCCCGCAGGCCCTTTGCTCGTGGGAGAGTGAGGCCAGCGAGGCGGGCGAAGGATGGGGGATGCTGGTGACGGTGATTCACCTGACGCTTCATATTGCGGCGTACATATACCCCGGTATCGATGGGTCTGCAACTGGCGGGGTCAAGATGGTCGGGTGAGTTACGGGGAGTCGGTCATGAGCACGTCGCAGCCCCAGGCGTTGGAGCTCTCGTCATCGACCACGAGGTCGATGCACGTGGCGCCCCAGAGATACCCGCCCGTGACGTTCTCGCCGTCCAGGATGAGCTCGTAGGTGTCGAAGTCGGTCTCGAGCCAGGACAGGAGCGTCGTGCACTCCATGCCTCCGGTGTCGATGTCCACCTCGTCGGCCACGTCGCCCGTGGAGTAGCTCAAGAGGTAGCCCATGGCTTCGATGATGGGCGGGCCCTCGCAGTCGATGTCGACGGGATCGACCTCCTTGTCCTGCCAGAACAGCGTCACGTCGAGCGGACCGTAGTCTCCCAGATCGAAGTCCACGCTGCCAAGGTCGTTCTCGCCGCTCACGAGGGTCACGCTGTCCCATGTGGGGCTCTGGCTCCACACTGTGTCCGCCGAGTCGATGAGCGCGAACGCGATGTCGATGTTCTGTCCCACGGTGTAGCCGCTCGTGGCGGGCTCGATCTGGGCGGCGCCCCACTCGCACTCCGCGTTGAACGCGTCGTCAGCGACCTCGTCACCGTCGGTGTCCACCCACAGCTGGATCGTGGTGGTATCGCCCGTGGCCCAGGTGCACAGGCTGTCGTAGAGCGTCGTCTCGAACGCGTGCTCCTCGATGGTCCAGTCGAAGACCAGTGTCGGCCCGACGGGCGGCGTGCCCGTGACGAAGTCGATGGTGGCGATGTCGTTGGAGCCCGACGTGAGCGTGTGCATGAACCAGTCGGTCTGGCTGATGGGGCTGTTGCCCGAGTCGATGAGCTGCCAGGCGAAGTAGTAGGAGCCCGTGGCGAACACGTAGCCCGTGTCTGCCACACCGGCCGAGCACGGCCAGTAGAAATCGTCCCACCACTCCCAGCTGTCGTCGATCTCGGATACGCTCATGCGTACCTGCGAGGCGTCAGCCGCCGCGCAGGTCGTGGAGCTCGCATCCGTCCCGTCGATCAGCCAGTCGAACTGGACCGATGAATCGTCGCCCTCCCAGAACGACACGGTGATGATGCAGGACGTGGCCAGGACCATCAGGGGGATGGCCACGACGGCTGCGATCAGGGGAAACCTCACGTTTTTCATCCTCTTTCCTCCTTGCACGTTGCGGTAAAAGGACTTGTCTGGAGTCTTACTCCACAAAACGATCTCTTGCAAGCTCGCTTGCAAGTCGCGATCCATGATTTCACGGCGGCAACCCATGAAGCGCCTCTTCGACCGTGCCGCTGTCCGAGGTATTCACCTTGACACGGATTTGGAACCGGATATACAAGATTCTCTCGTCCGCGGGAGTAACTCAGTGGTAGAGTGCAACCTTGCCAAGGTTGACGTCGCGGGTTCAAATCCCGTCTCCCGCTCCATGGAAAACGGGCGTTCGTGTCAGGTGATGTAGCCGTTTCACCACACCCGGGGATCTTTTCGAACCTGGAGCAATGACCGAGAACATGAGCCATTTCAGGCGAGACCTCGCGATCTGCGCCGCTCTCTACCTGATCTTCCTCGTAATCTATGGCCTCACATCCTGGGACCGCCTCGAGACACATTCACCCGACAACCACTTCGTATACATGGCGGACTCGTTTCTCGAGGGTCAGTTCCACCTGACGAGACCGCCGCCTCACGGAAACGACTGGGCCAGATACGACGGCAAGGTGTACGTGTCCTTCCCGCCGCTCCCGGCGGTGGTCATGATGCCCTTCGTCAAGATATGGGGCTACGAGTTCAACGATCGCCTCTTCACCTGGCTGTTCACGCCTCTTCCCATGGTGTTTCTCTTCCTGGCTCTTTCCTACCTCTCCTCCACGGGCCGGTCTTCGCGCCGGAAGTGGGAGAACGTGGCTCTGGCATGCCTGTTCGGGCTCGGCACCGTTTATTACTTCAGCGCGGTTCAGGGCTCGGTGTGGTTCGTTGGACACGTGTTCGGATCGACGCTCATGGCCGCCTACCTCTTCTTCTCCCTGGATGCGCGACGACCTCTCCTGGCTGGCATCTGCCTGGGTCTGGGATTTCTCGCACGGACCCCGGTGGGCTTCGCATTCCCGTTTTTCCTGCTCGAGGCCCTGCGTGTGGCCGGTGGTGGAAAGGCCCCGCTCGATCGGGCCCATGCGGCGCTGCATCACGTAAGGGCAGCGCTCAGGCCACCCCATGTGTACGGTCTGCTGGTGTTTTTCCTCGTACCTGCCGCCTGCCTGATCGCGGCCATGGTCATCAACGAGATCCGCTTCGACAGCCCCATGGAGTTCGGCCATCGGTTCCTGGACGTGCGCTGGAGCTCCAGGTTCAGCAAGTGGGGGCTGCTCAACTATCACTTTCTTTCGCGCAACCTCACGTGCATCTTCACGCTTTTACCCTGGTTCTCGCGGGTGCCACCGTACATGCAGATCTCCAACCACGGTCTCGCGCTGTGGTTCACGACACCCATCCTGCTGTGGGTCGTCTGGCCGAAGCAACGGGATTCGCTCACGGCCTTTCTCTGGATCACCGTCCTGTCCACGGCGCTGCCTTCGCTCCTCTACCAGAACACGGGCTGGGTGCAGTTCGGATACAGGTTCGCATGCGACTACATGCCCGCCCTCTTCCTGCTCCTGGCCATCGGTGGCCGCAGGTTCTCGACACTGTTTTGGGCTGCGGCCGCCTTTTCCATCATGGTGTCCACGTTCGGTGCCGTGAGCTTCGGTCGTATGCCCGGGTTCTATCCGCAGGGTGGCACCCAGACCGACTTCTTCCAGCCTGATTGAACGCGCCCGCAGGCGTCCCAATAATCAATTGATATTGGAATGGAGCCATACTATACAATTTGTCACACAGGCTTCGAGAATCAGAGAGGATCCGTCATGGCCAGGTGCGTGCACTGCGGAACCGAAAACGCGCAAGACGCGGTCTTCTGCAACAACTGCGGCAAGCGAGTGACCGAGCCCGTGACGCAATCGCCTCGCCCCGCTCCATCCGCGGGTGGAGGTGCGGCAGGCAAGACCATCATCTCCATGCCCGCCGCAGCAGCGGCGCCGCAGCCCGCTCAGGCGCCTCGGCCTTCGACACCCCAGCAAGCCTCCCCTGCAAGTGCAGCGGCCGCAGGCAAGACCATCATTTCCATGCCTGCCCCGAAGCAAGCCTCTCAGCCCGCGCCGGCTGCCCAGCCTGAAGCCCAACCTGCCTCTGGCGGGGAGGACAAGAAGACCATCTTCGGGATGCCGGCCATGAAGGCCATGCCCCAGGATCCCAAGGTCGAGCCCAAGCTGTTCACTCCGCCCGGCACCGGGCAGCAGGCCCAGCCTGCGTTCAAGAAGGCCGACATCGCTGGAAGGACCATGATCGGCCATGCGCCGGTCGCCGCCTCGCAGAAAGCGCCGGTCGTGGCAGCCCAGCCCGTACCTGTACAGCCCGCGCCGCAGCCCCAGTACCAGCAACCGACGCCGCAGCCCGCGCCTCAACACCCAGTCCAGCAACCCGTACCTCAGCCGTTCGCCCAGCAGCCGGTCGTTCAACCCATGCAGTCGCAGTACGGGCCTGCAGCCGCTCCGCCCAGGGTCGAGCAAGCTCCCCTGGCAACACCCGGCCCCATGCCGCAACCCCAGTACCAGCAGCCCGCGCCGCAACCCCAGTACCAGCAGCCCGCGCCGCAGCCCCAGTACCAGCAGCCCGCGCCGCCACAGTCGCAGCTCGTTCCGCAGCACGGGCAGGTGGCGCCGTCGGCCGCAGCCGCCCCGCAGCAGACCTCCGTGAGGCCCCGCAAGTCGGCCATCGGGTCCACGACCATGATGATGCTGCAGAAGACCACGAAGATGCCGAAGTGGCTGTTCTTCGTGATCCCGCTGGTGCTCGTGCTTGCTGCTGGCGCGGTTTTTGGGGGAATATACCTCAAGAAGATGTACCTGGATCCGCGAGTGGAGAACATCGTGCTCGCGCAGGGCGCGGACTTCCAGACCGTGGACATCGAGGCGGATCTCGTCAACCCCGGCGATGCGGCCAAGATCGTCGTGAGCAAGCTGCAGTTCCCCGTCAAGGACGGCAAGCTGAAGATGACCCTGCCCATAGGCCCGGTGGTGCTGGGGCCGAACAATATCGCGGGCATGCTCGTGAACGCCAAGGGCGAGGAGCTCGGCGAGGTCGCGATGAGCTTCGACCTGGACATGTACTGGCAGCCCGTGCTCGGAGCGCTCAACGAGGAGCCTCCCCTGGTCATCGTCTCGTTCCAGACCCTGCCCAACAACTCCGTCACGATCGATGGAGAGGCTCCTGCTGGTGAGAAGGCGGGGCAGTACGAGTGGCGCAAGCCCGTCAAGGAGCTGCTCTCGAAGGCGCCTCCCACGTCGGGTGACAAGTGGGCCATCGAGGTTCCGTACGAGCTCAAGGCCAAGGGCACCGTCCTGAAGACGGGCACGCTGAAGTGGGAGATCCCGGCCGTGCACCTCACCCTGAACCGGCCGGCCGACGGCGGGAAGGTGGCGGACGACTACGTGTTCTGCTCGGGTCTCACGGAGCCGGACACCGAGGTGCGCGTCAACGGCGCCCCGGTGGGCGAGCTCGTGGACAACGTGTTCACTGTCAAGGTACCCCTCCCCACCGTCGGCGAGCACAAGATCGTGGTGGACGCGGTGAGCCCCAGGCGCGGTCCCAGGCAGCTCGTCCTCACGGTGATCAGGATGGAAAGCCTCGATGCGGAGATCGAGGAGTTCACCGCAGGGATCGACAAGGATCTCGGATGGGAGTCCTTGGCCAGGGATCCCGACACCTTCAAGGGCAAGAAGGTATCCCTGCACGGGCGCATCATCTCGTTCAAGACCACGCAGGGCGTCAGCGCCTTCCAGCTTCTCGTCGACGAGGGATGCCCGCCAGAGGCACGCTGCATGCTGAAGGTGGACTTCAAGGGCGAAACCAACGCAGGCAAGGATTCATGGGTGACCGTGCTGGGAGAAGTGGCAGGCAAGTTCACGATCGAGACCTCCGACAAGAAGACCTTCGACGTGCCCGCCATGCAGGCCTCCTTCGTCGTTCGCGACGAGGAGGAATCGGCCAAGAAGAGCAAGAAGAAGAAGGGCAAGTGACGCGAGAGCGGATGAAGGTCACGCTGAAGACCTGCCTCGTGCTCAACCCCCTGTCGGGAGGTCGTCGTTCGGACAGGCTGCGCGCGCAGCTCGCGCGCAGCTTCCTCGAGGTCGTGCCGGGAGGCGAGGTGCGCGAGACCCGGGGGCCCGGCGACGCGGAGAGGCTCGTCCGTGATCTCGTGCGCGAGGGATTCGAGTGCGTGGCCGTGGCCGGTGGCGACGGAACGATCAACGAGGCCGTCAACGGGTACTTCGAGGGCCCTCTTGCGCCCGACGGAGAGCCTCCTCGCCCGGTCAATCCTCGAGCGTGCCTTGCGGTCGTTCCCGTGGGTACGGGTGGCGACTTTCGGCGCAGCCTGGGGCTCGAACCCGATCCCATCGCATCGTTGAGCCTTCTCACAGGCACCAGCACCGTGGCCTGCGACCTCGGCATGGCCACGTTCACGGATCGTCAGGGTGCCCGGGCGAGCCGCATCTTCGCCAACATCACGAGCTTCGGGCTGAGCAGCCTCGTGGTGGAGTATGTTAACTCTTCTGGCAGGCGCGTTCCCGGGTCCCTGGCGTATTTCGCATCCACGCTGCGCGCTTTTTTCAACTACAGGCCCGTCAAGGTGCGCGTCCTCATGGATCACCAGGAGCAGAGGGTGGACACGGCCCTGCTCGTGGCAGTGGCCAACGGGAGATTCTTCGGAGGAGGCATGGAGATCGCCCCGCTGGCGGATCTTCACGATGGAGCCCTGGAGGTGATGATCGTCGGCAACTCCGGCCTCGTGGACTTCCTCGTGCACTCGGGAAAGCTCTACGGCGGACGCATCATGGATCACCCGCGCGTCACGCACGGGCGCGCCGCCGAGGTCCTCCTGGATACCGTCGAGGAGGGGGACACCATGCTTCTGGAGATGGACGGAGAGTCGCTCGGCAGGCTCCCGGCCACCCTCCGTGTCTTGCCTGCCGCGCTGCGGCTCAAGTCGTGAGGCGCCTGGGGCCCGCGGTGGCTTCCGCTCTCGCGGTGGCCACAGGCCTCATGGTGAGCGCTCCCTTCGTGTGGCCCGACATGTCCTTCGTGGGCTGGGCCGCCTTTGTCCCGCTGCTGTTCGCCATCGAGGGCCAGGGTGCCTCGAGGGCTACCGCCTGGGGTTTTCTGGCCGGGCTCGTGACCCACATGGCAGGGTTGTACTGGATCCCTGGTCTGCTCGTCCGTTTCGCCCACATGCCCCTGGCGCTGGCGCTCCTCATATGGCTGCTTCTCGGCTCCTGGGGTGGGGTCATGTATGCGCTCGTCGGGCTGTCCTGCGCCCTCGTTGGCCGCCGGCGCACCGGGCTGCCTCCTTTGGTGGTCCTGCCCGTCGCCTACGTGGCCGTGGAGTTCGCCTTTCCCCAGGTGTTCCCGTGGACCCTGGCCGGAGGCCAGTACCGCTTCCTGCCGTTCATCCAGGCCTCGGAGCTCATGGGGACGCTCGGCCTGTCAGGCCTCCTGGTCCTCGCGAGCGCCGCGGTGTACGAGCTCGTGTCCCCCCGCGCCCGGACGGTGCCCGCGGCCGAGATCAAGCCCTGGTGGGCGCTTCTCGCGTTGGGTCTCATCCTCGCCGTCGTCTTCTGCGGCGACATGAGGCTGCGCGCCATCCAGAGGATCAGGCAATCAGCGCCCATCTTGCGGGTGGGTATCGTGCAACCGAGCGTGGGAATCAGGGAAAAGGGCGAGGCTGGGCTGTCTGCCAGGCACCTCGATAATCTCAAGCAGATGAGCGCCGGGGCAATCGATCGGGGCGCCGGGCTGGTTGTCTGGCCGGAGTCCGCCTATCCCTACCGCATCCACAGGGGGGCGCAACGGGCCCCTCTGGGGCGCAAGGCCATCGTGGAGGGCAAGGTCCCGGTGCTGTTCGGTGCAGTGAGCTTCGATGCGACGGGCATGTACAACTCGGCCTTCGTGGCCAGTCCAGGAGGCGGGATCAGCCCGCCCGCGGACAAGAGCCGGCTGGTGCCATTCTCGGAGCGCATCCCGGCAAAGGGGATCATCCCGACCTGGCTCAAGCGCAAGTACCGGTTCCTCGACGGCGGGTTCGAACCCGGGAAGAGCCCCGCGATCATCGAGCATGGAGGCCTGAGGCTGGGTGTCCTCAACTGCTTCGAGGACACGATCCCTGCAAAGGGCCGCGAGGTCGTGAAGGCCGGGGCGACCCTCCTGGTGAACGTGACCAACGACGCCTGGTTCGGAGACACGGCCGAGCCTCACCAGCATCTGGCCCTGTCCGTGTTCAGGGCGGTGGAGAACCGGCGGGACCTCGTCCGGAGCGTCAACACGGGAGTGAGCGCCGTGATCCAGGCAACCGGCGAGGTGCAGGCCAGCACGGCCACGTTCGAGCGAGCCATCCTCGTCGAGGACGTGAGGCTGCTCGAGGTGCAAGCAGCATATACGATGCTGGGCGACATCGTGGGTTGGGGAAGCCTCCTGGGGCTTGTCCTCATGGGCCTGTGGGCTAGTATCCGTTCCCGGAGGGGGCGTGGCGCACAAGAGGGGATGGTATCACCGGGTTCTGGGAGAAGCATGGCGGTGGAGGTCGGACATGAGACATGAGGGACGAGTCGCCGCAGCGGCCTGGGTGCTCCTGGTCGTTGTCTCGGCGGGTTGCAAGGGCTCATCGGGCAAGGATCCGGACGCGACACCTGTGCCTCGTGCCTCTCGGACCCACCCGGCGCAGGACGCGGACGGGGGGTCAGCTGGTGACGTACCCAAGCGCGTCTACTGGAACCAGGTGGCAGGCCGGTTCTATCCCGGAGATCCAGAGGAGTTGGACAGGGCGGTGGCCGGCTACCTCAAGGACGCGGCGCCCCCACCGTCTGTCGTGACGGGCCGCGAACTGCTGGGCTTCACCTCTCCTCACGCGGGCTACCCGTACTCGGGACCCGTGGCAGGTCACGGCTACCGGCTTCTCGAGGGCCGCGAGGTGAGCACGGTGGTGGTGCTGGGATTCTCCCACCAGGGATCGGGCAACCTGAGCGCGGTTCTCGACATGGACTCCTACAGGACCCCTCTGGGCGCCATCCTCATCGATACGAAGATGGTTCGTGCCCTGATCGAGAAGGGCGAGGGCGTGATCGAGGCCAACCAGGCGCCATTCGCGGGAGAGCACTCGCTGGAGACCCAGCTACCTTTCATCGCCAGGGCCGTCCCACATGCCCGCATCGTGCCCATCATGGTGGGCCGAGGGTCCATGGCCACCGATCACGGGCTCGTCGATCTGCTGCACGACGCCATCGGCATGCGGGCAGACGTGGTCGTCGTGGCATCCACGGATCTGAGCCATTACAGACCCTACGACGAGGCGTCCTCCACGGACAAGGAGACGCTCGGCATGATCGCCTCCGGGCAATGGGACGAGATAGCCTCGAAGGGACCCCAGGCAGGCCTCATGTGCGGCTACTACACGGTCGGAGTGCTCATGGGGCTTGCCGCACGTCAGGGGCCTGGCAAGGCGACCGGCACGGTGGTGAAGTACCTCAACAGCGGCGACACGGCAGGTGACAGGAGCGCCGGGGTCGTGGGTTACGGCGTCGTGGCGTTCACCGTTCCCGCAGGTACCCGGTCGGCCGTCGCCGACGCTGCAACTGGCGAGGCCATGGTGGCCGTGGCACCTTCCATGGATGGTTCGGTCCTGGATGATGACGCGCGCGTGCTCCTGGGCATCGCCATGGACGCCGCTATCGCGGCCGTGCAGGCTGAGCCCTTCAGCCCGTCCACACCGGCTTCGAACGCCCTCACCCTGCCATCGGGCACCTTCGTGCTCGTGCGGGTCCGCGACAGGATCCAGGGCATCGGCGGTGGCATCGAGGCCACCGAGCCTCTCTTCGAGGCCGTGGCTGCTGCGGCCACCGAGGCGGTGGTCGCAGACCCGCGATTTCCCGCTCCACGCCCCGACGAGATCCCGTTCGTGTCCGTGAGCGTGATCGTGGTGCGTTCAGTATGGCCGCTGGACACGGGGTTTGCCGTGTCCCAGTTCATCGAGAGCACGCAGGAGGACAGGGGTGTCCTCGTCCAGGCGGCAGGACAGGCCTGGGTCGTGCACGCGGCCGAGGGAGAAGGTCATCCCCTGTCCGGAGAGGACATCCTCTCGAAGGCCTGTCGACGGGTGTCGTTCTCGCCTGCGTGCTTCAAGGACGGGGTAAAAAACGAGGTGGAGCCGGTGTTCACGGCGTTCACGGGCGACATGTTCTCCGGATCCGGGGCTCAGATCGAGGCGAAATGAGGGCGCACGACCGTGGTCCGGCGGCGTGGCCAGGGGCCCTTTTCATCGCATCGGCGGTCTTGGCGGTGGCCGGATGCAGGGGCCCGGACAGGAGCCAGTCGCCATCTGCGGGAGGACGATACGGCGAGGCGGGCACGAAGCCCGTCAGCGGCGACATGCCCATCGAGGCGACGAAGGAGGCGAGCATGACCACCCGGTACGTGATCACTGGCGAGCAGAAGGCCTGGCTCATGAAGGTCGCAAAGGAGAGCTCCGCGGCGGCGGCGCGGGGAGAGAGCTACAGGCTAAAAGCCCCCGACTCCTCGTGGACCGTGATATCCGACCCAGGTGCGGCCTTCGTGACCCTGAGGCGGAAGTCGGACGGAGCCCTGCGAGGTTGCATCGGGCACATCGTGGCGCGAATCCCGCTCTTCGAGTGCGTTGCCGAGATGGCGATGTCGGCCACCATCCACGACTCGCGCTTCACGCCTGTCAAGCCGTCGGAGCTCGAAGGCCTCCACTACGAGATCTCGGTGCTCACCCCCCTCGAACCCGTGGCAGACCCGTCCGAGATCGAGGTGGGCCGCCATGGCGTGGTCCTGTCTC
>JBFYZU010000392.1:0-6714 GCA_041309365.1 Myxococcota bacterium
GACGGCCATCGCCCGTGTCCGCATCCGCCCCGGCTCGGGGATGATCACGGTCAACAAGCGCAGCGCCAGCGACTACTTCACCCGCAAGAGCCTGCTCATGATCGTTCGCCAGCCCATGGAGCGGGTGGACATGGGCGACAAGCTGGACATCGACGCCAACCTGTGCGGCGGAGGCCTCGCGGGGCAGGCGGACGCGCTCAAGCACGGCATCAGCCGCGCGCTCGTCCTGATGGATGCGCAGATGCGGTCGTCGCTCAAGCGTGGCGGGTTCCTCACCCGCGACGCCCGCAAGAAGGAGCGCAAGAAGTACGGCCAGCCCGGTGCCCGCAAGCGCTTCCAGTACTCCAAGCGCTAGTCCCATCTCGTTTCGATCGTTCACCGACCCGCCTCATGCATCGCCGGCGCGCATTGACCCGCTGCCCTGCGGCGGGTAGATTGCGGGCTTGAATGCAGGCAGGAATCATCGGCCTTCCCGGGTGCGGCAAGACCACCGTGTTTCGGGCCCTTTCGGGCCTTCCTTCCGGTGCCGAATCCGGATCCAGGGGCAAGATCGTGCGAGGGGTGGTCAAGGTGCCGGACCCACGGCTCGACGATCTGTCCGCGCGATACGATCCTCGAAAGACCACGCCTGCCGAGGTCGTGTTCTCGGACCTGCCCGGGCCGGGCCACGAGGACGGCTCCGATCGGCCGCGCTCCATCTCCCAGCGTTTCGTGGGCGACATGCGCTCGGTGGATCTGCTCGTTCACGTCGTCAGGGGGTTCAAGTGTCCCTCGGGCGAGGCCTCGTCCCCCGTGGCCGACCTCGCGACCCTCGTGGACGAGATGATCCTGCAGGATCTGGACGTCGTGGAGAAGAGGCAGGCACGGTTGCGCAAGGGCGAGAAGTCGAGCTTCGCTGCCGAGGCGGAGGTGCTCGAGCGCATCGCCTCGACGCTGGGGGAAAACAGGACCATCCGCCAGATGGAGCTCGACCCGGAGACCGAGAACCGCCTCTCGGGGTTCGCCTTCCTCACCCTCAAGCCTCGCCTGGTCGTGCTCGGCGTGGAGGATGACCAGACATCCGCCCCCGTGCCAGCGGAGCTCGCGGGCATCACCCATGCGTTCGTGCTCGCGGCGAAGCTGGAGATGGAGCTCGGTGAGCTCGAACCCGCGGAGCGCGAGGACTTCATGCGCGAGATGGGGCTCTCTTCTCCCGGAAAAGACAGGTTCATCCGGATGGTCTACAGCGAGCTGGGCCTCGTGAGCTTCTTCACGACGGGTGAGGACGAGGTCCGCGCCTGGACCGTGAAGAAGGGAACGACGGCGCTCAAGGCGGCAGGGAAGATCCACACGGATCTGGAGCGGGGGTTCATCCGAGCCGACGTCCTGGGTTACGAGGACCTCGTCGAGCTCGGTGACGAGGCCGCCTGCCGCAGGGCCGGCCGCATGCGCCAGGAAGGCAAGGACTACGAGGTCAAGGACGGTGACATCATGACCGTCCGTTTCAACGTCTGATGATCGGGCAGCGTGCTTCTCGCGTGCGCATCGATGCCCGCTACCCGTGGGTCGGGCCGGACTTGAGCTCGGGGTACGTGGCCTCGAGGGTCTCGTAGTAGTCGATGATCCGACGCACGTAGTTGCGCTTCTCGATGTAGGTCCCCGGGAAGAAGCTGCGCTTGAAGCCGTAGATGAGGCTGCGCTTGAGATCCTGGGCCGAGAGAGAGAGGTGCGCGAGCGCCAGCTCGATCTCGCCGGAGACGGTGGTGTTGGAGACCGTGCGGTTGTCCGTGCAGAAGGTCGTGGAAAGGCATCGTTCGCACATGAGCCTGAATGGGTGATCCTCGAGCCTCTCGATCCGCGGGTTGGTCTGCATGTTGGACGTGAGGCAGATCTCGATCGTGATCCGCCGGTCGGCGATGTACTGGGCGAGCTCCTCGACGTAGGCCTGGCGATCCTCGATCCTCGTCTCGGAGATCATGCTGGTGTCGAACAGGAACGTGCCGTGCCCCAGCCGGTCCGCGTGCAGATCGGTGATGGCCTGGAAGATGGACTCGGGGCCGTAGGCCTCTCCCGCGTGGACCGTCTTCATGAGGAAGTGCTTGTGGGCGAACTGGTAAGCCTCCACGTGGTCACCGGCGGGATAGCCCGCCTCCGGGCCGGCCAGATCGAACCCCGTGATGGGGATACCGTGCTCGGACCGGATCCGCACTGCGGCCTGGGCCATCTCCAGCGATGCGAGCGCGAACACACGCTCGGGCTCGGAGAAGCGGTGCACGCCGAGGAGGTGATCGAAGTACTCGCTCATGCCTTTGCCGAAGAAGCGCATGGCGCACACCACGATGCTGTACTCGAAGGGAGGCTCGGCCCCCGCGACGACCTCGGGCCTCTCGTTGAAGCTCCTCTTGGCCGAGGCCAACCCCCTGTTGACGGACTTGAAGACGTTCTCGATGGACAGGTGGGAGTGCACGTGCAGCTGGGGCGCGAACCTCACCTCCACGTACCTCACTCCCTCGGCCTGGCAGTCCAGGGCCAGCTCGTACGCCACCCGCTCGAGAGCCACCTCGCTCTGCAGCACGGCGACGCTGTAGCCGAAGCCCTTCAAGTAGTCGGGCAGGCTCTCGTAGTGGTCCTTGAACACGGTCTCGCGCAATCCGGACACGGTGTACGAGGGGAGCTTCACGCCGTACTCGCGGGCCAGCTCGACGAGCGTGTCCGGCCTCACGGATCCGTCGAGGTGCACGTGCACATCGGTCTTTGGCAGCTTCTCTATGACCTCACGTCGTATCACTGGGTTCCTCCATGTCCTTTCAGCTCGACCCGGGCATCCACACCCGTCCAACGAACAGATACGACGGCAGAACGGTCCCGCCATACCCTTCGAAGTACTCGGTCACGAAGGACGGGCCCGAGTTGCCCGAGGTGTTGAGGGGATCGTCCGGGTCCGGGCACGACTGTCCGGACCCGTTGCAGCCGTAGTACCTGAGGCCGACTCGCTCCGATGCCTCGTAGACCCAGTCCACGAAGATCACGGCATGGCCGCTGCCGGTGGAGCGAGACAGGTTGACGTAGTCTCCCGGCAGGGCCTCGTCCCAGCGGTCCTCGTAGAGGTTCTCTCCGATGCCGGCCATCTCGAACGCATCGGCCGCGCTCGCCGTGGAGGCCACGCCGAAGCCCTGCCAGCGCTGGTAGAAGTCGCCGATGTCCACGTCCTCCACGGCGAGGCTCGAGCCCATGTGCACGAAAAGTGTCGTTGCGGGAAGGCCCGCGTCATCGAGCCACAGCCGGTACGCCCGCAAAAAGATCTCCAGCGTGTGACCGGAGCAGAAGCAATCTCCGCCCCCGGCGAACAGCAACTCCCCGCCATACAAGCCGTCGTATATCTGGCCCCACATGTCACCGCAGGTATCGCCATAGTACTCCCAGCAGTACGGATAGGTTCCGTCCTTTGGATAAAGAGCGATGTCGTTGATGGCTGCCACGGTGTAGTGGTTGAAGCCGGGCTGATCCGGGATCGCGCAGGACTCCTCGGTCGGCGTGAAGTGGACCTCGTCCGTGGCCAGGACTGCTCCCGAGGCGTCGTGGCCCGTGAGCACGACGTGACGCTCGAAGTTCACTCCCGAGAACTCGTAGGTGAGCGTTCCTCGATCCGCCGGCAAGGGGTCGGGGTGAAGAGGCCATCCCTCGCACTCGAACGAGACCGTGATCACGTCCGGGCCGGCCGAGAACACGAACGTGACCGGGTTTGCGACCTCGGCACCCTCCAGCGGCTCGAGGATGCTCACCCATGCGCCGTCCGTCGTGTCATCCTGCGGCTCGAGGGCAACGTCCGTATCCTGCTCCTCATCGGCATCCAGCACCACCACCGGGCCCTGCCCGCTCCCGCATGCCGCCATGAGGACGAGGACCCAGCACAGCCACGAGCCTATCTTCACGTGAGATCGCATGACGTCGAGGACGATGCTAGTCCGACGCTGCCCGCAGTCAAGGGCGGGCCGTGAGCCTGAAAGCCGCGGCCTTCAGCCATGGCGCCGATCCCAGCAGTCGGACCACCTGGCTCGTGGAGACGCCCAGCATCTGGCCCGCGCGAGCATAGCTTCCCGAGCAGGCCTCGAGCGCATCCAGAAAAGTGGCCGCCACGATGGGGAAGTCGGTGTGGATCGTGGCGACCCGCAGCATGCCTGCCTTCCCGGCGCGAGACGAGATCTCGACGGGCAGCCGTCCCGAAACGAACCGGCAGCGCACCTGGGCGGCGATCCGCTCCCTGAGCCTGCGGAGCGCGTGCCGGCGGTTCACCTCTGCGGATCGAGAGTCTTTCGCGCGGACCACGATCCCTGTCGGCAGGTGCTCGAGCACCACGGCGGTCTGCACCTTGTTTCTCCGCTGGCCCCCCGGGCCGGATCCCCGGGTCCTTCGCATCCTCGTCTGGGCGGCCAGGCCCACGTCGTCGAGCCTGAGCCAGCCATCACGGGTCTCGGCGCTCACGTCCATCATCCCGGTCACAAGGTACCTGCCAGGCGAATGGTCCACAAGAGCGGGTTCGTGGAGTACAATGGCGCCGTGGTATCCCGCCTGCCCACGGCCACTCTGTTGTGTGTGATGACAATCGCGCATGACGCTCCGGCCCTGGCCGATAGCCCGGTCGAGCACCAGGATCCGCGCTGGCAGGTGAGTGCCATCCCGACCTACTGCATGCTCGTGGCCTACGACGGGAAGAACCGCAGGGGGGCGGGAGTGGACGTCGGTCTCATGTTCCAGCTCACCACGGCCCTGAGCCTGCAGGCTCAGGCCGGGTTCGTGATGACCGCCCCGGGCAAGAAGGACATTTCGGCCAGCCAGGGCATCCGCATGGCCCTGATGCTGCGCTACGACCTGGACGTGATCGCCTTCAGGCCCTTTCTGGCGGCCGGCGGTATGGTCGCACTCTTCACGTCAGGGACCATGAAGGACGCCCAGGATGCCTCGAGCCCGGCCGGCGTCGCGGTGGGAGCGGACTTCGGCCCGCAGATCGAGGCCGGCTTCGACTGGCGTCCGGTCCGCTACCTCGTCGTGGGAGTCGTCCTGGACATGGCATGGCTCATGAGATTCGTGCCAGCGGATCGCAAGCACTGGCCCTCGCTGCGAACGGCAGGAGTGAGGGTGGGCGTCTACTTCTGACCCATCACCACGCAGGTGGCGGACCGGGCGGAGGCACTCCCGGCGGGACCTGTGGCAAGTGGCCCGAGGCAGGCCCGGCCTGTGGAGAGGACGAGACCGCGGGAGCGTCCGGCGCCCCATCGGGAGCTCGCGCCGAGCCGGCCCTGCGCAAGGCCACGATCCCCCCGATGAGCACGGCGAGACAGAAGAAGCCCACCACCAGGCCCAAGACCAGCACCGCAGCGCCTGGGCCCACGAGCTCGTCGACCTTGGAGTCGGTGGTACCCCAGGCCAGCATCACGCCACCGGCGCAGAGGCTGACGAGGGCAAGAAGGCAACCACACCCGCCGCAGCCAGTGACAGCCTTGGCGACCTTGCCCGGTGTGGGCTTCTTTTCCAAGGTGGTTCCCATCGCGTGGTCCGCGAGTCGGATTATGCTGGTGAGGGTCGATGATTGTCAATCTCACCTCAGGCAAAGCAGCTCCCCGATCAATAAGTGGGGTACTCATCTTCCGGACAGACCGTGTACGGGCCCTCCATGGAGAAAGAGAGCCGGTACGATGCGCAGGAGGACGGGCTCGAGGGTCGCTCGCGCAGCGCCACGACGAAGTCCAGCGTATCGTCGAGCATGCAGACACCTTCCCAGCTCAACACCATAGATGTCTCCCCGGGATCCGTGCAGAAGCTCGACCCCGGATCCCCCACCTCTTCACAGGCAGGCGCATCCGCAGGCCAGGATGGATACAGGCAGACCTCCACATCGACCCCGAGTGGGGGCTCCAGGGTCACCTCGAGCTCGTAGTAGCACTGGCCGGCAAAGGGCTCGCAGTCATGCCAGCCTTCCATGGCGCGAAACCACATCCAGTCCTCGTCGCCCGTGGGGTAGAGAGAGCCTTGGACCGTGACCTCGGCACCGGCCTCGATCACGTCGGGCAGCCGTCTTGCCATCTGGCAGGTGTCGTTGTACTCGCCCGTGTCCGGCGCCAGCCCCTCGTCGATCTCTCCGTCGCAGTCGTTGTCGCTTCCGTCGCACACCTCCTCGGTGGGCCCCACGAGACCCACGCAGGTTCCCCAGGTCCCATCCGCGCGGCACGTCCTCGTGCCCGCGACGCAGTCTCCCGTGCTGGACCCGCACTGCTTCTTGTCGCCTGGCTCGCAGGTGCCGCAGTCCTCGTCCACTTCGCCGTCGCAGTCGTTGTCGACCAAATCCCCACACTCCTCGGTTCCGGGTGATGGCGCAGTGCAACCCGCAAACGACCCAGCCAGGCAGGTCTCCACCCCGCTCCCACATGCGGTGGCGCAGGCCCGGATCTGGCCGTCCGTGCAGGGGCACACACCCCACGGATCGGGCAGCGGTGCCGAGCATCCGCCGAGCGTGCCGCCAAGGCACAGCCTCTCACCCGGGCCACAGGCGGTGGCGCAGGGCGAAACCAGAAGCCCCGTGCCCGTCGGTGCCTCGTCCACGAGTCCATCCCCATCGTCGTCGAGGCCGTTGCAGATCTCCGTGCCAGGGCCAGCAGGATCGCCATCCTGATCCACTTCGACATCCGGTATCGTGGGGTCCTGCGAGCCTCCTGCGGCACACCCCGTCCACATCGCGAG
>JBFYZU010000393.1:0-3877 GCA_041309365.1 Myxococcota bacterium
GGCGCGGGCCTGGTCTGGACCCCCGCGGGCGCAAGGGTGCGGGTGGCGACCATCGGCTGCCAGCAGCCCGTCGCCGTCGTTGCGGATCGCATGCTTTCTCGGCGTCCGGGGGGGATCAGCCCGGGGGGACGATACCGAGGGGGGTGCCGGGTGGCGCGAAGGCCACGTACACGGTGTCGTCGGTGCTCACGCCGAGGTCGTCCATGGACTGGGGGGACAGGTCGATGATGCGACCGGTGCTGGTGTTGGGGCCCCAGTCCACGGGCCGGACCACGACCCTGGTCCCGGTGGCGGGGTCGAGCACCACGAGCCGGGCGTCCTGCCACCATGTGCGGCCGTTGGGGGTGTAGTTCCAGCGCATGGCCACGTAGTAGTAGTCCTCGGGGCTGGCCGCGAGGGGGGCCGGGTCGGGGTGCAAAGGGTCGTTGAGCGAGCGCAGCACCTCGCCGGTGATGGCCCCGGTCTCGGTGGACGAGACGCCGGTGTCCGACGGCCCCCCGAACCACGACACGCTGCCGCTGACCCAGTCCTGACCGTCGTGGCTGACGACCATGCCGTAGGGCTCGTACCACAGGCCCACCACCGAGTGCAGCGTGGCGTTGTAGAGGCCCTCGCGGGGGATCTCGGACCCGCTCTGGGTGAGCCCGCCATAGGTGTCGTCCAGCACGGGTGGATCCGTGCCTCCGGAGCAGTCGTGTGTGGCCGAGAACCGGTAGCGCACGCTGGTGGGCAGCGATCCCGCGAAGCCCGCGTCCAGGATGGACCACCCGGTGACGTACACGTAGACGTCCGTTGCCGCCGAGGCCTCGAGGGTGACCGACGCGAAGGCGCCCGTACGGCCGTCCACGGCGCTCGGGGCGGTCACGGTCGGATGCAGGGCAGCCGCCTCGCCGCCAGAGATCACCCGGCCCGCGCGGTCCGCGACCACGAGGGCCGGCTGGAACGTGCCGTCGGTCCGCTCCAGCCTCAGGGTCACGGGGCCTCCGGTGGGGATAAAGGCCCCGTAGCGGTGCACGCTGTAGGCGCCCGAGGAGAAGTCCTCGTCCATGATCCATGCGCCGCAGGTGCTGAACGTGGCCGTGGGGTTCCAGCAGGTGGCCACGGCGCAGGGCCACAGCGCGTCCCAGCACTCCGTGGTCCCGACCTCGCCCGTCCATGAGCACGCGGCGGTCTCGTCCGCACAGACTCCACGCGAGGCGCACCACGTGCAGCCGGCCGACGTCTCGCACACGCCGCAGGCCAGGCCGTCGCAGACGCCTCCCGGAGGCGGGTCGTCGGGCACGTCCGGAGAGCAATCCTGCGCCGCGCTCAGGCTGTATCGCGACGTCGTGGGCAGCGATCCGGTGAAGGCGGCGTCGAGGATCTGCCAGCCCGTCACGTACACGAGCGCGTCCACAGGGGTCGCCGACTCGAGCGTGACCTCGGCCACGTCGCCGGTGCGGCCGTCGGTCACGTCCGTGACGGCCACACCCGCGCTCAGGGCCGTGGGCCCGCCTCCGTATATCATCCGGCCCGCGCGGTCGGAGACCAGGATGGCGGGAGCGTACGTTCCTAAGGTGCGCTGCAGCCTCAGCGTCACCGGGTTGCCGGCGGGCAGGGTGGCCCAGTAGCGGTGCACGCTGTAGGCGCCCGAGGAGAAGTCCTCCTCGATGCTCCATGTGCCGCAGGTCTCGATCGTGGCCGTGGGGTTCCAGCAGGTGGCCACGGCGCAGGGCCACAGCGCGTCCCAGCACGTCGTGGTGCTCACCTCGCCGCGCCAGACACACGCCTCGGTGCCGTCGAGGCACGCGCCCCCGGAGGCGCACCAGTCGCAGCCCGCGGACGCCTCGCACGCGTCGCAGCCCAGGGCCTCGCACGAGGTGCCGGGAGGCGGGTCGTCGGGAGGCGGGTCCTCGGGCGGGTCGGCCGGAGGCGCGTCCAGCCCCGAGTGGTTCCCGATGGCCAGCATGTCGTCGATGCGCACGTAGAGGTTGTCGCCCGGACAGTCCGTGCTGGCGCCCGGGTAGTCGCGGTGGCCTCGGACCCTGTCCGTGTCCAGCGGGACCCCGAACAGGTCCGAGAGGGTGCCGAGAAGCCGGCCGCCCGCATCGATCATCTGCTCCGGAGGGACCGTGGGGCCCATTGAGCTGCAGCTGCCGGGCTGGAAGCACCCGATGAACGAGATGCCGATGTTGCCGGTGTTGTGGGAGGCCACGTGCGCGCCGATGAGGTGCAGGGGCCGACCCTCGTAGATGCTGCCGTCGACTCCCACGAGGAAGTGGTAGCCGATGTCGCACCAGCCGCGCGTGTCCTGGTGGTAGATCTGGATGGCCCGCACTCGCGCCGCGGGATCGGTCGAGGGCGTGACCGTGTAGTGGATGGCCATCTTCGTCTTGGTGTCCGCGCTGGAGCAGCGCGTGGCCCGTGCTCCCCACATCTCCCTGGTCACGATTCCCAGCCCCTGGAGCTCCGCCCGGATGGGGAACGTCATGGTGTGGTCGTCGTCCGAGCTCTCTTCCTCTCCCGGGTCGCCGGGGATGACCGCGTTCCACTGCAGCATCCTGATGGCGTCGATGGCGCCCACGGGGATCCTCAGCTCGGCGCCGTCGCCCACGACCTCGAAGTCGCGGATCGCCACGTGCTGGGCACCCTCGCTCCAGGTCACGATCATGGGCGCCCAGTCGGTCAGCGCCGTACCGCCTCCCAGTATCCTCGCCTCCATGGCGGGCATGTCCGAGGGGTACTGCAGCTCCACCAGCACGCCCACGCGAGTCGCGCCCTCGGGGGCCGGCAGCAAGGGGGAGATCAGCCAGTCCGCCTCCCTGACCCAGGAAGCGATGTCCTCACGGGTCACGGTGCTCTCCTGCTCGTCCGGGTCCACGGGGCTGACCTTGCCCGGGCCGTTCATGTCGGGCCCCACGCACCCGGGCCAGCACATCACCACCGCCAGGAGCATCACGTGCCTTTTCATCTCATGCCTCCCATCATTCCGGAGTCGCTCGGTTTGCTCACGAAAGGGCGCACGTACCCGTGCGCGCTTTTCTGCGATGGTTCCCCCGAGTGCGCGGATCGGCTCAGCCTTTCTCGGGATGAGCGCGGTGATTTACAACGGCAGACTCCACATGTCAGGCGGCCGGCAGCCGGACGGTGAAGACCGTTCCCTGGCCCGGCGTGCTGTCCACGGCCAGGGTGCCGCCGTGCTCCTCCACGATCCCGTGGCAGACCCACAGCCCCAGGCCGGTCCCCTCGTCCGGATCCTTCGTCGTGAAGAACGGCTCGAAGATCCGCCCGAGCGTGCCCTCGGCCATCCCGGTGCCGTTGTCCTCGACGCTCATCTCGAGCGAGCCCTCCCCGGTCGTCCTCGCACGGACGCGCACGAACGCGTCGTCCTTGTCCCTGGCCTGCGCGGCGTTGACGAGGAGGTTGATGAGGACCTGCTCGATGCCTCCCGCGTCCATGATCACGGGCGAGAGGCCGTCCGGCACGTCCAGCTCGAGCCTGCACCCGCGGTCGCGCACCTTCTTGCCGGCCAGCGCGATCGCGCGCCCGATGAGCGCCGCAGGGTCCTCGGGCCTCTTCTCCTTCTTCTGGGCGGTCAGGTGGTCCTTGAGCTGGCCCACGATGTCCGTGACCCGCTGGCAGCCGTGCTGCATGTCGTCGAGGAGGCTCGTCACGTCCTCGAAGAACGCCCCTGCCTCGAGCCCGGCCAGCCTGAGGCCGGGATCTTGCTCCGACTCGGCCATCACGATGGGCCGAAGCTCGTCGATGTATCTCCTGAGGATGGGCAGGTTGAAGTGGACGAAGTTGTTGGGGTTGTCTATCTCGTGCGCCACGCCGGCCACGATCTGCCCGAGAAGGGCCATCTTCTCGGACCTGTACATCTGCTCTTTTGCACGCT
>JBFYZU010000394.1:0-4467 GCA_041309365.1 Myxococcota bacterium
GAGAACCAGTATCACGAGCGCAAGCCCGATGTTGACAAAGGCCCTGAGCATGCTCTGTGAGGTCATGACGCCCACCTGCAGGGGCATCCGCAACTCGCTCGTCGGTCTCATGGCTCCCCACCTGGCGACTGACGCGTATCCTTGATCACCGCGGCCGTCAAGCGCATTTTCGGCCCGCAGCCCGCAGCGCGAGGGCGTCACGCCGAGATGACGCGTCGTGACGATGTTCGGGCTGACGATGTGTTATATTGCGCGTTGCAGTCGCGCGCGTATCAAGCGCAGCATCATCGATACCATCGTGACCCGCTCGTGCACAGCTCGGATGGATGCTCAAGCAGTCGCCATGTCCTGGGCTCGTAAAGACAGCCAATTTCCCCCCTTCCGGTAAAATGACGTCGTGCACGATGACTCCTGGATCCGCGCTGGGCGCATGCGATTGCGGTCAGGCGCCGGGTCATTCCTCCAAGACGCGCTCCTCGGGATCCGCCCTGTCATGCCGGTCCACGCTGTCGCTAGCCGAGAGCGCGTCGCTGATGGCGCTCATGTAGACCGGAGCGGCATGGGCCGGCGGGACCACGGCCCGGAACACGCCGCGACCGAGCAGATCGGTCGCGCCTCGCTCGTCGTCCGCCGTGGCGATGAACAGCGCATCGGGGTTGATGTGCTTCACGCGATCTGCGAGATCCTGGTTCGTGATGCCCCTCAGAAAGGTGTTGCTTATGGTGGAGAGCACGACCCTGGCACCGGCGATGCCGTGGTGCCTCAGTGTCTCTGGGTTGCTGATGTCGCCGTAGGCGACGCGCAAGCCATGCTCCACGATGGCATTGTGGTTCTGTAGGTTGTAGTCGATGACCAGGATGCGCTGGAGCAGATCCGGGCTCGTGCGCTTGATCTCCGTGGTGAGGGCCTCGGCGTTGATGAAGAAGCCGAGCATGACGATGTCCGCCCTCTCTCCGTGGCCAGGGCTGGCGTCAACGTCGGTCCCCGCGGCCGCACCCGGCGCAACTGCTCTCTGCACAAAGACGAGGCGGCTGATCAACCTCGCGATGCGGTAGTTGTGGGCAACGGCGAAGCTCGTGACCACCACCGAGAGCATGAGGCCGTAGGAGATCACGGCGCCCTGGTCGGTGGTCAGGGTCTTGCCCGCGATGCCCAGCGGCACGAGCAGCAGCGTAAACTCGCTGATCTGGGCCAGGTTGATGGGCACGGTAAAAGATACTATGGGTCCGAGGCGGGACAGAAAAAGGGTCGGAGTGAACAGGACGAGACGGACCAGGATGACGATCAGCACCAGGACCAGGGCGTGGAGCAGAATGTTCCACGAAGGCATGGGCAGGGTCATTCCGAGGGCCACGAAAAACAGCGCCATGAAGAAGTCCCTGAGGCTCGACACCTTGGCAAGGACCTCCACGTGGTAGGGCAAGGCTCCAACGGTCAGGCCGGCCACCAGCGCGCCCATCTCCGCCGACAGCCCCACGAGGCTGAAGGCCTGCGCGCACAGGAAGCACCATCCGATGGACACGAGGGCCATGAGGTCCGGTGATTTGGCCAGGGATGTCATGATGCGGGACATGACGTACCGGGAGAAGAGCACCAGAACCACGCCGGCACCCAGGCCTCCGCCCAGCATCAGGACGATGCTGACGCCCTCTCCACCAGTCATGGATGCGACGTAGGACAGGGCGAGCACGGCCCAGATGTCCTGGGCTATGAGTGTGAGCACGGTTATCTTGCCCGCCTTGGAGTCCAGGTCGAACTTGTCGCCCAGAAGCTTGACCACGACTGCCGTGCTCCCGAGGCTGCAGGCCACGGCGAAGTAAAAGAAGCTCGGGATCTGTGTGCCCAGGCCAGGGATCGCGACACCGAGGGAGTTCGCCGCGAACTGCAACCCGAGCACAGCGGCGATGGCGATAGGGGCCTGCAGGAGCACGGCCATGGCCGTGCGCGTGCCGAGATTGAGGATGCCCCTCAGGTCCATCTCCAGGCCGATGATGAAGAGCAGAAACACCAATCCCAGGTGCGACACGTGGCTCATGATCTCGATGGAGTCGCCGAGCAAGGGTCCGGCCACCGTGGCCATCACGAGCCCCGAGACGATGTAGGCGAGAAGCGCCGGCAGCTTCAGCGCGTTGAACACCAGCATGAGAACGCTGGCCGCGATGATGGCGAGGCCGATGGCCGATACCAAGCCGAGCCCGTGCTCATGACCTCCTTCGCTCGCACGGGCCGCGCAGGGTACGAGCATCAGCATCGTCAAGACGAGAGATAGTAGTATCTTGCGATACATTCAGATCCCGTCATCGCGCAAAACGCGCGAGGTGCTCGAGAAGGCGAACGACTTGTCCGTGGTCAGAAAGACGTTCACGACCTCGACCACGGGTGCGCTCACGGCCTTCTCGGCCTTCCACTCCACGAGGAAGCTCGCGCCCGTCCCGCCTCTGGTGTCGTCCGACTCGATGAGGAAGTCCTTCGTTTCCATCGGGGCTAGCATGAGTGGCTTGGTGACGAGCGACTCGAGAGGCTTTCCCTTGGTGTCGAAGTAGTCCACCCGGGAAATCGTGATGGACGTGCGCAGCGCGGTGTTGCGGATGCTGATGGTCGACGCGAGGTCGGCCAGCCGGTCGGAGTCCTTGGCGTAAATGCTCGAATAGATCGGCACGTAGAGAAGCTGCCCGCGAGTCAGGCTGTCGTGCATGGGCTCCGCAGGCAACGGCAGGTGCATCGCCGTGCTCGAGCCCTCGTCAGCCTCGACCGGCGCTCCATGCGTCGTGGGGGAGGGCTGGCTGCAGGCTTGCACGAAGAGCGCCAGGACAGCAGTCGTTGGCAGGTTTCTGGCATGCATCACGAGTTCCTTGCTTAACCATGTTGTGCCACAAGAGAACGATGGCCCGAACAAGTTGTCCCCAATATCTAGCATACCTCTGCACTTCGTGACATGTACAAATTCAATCGGGCCAGTGAGTATACCCGCTTTGGCATGCCACCCATCGAGCACGTGCACGATATGCATTCTTGTCGTATGCTCCGGCAGATGGGAGATGTGCCATGATCACAACGAGAACACTCGCCTCGACCCTGACCGTCCTCGTTGTCGCCTGTGGAGGCACCGTGCGCTTCGATGACGACGTCACGCTCGACACGGGGCAGGAGTTCGACGACATCGCCATGGACACGGTCCCCTCGGACGTGGCGCCTGACACCTCGCCCGACGCGATCGACGACGCTCCCGGCGACGCCGAGCCCGACACCCCCGATGACACGGCCATCGACACCGCGACCGACGGGCCGGTGGACACGGCCACCGACACCTGGCCAGACATCACGCTGGACACGTGGCCGGACACGGCGGTGGACACCAGGCCGGACACACCCGTGGACGTTCCTCTGGACGCTCCCTGCTCGCACGAGGGATGTCCTGCCTCCACGACGACCGAGCCCGCATGCTGCCCCGGCCTCACGGCAGTATCGGGCTGCGAGCCGGGCTACGCCTGCCCTGACCCGGATTTCTGCGTGAGCTGCGGCGACGACAGCTGCGATGCGAACGAGACCTCCTGGAACTGCTGGAACGACTGCCCCGCAGGCTGCACGGAAGGCGAGATATCCACCAGTGCCTGCTCGCCCATCGAGACCTGGATATGCAGCTGCGTCGAGGACCCCTGCAAGCCCGTGTGCGACCTGGACGGCCTGCCGCCCGACGGCTGGATCGACCCGTGCACCCATACATGGCTCGCGGCCTGCAGCGGCCCCACTGCCACCATCCGCTGCATGGCCATCGGGTCGTTCTCCGAGGGCTGGTACGAGGTGACCGGCTCGGGCACCACGCCCAGCCTCGTCGCCTGGGACATCTGCTCGAACCGCTGGGACTGCAACGTGGTCTGGTGACCTCTCGCTGTTGCGCGCGACCGCCCGGATGAAATACGGTAGGCCCGATGCCCGGACAGGGTGATAGGATCGATGCGACCTGCCTCGTCATGGCCGGCGGAGAAGGGCTCAGGCTCTCTCCGGACAAGCCTCTTTTCGAAGTGCAGGGCCGGCCCATCATCTCCCGCGTGACCGATGTGGTGTCGTCGATCTTCGACGAGGTCTTGCTGGTGACCAACACGCCGCAGAAGTACGGGTTTCTGGGTCTGCCCCACGTCCGGGACGAGGAGACGGGCAAGGGGCCTCTGATGGGGATCTACTCCGGCCTCAAGGCCATTTCCGCGCACAGGGCCTTCGTCTGCGCGGCGGATATGCCTTTTCTCGATGAGGGTATCATCAGGGCCGAGATTGCGGAGACGCACGACCACGACATGGTCGTACCATGTCCCTTCGACATACCCGAGTTCCTTCACGGGGTCTACCATGTCAGGTGCCTGCCCGTCCTGGAGGGTCAGCTCGAGCAGGGGCTCTACAAGCTCGAGCTGCTGCGCGGCCTCGTGGATGTGCTCGTCCTGGACAGCGGCTGGTTCGAGGAGCGCCTTCTTA